>WYBA01000233.1 GCA_011526095.1 Myxococcales bacterium | reverse complement strand
TCGCTCGGGCCGCTCAGGACGCACGGCTCTGGGGTCCCGACGAGGAGTCCGAGATGTGTTGGATCCTGAGGATGCTGGATGCTGACAGTCCTGACTCGCGCGATGGCGTCGATGACTGTCACCGTCCTTCGACACGCGCCTCGCTGGCGCTCGGCGCTGCTCAGGACGAGCGGTGGTTCGCGAGGACGCGAGGCGAGGCGGAGACGGAGATGGAGATGGAGATGGAGATGGAGACGGAGATGGTCTCGACGAGATGCCCGAGATGGGTTGGAGCCCGAGGGCGGTGACCGTCATCAGCGAGGTGGCGCAGCCGGGACAATCAGCATCGCCGTCGCGATCGCTACGCGGCACGCACCGCGGCCGCGAGCGCCTTGGCCAGGCTGCCCCTGCGCGCGACGGCGACGCCCTCGGTCATGCCGAGCCAGCGCGCCCAGGTCGCCAGCTCCGGCGCCAGCGCGGCGCTCACCTCGTCGGCGTCGACCCCGGGCTCGGCGTGGGCGGCGTGCACGCTCAGCCGCTTCGCCGCGCGGTCGCACGCCAGATCCACCCGCGCCGCGATCGCGTCGCCCAGCAGCAGCGGCAGCACGTAGTAGCCGTGGCGCCGCTTCGCCTTCGGCACCCAGATCTCCAGCCGGTAGTCGACGCCGAACAGCCGCTGCACGCGCGGGCGGAACCAGATCAGCGGGTCGAACGGCGACACGAGCGTCCGCGCCGTCGCGCGCCGCGCCGGGCGCGCCGCGTGCCACCGCCACGCCGGTTCCTTCCAGCCGTCCACGCGTGTCGCCACCAGCTCGCCGCTGGCCTCGAGCGCGGCGATCGCGCCGCGCGCGTCGCCCATCGCCAGCCGGAAGTAGTCGGCGAGGTCCGTCGCGGTCGCGACGCCGAGCGCGCGCGCCGCGGTGCGCACCAGCGCGACCATCGACTCGGCGCGCGCGGGCTGGTGGGCGAGGACGTCGGCCGGCAGCACCCGCTCGGCGAGGTCGTAGACGCGCTCCATCCCGTTCACCCGCCGCGCCACCGCCATCGCGCCGCGCGCGATGTGGCTCTCGAACGCGCACTTCGCCGGCGACCAGCCCCAGAACCCGCCCGTGCGCTTGGTCGCCGCGGGGTCGGTCAGCTCGGCGGCCGCGAGCGCGCCCCGCGCGCGCACCTCGTCGAGGACCCGGTCCATCAGCGCGGGGTGTCCCTTGCGGAACTTCTCGACCCAGTGGACGCGGCCCTCGCCGCCGAACCGGTGGCGCAGGTGCGGCCACGTCTGCACCGGGACGATCGACGCCTCGTGCGCCCAGTACTCGACGAAGCCGCGCCGGTCCCACGCGAGGCGATCGAGGTGCGCGCGGTCGTACGGGCCCAGGCGCGCGAACGGCACCTGGTACTGCGCCGGGACCAGGACGTTGACGTAGTCGATCTGGACCAGGCCGAGCGCGTCGATCACGCCGCGCACGGCGGCCTCGTCGGGCGCGCCGCGCGGGCGCGCGCGGTCGAGCCCGGCCGCGGCCAGCGCGATCGCGCGTGCCTCGTCGGGCGCGAGCGCGCCGCGCGCCATCAGAACCGATCCTTCCACGCGCGGATCACGCCGAGCACCGCCGCAGGATCCGCGCCGTCGACGCCCGGCTCCCGCGCCCGCGCCGCGGCGATCACCGTGGGCTCGCCGGCGCGGACGAACGGGTTGGACGCGCGCTCCTCGGCCACGGTCGACGGCGTCGTCGCCTCGCCGCGCGCGCGCGCCTCGGCGACCCGCGCCGCGCGCGCCGCGACCGCCGCGCTGTCGGGCTCGACGGCGGCGGCGAACCGCAGGTTGGCCGCGGTGTACTCGTGACCGAAGTACACCCGCGTCGTCGCGGGCAGCGCGGTCAGCCGCGCCAGCGCCGCGTGCATCATCGCCGGCGTGCCCTCGAACAGCCGGCCGCACCCGGCGCCGAACAGCGTGTCGCCCGTGAACACGGCGCCCGCGTCGTCGCCGTCGCCCGCCTCCTCGATCCAGTAGCTGATCCCGCCGAGGGTGTGCCCCGGGTTGTGGATCACGCGCGCGCGCACCTCGCCGACCGCGACCTCGTCGCCGTCGTCGACGAGCCGCCCGGCCCGCGGCACGCGCGCCTCGTCCGAGCGGTGCGCCACGACCTCCACCTCCGGGTGAGCGTCGATCAGCGCGGCGACGCCGCCGACGTGGTCGGGGTGGTGGTGCGTCGCCCACACCGCGGCCAGCGTCGCGCTCTCGCGCGCGAGCGCCGCCTCGACCGGCCCGGGCTCGCCCGGGTCGACGACCGCGGCCCGGCGCGACGCCTCGCAGATCACCAGGTACGCGTAGTTGTCCTTCAGGCACGGGACGGGGACGATGCGCGCGGGCATGGGCTCCCGAGCCTACGCCACGCGGCTCGTTGTATGGTCCGCGCGATGACCGCCCCGACCGAGACGATGGAGGCCGTCGTGCTGCGCGAGCACGGCGGGCCCGAGGTGCTGCGCCTCGAGCGGATCCCTCGCCCCGAGCCCGGCCCCGGCGAGGTCCGGATCAAGGTCGCCGCGGTCGCGATGAACCACATGGACCTGTGGGTGCGGCGCGGCGGGCCGGCGTTCAAGCTCGAGTACCCGCACCGGCTCGGCTGCGACCTCGCCGGCACGGTCGACGCGGTCGGGCCCGGCGTCGACCCCGCGCTCGTCGGGACGAGGACGGTGGTCAACCCCGGCGTGTCGTGCGGCCACTGCGCGCAGTGCCTCGGCGGCGCCGACAACCTGTGCCGCCACTACAAGATCCTCGGCGAGAACACCCAGGGCGGCTACGCCGAGTACGCGGTCGTGCCGCGGGTCAACCTCGCGCCGTACCCGGGCGCGCTGACCTTCCCCGAGGCCGCGGCGTCGCTGCTGACGTTCCTCACCGCGTGGCAGATGCTGGTCCACAAGGCGCGCGTCCGTCCGGGCGACGTCGTGCTCGTCCACGGCGCCGGCTCGGGCGTCGGCGTCGCCGCGATCCAGATCGCGCGGCTCCACGGCGCGCGCGTGATCGCGACCGCCGGCCACGACGACAAGCTGGCGCGGGCGAAGGCGCTCGGCGCCGAGCACGGCATCAACTACCGCACCGCGGACTTCGTCGCCGAGTCGAAGAAGCTGACCGAGCGGCGCGGCGTCGACGTCGTGATCGAGCACGTCGGCGGCGAGACGTTCGCCGCCAGCGTCCGCGCGGTGCGCAACGGCGGGCGGATCGTGACGTGCGGCGCCACCGCCGGGTTCACCCCGGAGCTCGACCTGCGCCACGTGTTCTTCCGCCAGGTCGAGATCCTCGGCTCCACCATGGGCAGCAAGGGCGATCTGTTCGCGGTGCTCGGCCACGTCGCGGCCGGCCGGCTGCGGCCGATCGTCCACGCCACGCTGCCGCTGGCGCGCGCCGCCGAGGGACACCGGATCCTCGAGGGCCGCGAGGCGTTCGGCAAGGTCGTCCTGCTGCCGGGCGCGCCGCCGTGACCGCGCTGCTCGAGCTGCGCGGGCTGGGCAAGGACTACGGCGCGCGCGCCGCGGTCGCCGCGCTCGATCTCGACGTCGCCGAGGGCGAGATCTTCGGCCTGCTCGGGCCCAACGGCGCCGGCAAGACCACGACGATCTCGATGATCGCCGGCGTCGTCGCGCCGAGCCGCGGCCACGCCCGGGTCGCCGGCCACGACGTCGTCACCGCCGCGTTCGCCGCGCGCGCCGCGACCGGCGTCGTGCCGCAGGACCTGGCGATCTACGACGAGCTGACGCCGCGCGAGAACCTCGACTTCTTCGGCGCGCTCTACGGGCTGTCGGGCGCGACGCTGCGCGAGCGCCAGGCGTGGGCGCTCGGCGTCGCCGGGCTCGCCGACCGCGCCGACGAGCCGACGAAGACGTTCTCGGGCGGGATGAAGCGGCGGCTCAACCTCGCCGCGGGGCTGCTCCACCGGCCGCGGCTGCTCGTGCTCGACGAGCCGACGGTCGGCGTCGATCCGCAGAGCCGCAAGCACATCTTCGACACGATCCGCGCGCTGCGCGCCGACGGCATGACCGTGCTCTACACCAGCCACTACATGGAAGAGGTCCAGGCGCTGTGCGATCGCGTCGCGATCATGGACGGCGGCCGGATCGTCGCGCACGGCACGATCCCCGAGCTGCTCGCCGGCCGCGCCGGCGCCGCCGCGCTCGTCGTCGAGATCGAGCTCGCGGGGGTGGTCGGCGACGACGCGATCGGCGCCGCGCTCGCGGCCGCCGCCGCCCACGGCGAGGCGGCGCGCGACGGGCGGACGCTGCGGATCACCCCGGTCGCCTCGGTCGGCGCGGTGATCGCGGCGGTCGAGGGCGCCGGCGTCGCGATCGCCGCGCTGCGCACCCACGCCGCCGACCTCGAGGCGGTGTTCCTCGCCCACACCGGGCACTCGCTGCGGGATGGCTGATGCTCGGCGCGGCGATCAAGAAGGACCTGCTGCTGCTGGTGCGCGATCGCGGCGCGATCATGTCGCTGTTCCTGCTGCCGATCGTGTTCATCGCGGTGTTCGGCTCGATCTTCGGCGGCGACGGCGAGCGCGAGCCGCTGCGGCTCGCGGTGTGGCGCGCGCCGGGCGACGCGCGCGGCGCGGCGATCGCCGACGCGCTCGACGGCACGGGGATGTTCGCGGTGCGGCGCGCGCCCACCGCCGACCGCGCGCGCGACGACGTCGCGGCCGGCGCCGTCGTCGCCGCGCTGATCGTCCCGGCCGATCTCGATCCCCGCGCGGGGCGACCGGCCGAGCTCGTGATCGACCCGGCCGCGTCGCCCCAGGTCAAGGGGCCAGTGGAGGGCGCGGCGCAGGCGATCGTCGCGCGCGCCGCGCTCGGCCCGCCGCCGGGTGGCGACGTCGCCGCGGTCGTGGCGCGCGCGCCGCCCGGCGTGCGTGACCCGCTGCCCGACGTCAGCGGCTTCCAGGTCGCGGTGCCGGGCAACGCCGTGCTGTTCGGGTTCTTCATCGCGCTGTCGTGCGCGCTGTCGTTCACCGAGGAGCGGCGGTCCGGGACGTGGCGGCGGCTGCTCGCGGCGCCGGTGGCGCGGTGGCGGCTGCTCGTCGCCAAGCTGGTGCCGTACCTGATCGTCGGGCTGGTCCAGTTCGCGCTGCTGTTCGGCATCGGGATCGCGGCGTTCGGCCTGCAGGTCGCGGGCAGCCCGCTCGCGCTGGTCGCGCTGGTCGTCGCGACCGTGACGTGCGCGACCTCGCTCGGCCTGGCGATGGCCTCGCTCGGCGGCAGCGAGAAGCAGCTGGGCGGGATCGGCTCGATCTGCCTGCTGGTGATGGGCCTGGTCGGCGGCGCGATGGTGCCGCGCGCCGTGATGCCCGAGACGATGCAGCTCGTCGGCCTCGCCGTCCCCCACGGCTGGGCGCTCGACGGGTTCTTCGACGTCCTCGTCCGCCCGGGCACGGGCCTCGCCGACGTCTGGCCGTCGGTCGTGGCGCTGCTCGGGTTCGCCCTCGCGTTCGTCGGGTTCGGCGCGCTGCGCTCGCGCCGCCTGCTCGCGGGGTGAGGCGCTCAGCTCGCCGCGGGCGTCGTCAGCGCGGACACCGGCGGAGGCGACGCGCGCCGACCGCGCTCGCACCACCGCGCGATCGTCGCGCGCAGGACGGTGGGGCGGACCGGCTTCTCCATGTACTCGTCCATGCCCGCGGCGAAGCACGCATCCCGGTCGCCCTCGCCGGTGACCGCGACGATCGGCACGCGCGCGCCGCGCTCGGTCGCCCGGATCGCGCGCGTCGCCTCCCAGCCGTCCATCACCGGCATGTGGCAGTCCATCAGGATCAGGTCGTAGGGCGCCACGCGGGCGCGCTCGACCGCCGCGAGGCCGTTCGGCACGACCTCGACGTCGTAGCCCCACATGCGCAGCAGGTCGTACATCAGCTGGCCGATGGAGTCGTTGTCCTCCGCGACCAGAACTCGACGCCGGACCGCGGCAGGCTCTTCGCGCATGAGCCGCGAGGTTTCAAGGGGCGTACCAGCGCCGCGTGCCTGGCCAAGCCCACGAGATCGCTCCGAGCCGCTGGACGGCCGGCCAGCGGCGCCCGGCGGCCGGCCGCAAACCGTCACCGATCGTGCCGCGTTCCGTCCCGGGGCGACCGCCCCGGAGCTGCCGCCGTGTAGGTCGATCGGCGACCGGTCGGCGACCGGTCGCCGACCGGTTCGCGACCTGTCAGCGGCGACCGGTCAGCGATTGATCAGCATGTCGCACGTGTTGATCGCGACGAGCTGCCCGGGGACGTCGGCGTCGATCGCGACGTCCTCGATGCGGAACGCCGCGTACGTCCCCTGGAGGACGCGACCCTCGACCGGCGACAGGTAGGCGCCCTCCACCTCGCCGCAGAACCCGTCGGTCGTCGCCTCGTCGTCGGCGGCGAGGATCGGGAAGCGCCCGGACAGCTCGGCGTCGAGCTGCACGTCCTCGCCGCCGGTGCCGAGGTACGCGACGTCGAACTCGATCGGCTCGAACTCGAACTCCTCGGTGTTGGTGAGGATGATGTTGGCGGCGTCGAACGCCGCGCCGTTGGGCGAGCGCGGGTCGGCGGGCGTGCCGTCGGTCCCGTCGAGCGCCTGCCACCGGGTGTAGACCTCGCGCGCCGACGGCGTCACGCCGACCTCGACGTGGAAGTCGATGAAGAACCCGTCCTGGTCGACGAGCTGCAGCAGGTAGTGGCCGCCGATCGCCGGCGACACCGGGAACTCCGCGACCGGATCTTCGATCCCGAGCAGCGCGCCGCACCCGCCGAGCAGCGGCGCGGTCAGCACGAGGCAGGCGAGGCGAGGCATGGCGCGCATCCTACCGCCGGCCCGCGCCGAAACGCCAACGGGCGGCCACACGGGCCGACGGGACCCACCCCGCCAGGACGTGTGGCGAGGTGGGGCGGCGAGCCCGCGGCGAGGCCTACTGCACGACGACGGTCGTCGTGATCGTGGCGCGCGCCCAGAAGCCGTCGCGCACCTCGAACGTGACCGGGTACGTGCCGGGCGCGTCGAACACGTGCCACAGCTCGCCCGGCGCGCCCGACGAGAAGTACGTCGGGTCCGCGTCCATCACGCCGTCGTTGTCCCAGTCGGCGGTGACCAGCAGCGCCGGATCCCAGAACGCGCGATCCGGATCGGTCGCGAACACCTGGAAGCCGAAGTTGTCGCCGGCGACCGCGCCCGCGGTCTGCGCCACGCTGTCGGCGGTCGGCGCGTGGTCGTACGGGATCACGTGCACCGTCTTGCTGGCGCGGGTGATCGCGCCGGCGGCGTCGCGCGCCTCGACCGTCAGCCGGTAGGTGCGCGACAGCGTGCTGGTGATGACGTCGAGGTTGCCCAGGTACGCCTCGAGCCCGAACTGGAACAGCAGCACGTCGCCGCCGGTGCCCAGCCGGACCAGCTCGGCCGCCCAGCTCTGCGGGTACTCGCGCGCGACGCGCAGGTTCGCCGGGTCGGACACGTCGAGCTGCTGGACGTAGCCGTTGCCGACCGTCCACACGCGCTGGCCGTTGCCGAACGCGTTGCGGTCGACGCGCAGCGTGCTCTCGCCGAGCACCCAGTGGTTGTAGCCGCTGGCGAACGCGTTGGCGTTGCCGACCCACGTCCGGCCGTCCTCGCGCCCGCAGTCGTCACCGCCCTCGCCCTTGCCCGGCTCCTCGCCCTCGGGCGGCTCGGGGCACCACGGCGTCATGTCGACGTAGAGGCGGTTGCCGATCTTGGCGATCTGGTTGGGCACCATACCGAGCTCCTCGCCGTCGTCGACGCGGACGATCCACGGCGACCACGGGAAGTCGAGGTCGATCGCGGCCAGGCCGCGCAGCACCGGGGCCGGCGCGTTCGGGTCCTCGGACTTGGCGACCTGCGGGCCGCCCCACACGACGGTGTCACCGACGAGCACGGCGCCCGAGGTCGCGGTGCCGCGGACGCGCGACAGCTGCGTGATCCACTGCGGCCACGACACGTCGAGCACCTGGACGCCGGCGCCGCCGACGACGAGCTCGCCGCCCGACAGCGTGCCGATCAGGTGCGTCGCCGACGGCAGCACCGCCGCGGCGCGGCTGCGGGTCGCGAACCGCAGGGTCGAGCCGAGCAGCGCGCCGCCGTTGCCGTTGAGCACGTCGTCCTTGACCTGGATCATCCAGCCCTCGGTCGCGAACGCGCCGTCGAGCGCGCGCAGCGCCGGGGTGTTGGCCGAGGTGAACGTGTACTCGCGGACGCCGGCGGGCGCCGGCCGGTGCTCGCGCAGGACGATCGGGTCGAGGCCGAGCTGCTTGGGCGGCGTCAGCGTGAACACCAGGTCGGCGTGGCGCGGGTGGTCGACCGTCAGCGTGATCCGCGTGTCGGTGATGCGCTCGCCGTCCTGGACGTAGAGCCAGTGCGCGCCGCCCCAGTCCTCGCCCTCGTTGATCGCCATGACGTCGGTCATCGACGTCGTGCGCGTGCCCGAGGTCGCGAACAGCTGCTTGAGCTCGCGCGGCGCGGTCAGGTCGGCGATGTCGACGACCGTCACCATCGTGCCGAGCACGTACAGCCGGTTGCCCTTGCGCAGCAGCGAGTGGGCCATCGTCTCGAGCTGGAGCCGCGAGATCACGACCGGCGCGGTCGGGTTGGCGATGTCGAGGAACCAGATGCCGTCGTGGCCGGCGGCCACGGCGAGCGTGTGCGCGTCGAGCGCGAGCACGTCGCGGATCCAGTTGCTGCGCGCCATGCTCCAGTCGCCCGCGGCGAGGTGGAGCTTGGTCGTCTTGATCTTCTCGGGCGTCGGTAGGCCGACGGTCCACGTCGAGGCCGCGCCGAAGCCGGTCGCCTCGCGGAACGTGCCGTCGGCGGTGACGAGGTCGGCGCGCCACGCCAGCTCCGGCGTGGTGCCGTCGGCGTCGGTCGCGGTCGCGGCGAGCGCGACGCTCGCCAGGTTCGTGCCGTGGACGACGCCGGGCACCGCGGCGAGGCTGACCTCGGGCGGCGCGTTGCCGGCGAACACCAGGCGCTCGAACCGCTGGCGCGACACGCGGCCGCCGGTGTCGCGGGCCTCGACGACGATCGCGTGGACGCCGGCGGACGGCGTGAACGCCAGCGTGTGCGTCGTCGCCCACGCCGTCTCGAACGAGCCGTCGCCGCCGAGGTCGATCCGGACGCGGGCGGTGCCGCCCTCGGGATCGACCGCGCGCGCCGCGACGGTGTAGCTCGCGCCGCTCGACAGCGCGCGCGCCGTCGGCAGCGTGACCTGGGCGATCGGCGCCACGTTGGTCGTGCCGGTGATCGTCACCGGCAGCGTCTTGACCGTGCGCTCGACGTTGCCGACGTCGTTGTGGGCGCGCAGGCGTAGCTCGTAGCTGCCGGCCGACAGCGCGGGCAGCGCGAGGTCGACCGCCTGGCGGCCGCGGGTGTCGGCGGCGAGCGGTAGCTCGAGCGTCGCGAGCGTCGCGCCGGCGCGGACGATCTCGACGTCGAGCCGGGTCAGGCGGTTGGCCGAGTAGCGGGTGCGCCACAGCGCGACCGCCGGGACGTCGACGACCTGTCCGGTGAGCCGGACGACCTGGCCGGTCACCTCGGCGCGCAGCTCGCTGCGCGGGAACGTGTCGCGGACGTCGACGACGCCGTCGCCGTCGACGTCGAGCCAGCCCCACGCGGTGCGCGTGTAGCCGTTGATGTGGTCGACCTGGTTGTACTGCATCAGCGACGGAGCGGCCTCGCCGCGGCCGTCGTTGATCCCGCCGACGCCGGGCTCGCCCTCGCGGTACTCGGCGTTGGCGTTGTAGATGCCGAGGTAGCCCTGCAGCGACGTCGGCCACGAGCACGCGTCGGGGCAGTACTCGTCGAGCGCGCCGAAGATGTGGCCGAACTCGTGCGCGAACACCTCCCAGCCGGTCTGGGAGTCGAGCACCGTCCACGGCCCGCCGATCCACGCGTGCGGGCGGATGCCCGAGGTGAAGTTGGCGTTGGGGGCGACGACCACCGCGAACGCGGCGTCGGCGTTGTACTGGCGGCGCAGGTCGAGCTGGTACTGCTGCATCGCCGGCCACGGGTTGGCCGGGTCGGCGTCCGGGTAGATCCGCTGCAGCAGGTGCGCGGTCGCCAGGTTCTCGTTGGTCCAGTCGCCCCACACCGAGCGCCGACCGAACTCGTAGTCGGAGTCGATCGTGCCCGGCAGCCCGCCGGCGCCCGGGCGCGACTCGAAGTGCAGCACGTAGCGCAGGCGAGCGTTCGGCTCGGCCGCGGCGATCACGTCGAGGCCCGCCTGGATCTTCAGGTAGGTCGCGCGGATCATCTCCTCGGTCCAGTTCTCTTCCGACGGGTCGACCGCGCCGTTGGACTCGGGCAGCAGGACCGAGACGACGACGGTGCCGGACGCGTACGGGACCGCGACGAGATCCTCGGGGTCCGGCTGCGGGCCGGGCTCGCCCGGCGCGAACCGCGCCTGCGCGTCGGCCGGGTGCTCGGCGGTCGCCTCGAACGGCTCGTCCGGCGCGAGCACGCGCGCGGTCGCGACGATCGGATCGGCCGGCGTGTGCCAGCGGTTGGAGTAGACCGCGACGAACCGCGCCTCCTCGATCGACGCGCCCGGCAGCTCGCCGTCGGCGAGCGGGCGGTCGTGGCGCGCGACGACGCCGTGGGCGGCGAGGATCGCCTCGGCGCCGTCCGGCACCTGCGCGACGAGCAGGCGCGGCGGCAGCGCGGCGATCACCGCGCCGCCGATTCGGTCGAGCGCGCGGGTGAGGCGCGCGCGCGCGTCGGGCGCGGCGCTGGCGTCGAGCACGAGCAGCGAGGCGGGCCGCTCGGACAGCCCGATCACGTCGAGCTCGATCGGCGGGGTGGTGGTGGTGGCGGGCGCGTCGGCGTCGTCGCCATCACCGGTGCCGCACGCCGCGAACAGCGCGAGCGCGGCGGCGAGGGACAGGGTGGAGAAGCGGTTGGTGGGCATGGGTGACTCCCGGGTCGCGCGGCACATACCGCGCGTCCTCGTCGTCGAGAAGCACCCTGCGGCAAGATTCGGCGCGGCGTGTGCGCGCGCCGCGATCGCTGCGAGCTCGAGGCATCAGGTCGCCACCATCAAACGTCGGCGACCTCACCGACGTGACGCCCGCGCTGGCTACTGCAGTGGCCACTGCGGCGCGCGCGCCTCGCGTCGCGCCGCGGGGTCGCGCGGCGGGATGCCGCGCGCCGCGCGCTTCACATCGCCGCGAACATGCCGGCGGTCACCGACTCGCCGCCGTCGACGACGATCACCGCGCCGTTGACGTAGGCCGCGCCGCGCGAGCGCAGCCACACCGCGGCCGCCGCGATCTCGTCGACGGTGCCGAACCGGCGCAGCGGGATCGCCTTGATCGCCTTCTGCTTCATCTCGCCCGGCGCGAGCTTGCGCATGCCCTCGGTGTCGTCGATCGGGCCCGGCGCGATCGCGTTGACGCGGATCCCGAACTGGCCCCACTCGACGGCGAGGTTGCGCGTCACCGCGTCGACGCCGGCCTTCGCCGCCGACGCGTGGATCTGCAGCGGCGTGCCGTGATAGTGGAGCGTCGCGGTGATGTTGAGGATCAGCGCGTCGCCGGCGGTGCGCAGCGGCTCGAACGCGGCCTTGCACGCGTGGAACGTGCCGAGCAGGTCGATCTCGACGACCGTGCGGAAGCCGTTGGGCGACAGCGCCGCGGCGGGCGCGAGGAAGTTGCCGGCGGCGCCGTTGACCAGCGTGTCGATCTTGCCGAACCGCTCGACCGCGCGCGCGACGACCTGCGCGAGCGCGGCCGGGTCGCGGACGTCGGCGGCGACGCCGAGCACCTCGCGTCCGGACTCGGCGCGCAGCTCGGCCGCGGTCGCGTCGAGCGCGTCCTGCTTGCGGCTGGTGATCACGACGTCGCAGCCGAGGCGCGCGTAGGCCCGCGCGATGCCCTTGCAGATGCCGGTCGCGCCGCCCGTGATCACGGCCACATGGCCGGCGAGGACGTCGCCGCGGAAGATGTCGGTGGGGTTCACGCCGCGACTGTACCCAAGAAAACCCGGAACCGACGGTCGCGGTCGGTGTCGATGACCCCGAGCCCGGTCGCCGCGCCCCTCGTCGCCTCTCCGCGGTGAGGCGCGGCCGGACCGCGCGTCGTCCCCGTCCGCCTGCTCCCGTCCCGGAGGACCCATGCGCCCGTCGTCTCGACGCGCGCCGTGGCAGGGCCTTGCCCTGCTCGCGGTGTGCACCCTGTCTCCCACCGCGTTCGCCGATCAGGCGGACAAGCCCGCGAAGAAGCCGTCGCGCTCGGTCGCCGCCTGCACGACGTTCGACCAGACCGACCGCGACAGCGAGGACGGCGTCGACTTCAAGGTGACGTCGACGTGCGACGTCAAGCTGGCGTGCTCGATCAAGTGGAAGCTGACGTGCTCGCCCGAGAGCAAGAAGAAGCGGCGCTCGACGTGGGAGGGCTACGCGTTCGAGCTGGCCGGCCCCGACGCCGCCGAGACGACCGCGTCCGCCGCGAGCTGCGGCAACGAGGGCTGGGAGATCGCGTCGATCTCGTGGAGCTGTCAGCCCGTCGCGGCGGAGTGACGCGATCCGCTGGATCTCCGGCCGGCGTACGATAGGGGGCGGTGGCCGAGCCCGACGACCGCGATCGCGTCGCGAACGCGCCGACGCTGGTGCCCGAGGCGCCGGCGCCGGTCGACTCGCTCGACCGCGAGGCGTCGCTCGACTCGCTGTCCGACGTCGTCAGCGCGCCGGCGATGCGGCCACCCCCGGCGCGCGGCGCCGAGCTCGGGCGCTACCTCGTCCTCGACAAGATCGGCGAGGGTGGCCTGGGCGTCGTGCTGTCGGCCTACGATCCGCAGCTCGACCGCAAGGTCGCGATCAAGCTGCTGCGCCGCGACGCGCACCCGGCCGCGGCGTCGACGCGCGCGAACGAGCGCAGCCTGCGCGAGGCGAGGGCGCTCGCCCGCGTCGTCCATCCGAACATCGTGGCCGTCCACGACGCCGGGCTGGTCGACGGCGAGCTCTACGTCGTCATGGAGCTGGTCGACGGCGCCGACCTGCGCGAGTGGCTCGCGGCCGCGCCGCGCGCGCTCGACGCGATCCTCGATGCGTTCGTCCAGGCCGGCGAGGGCCTCGCCGCCGCCCACGCCGCGGGGCTGATCCACCGCGACTTCAAGCCGGCCAACGTGCTCGTCGGCGGCGACGGGCGGGTCCGGGTCGCGGACTTCGGGCTGGCGCGCGTGCTCGACGCGCCGATCGGGTCGGACTCGCTCGACGGCGTCGTCGCGGCGGACGTGTCCGACGCGGCCGCCGGGCGGGTCGAGCACACGGTCAGCGCGCGCGACACGCGGCCCTCCGCCCTGCGGCCTGGCGCCGCCGCGCCCGCGCGGGTCGAGCTCACCGTCACCGGCGCGTTCGTCGGGACGCCGGCGTACATGGCGCCCGAGCAGCTCGACGGCGCGACGGTCGACGAGCGCGCCGACGTGTTCGCGTTCTGCGTGTCGCTGTGGGAGGCGGCGTACGGCGCGCCGCCGTTCGACGGCGCGACGCTCGGCGCGCGCCGGCGCGCGATCGCGGCCGGCCCGCGCGGGCCAGCGCCGGGCCGCGACGTGCCGGGGTGGCTGCGCGTGCTGCTCGTCGCCGGGCTGGCCGAGCGCCCGGCGTATCGGCGGGCCGGGTTGCGCGCGATCCTCGAGGTGAGCGCGCGGCGCCGGCAGGGC
>WYBA01000232.1 GCA_011526095.1 Myxococcales bacterium | reverse complement strand
GTCGCGCCGCCGCCCGCGCCGCCGGGCGAGGCGGAGGGCGAGGGCGACGGCGCCGCGCGCACGATGGCCGCGCCTGCCGACCCGCCCGACGAGATCCTCGCGGCGTTCGCCCTCGCCGCCGGCTGCGCCTACGACTGCCCGCACAAGAAGACGTGCGGCGTGGCGTGCCGCGAGCGCCTCGAGGCCTGAGCCTCTCCGCCTCCGCCTCCGTCTCCGCCTCCGTCTCCGTCTCCGTCTCCGTCTCCGTCTCCGTCTCCGTCTCCGTCTCCGTCTCCGTCTCCGTCTCCGTCTCCGTCTCCGTCCGGGCGATGGCGGTCGGCTTCGCGCCGCGCTAGCATCAGCGCATGATCGCGCTCGCGCTCGTCGTCGGCGGCCTGACCGGCTACTACCTCGGGATCCGCGCCGGGCTGATCGCCGCGGCGGTGTCGGCGGTCGCGCTCGCCGTGTCGATGGTCGTGCCTGGCGCCGCGATCACCGTCTACGCCCTGCTGTCCGTGTGGTGCCTCGGCGTGTGGCTGGTGAAGGGCAAGCTCGCGGCGCTGGTCCAGCCCAAGCAGCCCGAGAAGTCCGGCTGGGAGCGCGAGGTGGACAAGTGGAAGCAGCGGGCATCGTGGCTGTGGAAGGCGCGCAAGTAGCCGGGATCTGTCGGCTCGCGCTGGGGACTGCGTGCACCAGCGGCTCGCGCGCGTGGTGACCCGGGCCCCGGCCCTGTGGGCCGGCGCCCACGTGGTTCCGCTGGGTTGGGTGCGGCACGGAGGTTGTAATGACGGTCAGGCGTGCGCATCCCCTCGCTGTCGCTCGCCGTCCTGCTGACCCTGCCGCTCTCGGCCTGCACCGTCGGTGAGATCACCAGCGGGGGAGGGGATGACACGGGCGGCGACGACGACATCGGGGACGACGACCCGGGCGACTCGCCCGACGCCGCGCCGGTGCCGTCGTACGCGATCGCGGTGACACCGCCGGCGCAGACGACCGACCTCGGGACCGAGCTGCGCTACACGGTGGTGCTGTCGTCGTCGAACTTCTCGGGCGTGGTCGACCTGGCCGCGACCGGCGTCCCCGAGAGCTGGACCGCGACGTTCTCGCCGTCGGCGGCGATCACCGTGCCGCTCGACGGCACCGCGACCGCCGAGCTCGTCGTGACCGTCCCGACCGACGCCGAGGCGACGACCGCGGCGATCGCGATCGACGCCACCGCGGCGCCGGGCGAGCGCGTCGCGTCGGCGTCGGCGACCGTGAACAACCAGCTCGTGCTCGAGTGGGGCGTGGGCACCGGCGGCGGCAACCACGGCTTCCCCGGCAACCTCGCGCTCCGGCTCGGCGCGACGCTGCACATCCGCAACGGCGACACGACCCAGCACCGCGTCCACTCCGACGGCGGTCCGGGCTTCCCGCACCAGGAGACGTCGATCGGGCAGGGCCAGGAGTACGTGGTGATCCCGGGCGACGTCGGCGGCTACCGGTTCTACTGCCACGACCACGGCGACGGCACCGGCGTCACCAACCTCACCGTGCAGTGACGCGCCCGCGGCGCGGCGGTGCTAGAACACGGGCGATGCACGAGCCCGTCGAGCCCGCCACGTTCGAGGAGTTCTGGCCGTACTACGTGTCGCAGCACCGCGACCCGACCAACCGGCGCCTGCACTTCGTCGGCACGACGCTGGCGATCGGCTGCGTCGCGCTGAGCCCGGTCGTGCCGTCGGCGCTGCTCGCGGCGCCGGTCCTCGGCTACGGCCTGGCGTGGATCGGCCACTTCGCGTGCGAGAGGAACCGGCCCGCGTCGTGGCACTCGGCGCGGCACTTCGCGTGGTCGCTGCGCGGCGATCTCCGCATGTGGCGCTACACGCTCACCGGCGTCATGGACGCCGAGGTCGAGCGGGTCGAGGACATGTACGAGCTGGCGCCGCTCGGCGCGACGGCGTGAACTTCGTGCTGGTCTGCCCGACGAGCCGGCGATAGACTGGCTGCCATGACGCCTGAACCTCTGCGTTGCGAGACGCGTCGGCGGGCCGGTGGGATGGGCATGTGGCGGTACTCGATGGCGGCCGTGATCGTCGCGGCGGCGATGCTCGACGTCTTCTGGTGGGTCCCCGCGCAGCAGGCGCGCCGCGCCGAGCGCGCGCACGCGGAGCAGGCGGCGACCGAGCAGGTGCGCGCGCGCATGCCGCGCTGCCGCGCCGCCGAGATCCGCGAGCAGAAGGCGGCGATCGCCGACGAGATCAAGGCGCTGCAGGCGCAGATGTACCGGCTCGACGCCGAGCTGCGCGCGCTGATGCCGTCGCCGGTGTACGTCGCGCACGACTGAGGCGAGCGTCCGCCCGCGCCGACTCCGCACCGGCGCCGCGCGCCCGTCTGCGGGCTCGCAAGCCGATCGGCCGAGCCTGTGAGCCTGGAAGCCTCACAGCCTCAGGCTGCGCGCGCGCCGAAAACGACGAAGGGCGAGGCCGGTGGCCTCGCCCTCGTCGCGTGAGCGCGTCCGGCGAGCGAGCTCGCCGGGGCTACATCACAGCGTGCAGCCGAGCGCGGTCGCGCCCTGCTTGAGCGCGTCGACCGCGGTCTTGCAGGCGTCGTTGGTCTGCTTCTTCACGTCGTCCGGCAGCGCGCCGACGTTGCCCCAGCCCTGCTTCATCGCGTCCATGCCCTGCTTGGCGGCGTCGCGCGTCGCCTGGGGGATCTTGTCGCAGGTGAGGTACTTGTCCATCGCGGCGACGTACGCGTCGCAGTCGGCCAGGCCGGTCGCGGCCGCGCCGCCAGCCGGGGCCGCAGCGGTGTCACCCGCCGGAGCCGCGGCCTCGTCCTTCTTCGGCTCCTCCTTCGGGGCCTCGTCCTTCTTCGGCTCCTCCTTCTTGGCCTCGGTCGGCTTGGCCTGGCCCTCCGGCTTCTTCTCGTCCTTCTTGCAGCCGCCGAGGGCGAGCGCCGAGCCAACGAACAGGACCGCGATCAGAGCGCTGAGCTTCTTCATGGAAATCATTCCTCGTGTGTCTTGGGGGGAAACGAATCGGGACCCGTTGGAGTCCCACGTGCCTCGGTCGTGACGGTACGAAGTGGCGGTGCCGCGAGCCAATATTCTTTTGTCATTTCAGCGTATTGAAACGTATCTGGTTGTAACGGCCGGGCGACGATCGCGCCGTCGTGCACGCAGATGGTTGCGGCGATCCCCCACCTCGCTGTAGAAAGTCGCTCCGCCTTCGGAGCCATAGCCAAGTGGTAAGGCAGTGGTCTGCAAAACCACCATTCCCCGGTTCAAATCCGGGTGGCTCCTCGATCTAGAGGGGGCTTTCCCGCCCCGTCATCAGGAGGGGACGTTCCCGTCCCCTCTCACCGCGGCGAAGCCGCGGTGAGACACCCCTCCGCGCGCCGCGCCGCGCGGGCTCGGAGGGGACTGCTCGCGCGAGCCACCTCCTGGGTCACGGCCGCGGTGGGCTCACGGCCCGCCGCGCGGGCCCGGAGGGGACTGCTCGCGTGAGCGAACTCCTGGGTCACGACCGCGGTGGGCTCACCGCGCGCCGCGCCGCGCGGGCTCGGAGGGGACTGCATGCGCGAGCGATGGGGCACGGTCGCGGTGGGCTCACCCCACCGCGCGTTGCGCCGCGCACGTCCCGCGCGGCTGTCCGTGAACCGGACGTGTAAGGCGCGCGCGGGGCGGGCGTTTCAAGGGCGATGCGCACGCTCGCCACGCTCGCCACGCTCGCCACGCTCTCGCTCCCGACGGTCGCCCTCGCCGAGCCGGCGATCGCGACCGACGCCCCGAGGGCCGAGCGTCGCGTCGACACGCGGCTCGGCCTGCTGATCGGCCGAGGCGACGTCGGCGACGTGACCGGCCCGTCGACCGGCCTGCACGCCAGCCTCGGCTACCGCGTCGGCGACGTCACGGTGATGGCCGAGTACGACTACCTCACCGTCGGCGACTCGCTCGGCGAGGCAGCCTCCCGCGACGGCCGGCTGTCGCGTGCCGGCGGCGCGGTGCGCTACCAGCTCGCCGACGTCGCGCCGCGCGGCGCGCCGCTGGGGCTGGAGTTCTGGGTCGAGGGCGGCGGCGGAGTGGAGCGCGTGTCGTGGCAGCGCGGGGGCCTGCTGTACCGGCCCGACGCGATGCTCGGCTTCGGGTTCGAGGTCGACGGCAAGGGCTGGCGCACGCCGCGCCCCCGCCACTTCGGCCTGTTCGTCGCGATGCGCGCGCACGTCGCGCGCTCGCCGCGCACCGACGAGCCCGCGATGTGCGAGGGGCCGTGCACGATCGCGACGCCGCCGTCGCGCAACGACGTGAGCCTGTTCTTCCACATGGGCCTGCACTGGGGCCGCTGAGCCCGCGGCCCGACGCACCACCTCGGAGGCAACGATGCTGGATCGCCACCCCGCGCTCCTCGGGAGCACCCTTCTGTCCGCCCTCGTCCTCGCCGGCTGCGGCGCGGGCGGCTACGGCGCGCCCGCCCGCCAGGCGAGCAGCGCCGACTCGACCGCCTACCCGGGCACCACCGTCGCCGGCGGCGGCGCCGCGCCCGAGCACGTCGCCGTCGGCGGCGACGCGGTCGTCTCGCCCGCGCCCGACGAGCGCCCTGGCCTCGGCACGGTGTGGGGCGAGTCGGTGTGGGCCCCGGTCACGACCGAGCCGTTCGTGCGCGCCTCGACCCAGCCGTGGTCGGTCGTCGCGATCCATTACAACGACGCCGAGGGCGTCGCCGCCCACGCGCAGTACCTCGGCGCGTCGCTCACGCCGATCGAGGTGCTCGCGGGCGACGGCTCGATCGGCGTGTCGATCGTCGACGCCACCGGCGCGCTGCTCCCCGGCGTCGCCGCCGCGGGCCGCACGCTCGTCGTCGGCGCCGACGGCGAGCGCTACCGCCTGGTCGTGCGCAACGGCACGACCGCGCGGTTCGAGGTCGTCGCCTCGGTCGACGGGCTCGACGTGATCGACGGCCAGCCCGCCGACCCGGCGCGCCGCGGCTACATCCTCGACCCGCACGGCGTGCTCGTGATCGACGGGTTCCGCCAGAGCAACGATCAGGTCGCGGCGTTCACGTTCGGCGCGGTCGACGCGTCCTACGCCGCGCGCACCTCCGGCGACCGCAACGTCGGCGTGATCGGCTTCGCGATCTTCGCCGAGGAGGGCGCGGTGTGGACGCCGGCCGAGCTGCACCGCCGCGACACCGCCGATCCGTTCCCGGCGCGCAGCTACGCCCAGCCGCCGCCGTGACGCGGCGCCGCAGCGCCCTCCCACCGGCCCGCTGGAGTCCCGGCCCCGCCCGCGTTACGCTGCGCGGGTATGGGGGACCTCAAGCGCCTGGTGGCGCTGGTCGTGGCGATCGTCGGCATCGGCCTGTCGCTGCTGCTGCCATGGTGGCACCTCGGCGCCGCCGATGGTCACCTCGACATCTCGCTGCGCGGCGCGGAGATCTGTGCCTACGGGACCTGTCAGGAGGTCAAGGTCCGCGGCGCGTTCAGCATCGTCGCGATCATGACGCTCGCCTACGGCAGCGTCGCGCTGCTCGGCCTGGTGTTCAAGGGCCTGCTGCCCGCGCTCGCCGGGGAGCGGCTCGGTCCGGCCCCGCCGATCGCCGGCATGCTCTACCTCGTCCTTGCCGGCTTGACGTACGGCACGATGGACCTCGATCCGGAGGTCCTGGCCCTGCTCGGCATCGACGTGGAGGTGACGTGGGCGTTCTGGGCCGGGATCGTGGGCGCGAGCGTGGCGCTCGCGTCGCCGTTGCTCGGGCTGTTCGACCGCAGCCACGGCATCGGCGCCGGCAGCGCGCCGTACAAGCCGATCGTGATCTCGAAGCCGGCGTCGACGCCCGCGCCGACGCTGTCGCCGACGCCGGCCGCGGCCTCCTCCGCGGAGGTCGCCCCACCGGCCCGGCGCGCGCCGCTGCCGCCGATCGATCTCGACGGCGGCCCAGGCGAGGCCGGGCAGGGCGCCCACGTCGCGGCGGAGGTCTCGGCGGTCGGGCCGGCGGTCGGGCCGGCGGTCGGGCCGATCGACCTGCCGCCCGTCGACGACGAGGTGCGCGTGGTCGATGTCCCGCTGCTGCCGCCGCGATCGGCGCGTGTGACGCGGGCGCCGTCGGGAGGCGTCCGGTTCGCGGTCGCCTCCGCCGAGCTCGCCGCCGCCGCGCTCCGCGCCCGTGGCGAGGACGGGGTCGAGCGCGCGCTGCCATGGACCGACCTCGCCGCCGCCATCGCGCGCGATCTGCGCGGCCCGCCGTTCCCCGACGACGCGCTCATGGTCGACCTGATCCCGCGGCGCGGCGCGCCGCTGCGCTTCCTGATCACCTCGCGCCTCACGTTCGCCGAGGTCGCGCCGGCCGGCGCGAGCGCTCGCGACGATCTGCGCCGCCTGCTCGCGTTCGCGCGCGCGATGCACCCCGACCTCGAGGTGGAGGCCGCGACGGCGGACTTCCTGTACAAGCGGACGCCTCCGCCGGCGTGGACCGCCGAGGAGCTCGAGCGCTACGACGCTCGCTATCGCGCCGGCTGACGCGCCTCGCCTACCGGTAGGCGGAGGTGCGCCGCCACCTGACGATCCCACGGGTCGCTAGACCCGAGCGGTCAGTTGCCGCCATAATCGCCACCGTACACGTACCGCCGACACCGAGGGGGGCGCGGGGCACGTCGTCCGTCAAGCCAAGCGTCGTAAACTCGCGTGTCGTGCCTCCGCCAGGACGTGCGTGCAACGGAGCAACATGAGCGATCCCAACGGCAACCCCGGCGGCAACGGCCTGCGCCCGGCCGCGCCCGACGAGGCGACGGTCCACGGCGTCCAGCAGCTGGAGGTGCGGCAGCCGGCGCCCGCCAGCCGGCTGGCGCCCAGCGACGGCACGATGGTGATGCCGCCGCGCACGGCCGGCGCGGCCACCAGCCCGTCCGGGCTGGCGCTCGGCACGCCGTCGCCCGCGGCCGCGACGGCCAGCGGCGGGTCGAGCCCGTTCCGCACCGAGAGCTCCGGCGTCTACGCCCAGCCCGCGCCCGGCGTGAAGATCGCGCAGTACGAGATGATCCGCGAGCTCGGCCAGGGCGGCATGGGCACGGTCTACCTGGCGCGCGACACCAAGCTCGGTCGCCGCGTCGCGGTCAAGTTCCTCCAGACGCCGCAGCCCGAGCTGTCGCAGCGGTTCCTGCTCGAGGCGCGCGCGACCGCGCGGTGCAGCCACGAGAACATCGTCATCATCTACGAGGTCGGCGAGTACTTCCAGACGCCGTTCATGGCGCTGGAGTACCTCCAGGGCCAGCCGCTGCAGAAGCTGATCGAGGGCGGCCAGAAGCTGCCGGTCGGCCGCGTCGTCGAGCTGATGATCCCGGTGGTGCGCGCGCTGGTGTGCGCCCACGAGCAGGGCATCGCCCACCGCGACCTCAAGCCCGACAACGTCTTCGTCACCGATCACGGCACGGTCAAGGTGCTCGACTTCGGCATCGCCAAGGTGCTGCAGGAGGGCGGCGCCTCGCCGCGCGGCAAGCGCGAGTCGGGCACCCCGCTGCAGGGCATCCCCGACCCGGGCCACCACGGCGGCGGCTACGATCCCCAGCACGCGACCGAGACCGGCCTCACCCGGCACGGCGCGATCATGGGGACGATGGCGTACATGTCCCCGGAACAGTGGGGCATCGGCGGGATCGAGATCGACCACCGCACCGACATCTGGGCGGTCGGCATCATGCTCTACCGGATGCTGTCGGGGCGGCACCCGCTGCACCCGCTGCGCGGCCAGCAGCTCGTGATCACCGCGATGCTCGACCAGCCGATGCCGTCGATCAAGGAGGCGGTGCAGGGCCTGCCCGCCGGCCTCGCCGACGTCATCGACCGCTGCCTCAAGAAGCGCAAGGAGGACCGGTTCGAGACCGCGATCGACCTGCTCCGCGCGCTCGAGCCGTACACGCCGGGGCGGTTCACCCGCGAGATCCACGTCGACCAGAGCCCGTACGCCGGCCTGGCGTCGTTCCAGGAGGCGGACGCGTCGCGGTTCTTCGGCCGCAGCCGCGAGATCGCCGCGATGGTCAACCGGCTGCGCACGCAGCCGATGCTCGCCGTCGTGGGCAGCTCCGGCGTCGGCAAGTCGTCGCTGGTCCGCGCCGGCCTGCTGCCCGGGCTCAAGCGCTCGGGCGAGCAGTGGGAGTGCCAGGTGCTGCGCCCCGGGCGCAACCCGATGGCCGCGCTGGTCAACGTGCTCACGCCGATGCAGCAGACGTCGGCGACGCTGGCCGACGAGGCCGAGCGCAACGCCAAGACGACGCAGCGGCTCAAGGACGAGCCGGGCTTCCTCGGCGCGACGATGCGCGCCCAGGCGGTCAAGGAGAACAAGCGCGTCCTGTTGTTCGTCGACCAGTTCGAGGAGCTCTACACCAACGTCACCGACGCCGCGGAGCGCGACGCGTTCGTCAAGTGCCTGGCGGCGTGCGCCGACGATCCGACCGCGCCGGTGCGCCTGGTGATCTCGGTGCGCTCGGACTTCCTCGACCGCATCGCCGAGAACCCGCAGTTCATGGCGGAGCTCAACCAGGGGCTGTTCTTCCTGCTGCCGCCCAACCGCGACGGGCTGCGCGACGCGCTGGTCCAGCCGGCCGAGATGGCCGGCTACCACTTCGAGGACCCGGCGATCGTCGAGGACATGCTCGATCACCTGGCGACGACGCCGGGCGCGCTGCCGCTGCTCCAGTTCACGGCGACCAAGCTGTGGGACGGCCGCGACTCGAGCCGCAAGCTGTTCACCAAGGAGAGCTACCAGAAGGTCGGCGGCATCGCCGGCGCGCTGGCGAGCCACGCCGACGCCGTCCTCAACAAGATGACGCCGACGGCCCAGGGGCTGGTCCGCGCGCTGTTCCTCCGCCTCGTCACGCCCGAGCGCACGCGCGCGATCGTGTCGATGAAGGAGCTCGAGGAGCTCGCCAAGGACCAGGCCGAGATCAAGCGCGCGATCGACCAGCTCGCCTACGCGCGCCTCGTCGTCGTCCAGACCGCGGAGGCGGGCGGCGCGTCGACGGTCGAGATCGTCCACGAGTCGCTGATCCACAGCTGGCCGACACTGAAGAAGTGGCTCGACGAGGGCCACGAGGACGCCGTGTTCATGGAACAGCTGCGCCAGGCGGCGCGGCAGTGGCAGCAGAAGGGCCACGACGCGGGCCTGCTGTGGCGCGGCGAGATCGTCAACGAGGCGCGCAAGTTCCGCAGCCGGTACCGCGGCGAGCTGCCGTGGGTCCAGGAGTCGTTCCTGCGCGCCGTGTTCGACGCGCACGACAAGGGCATCCGCCGGCGCCGGCTGATCGTCACCGGCGGGTTCGTGTTCCTCGGCCTGCTCGTCGCGGCGGCGGCGGTCGCGCTGCTGGTGATCAACCAGCAGCGCGGCAAGGCGCAGACCGCGGCGGCCGAGGCCAAGCGCGCGGAGCGGGTCGCGACCAGCGAGAAGCAGAAGGCGCAGGACGCGCTCGCCGCGCTCGAGAAGAAGGAGGCCGAGCGCCAGGCGGCGCTGAGCGACCTCGAGGTCACCGGCGAGGAGCTGCGCGAGGCGTACCTCGATCTCAAGGCGCGCGAGGCGGACCTCAAGGCCAAGGGCGAGGAGCTCCAGCGGTCCAACGCCGACCTGCTGGTCGCGCTCGAGGAGGCGGACCAGGAGAAGGAGAAGGCGCAGAAGGAGCAGGAGAAGGCCGAGAAGGCCGAGGACGCGGCCCGCGCCGCGGCCGAGCGCGCCAAGGCGGCCGAGAAGGACGCGCTCGACGCCAACGACAAGACCGAGCGGCTGCTCGCCGCCGAGCGCAAGCGCGTCAAGGAGCTCGAGGAAGAGATCGGCGACCTCATCGACCGCCCGCTCGTCAAGAAGGGCAAGCCCGACGCTTCGACCAGGGGAGACGACCTATGAGCAAGGCGCGCACGCGCGCGGTGACCGCGATGCTGGTGGCGGGGCTCGTGCCCGGCCTGACGAGCCCCGGGCTCGCCCAACCCGTCGGGGGCGAGCCGCCGCCGGAGCCGGCCGCACCCGAAGCCGACTGCCCGGAGGGCAAGCCGTGGGAGCAGGGAGTGTCGGAGGAAGAGCAGGACCTCGCCGAGCAGCTCTACCGCCAGGGCAACGGCCTGATGCGCAGCTCGCTGTTCACCAAGGCGGCGGAGAAGTACCGCGAGGCGGTCGGTCACTGGAGCCACCCGGTCATCCACTACAACCTCGCGCTCGCGCTGATGCCGCTGGACCAGCCGGTCGAGGTCCACGCCAACCTCGAGAAGGCGATGGCCTACGGCACGTGCGCGCTCGAGCGCGACGAGCTCGACCAGGCCGTGCGCTACAAGGCGCTGGTCGAGCAGCAGCTGACGCGGATCGTCGTCAGCTGCACCGAGCCGGGCGCGCGCGCGTTCCTCGACGGCAAGGAGGTCGTGGCGTGCCCCGGCACGCACGAGAGCCTGGTCCGCGCCGGCGAGCACACCGTGACGGCCTCCAAGGAAGGGTTCGAGACCGCGGCGGTGACGCGCGTGTTCCTCGGCGCCAAGTCCGAGGAGGTCGCGCTGTCGCTCTACCGGCCCGAGGATCTGACCCGCTACAGGCGGCGGTTCGACAACTGGCTGCCCTACGCGGTGGGCGGCGGCGGCGTCGCGCTGGTCGCGATCGGCGGCCTGCTCCACGCCTCGGCCGCGAGCTCCTACGACGAGTTCGACCAGTGGGCCGCCGACTGCGAGGCCGAGACCGGCGGCGGCTGCACCCCGGGCCCCGACGAGCAGGGGCTGCGTGACTCGGGCGACACCAAGCAGGCGATCGCGTTCGTCGGTTACGCGCTGGGGGGCGCGGCGATCGTCGGCGGCGTGACGCTCTTGATCCTCAACCGTCCCCAGCCCTATCGCGTCGACGTCGAGCAGCAGCGCGGGGCCGCCGCGGTGGTCCCGGTGATCGGCAAGGACTCGGTCGGGGTCCAGGCCACGCTGCGGTTCTAGCCGCCTCGTCGTCGTCAGCATCTCTCGCGCGTCGAAAGGACCGCCATGATCCGTCTGCGTTCGCGTGTTGCTGCGGGGCTGGGGAGCCTCGCCGTCGTCGTGCTCGCCGCCGCGTCCGCGCTGACCTGCGCCGACAGCGAGAGCACTGACTGCGCCAACGGCATGGTGTGCCCGCCGGGCACGCGCTGCGCCGCGGCCGACACGGTGTGCATCGCCGACGAGTGCGGCGACGCCGAGGTCGACCCGGGCGAGGTGTGCGACGACGGCAACGTCCGCAACGGCGACGGCTGCAACGCCGACTGCAGCTCGGACGAGAGCTGCGGCAACGGCGAGCGCGACCCGATGACCGCGGAGGTGTGCGACGACGGCAACACCGACGATGGCGACGACTGCTCCGCCGACTGCCTGTCGAGCGAGGTGTGCGGCAACGGCATCGTCGACACCGCGGTCGGCGAGGTGTGCGACGACCGCAACAACGACTCGGCCGATGGCTGCCGCGGCGACTGCGTCTCCGACGAGCGATGCGGCAACGGCGAGCTCGACTCGGCGGTCGGCGAGGTGTGCGACGACGGCAACACCGAGGACGGCGACGAGTGCGCGGGGAACTGCCGCTCGCTCGAGGGCTGCGGCAACGGCATCGTCGACGTCGACGAGGCGTGCGACGACGAGAACAACGACTCCGGCGACGGCTGCTCGGCCGACTGCCTGTCCGACGAGACCTGCGGCAACGACATCCAGGACGTCGCGGTCGGCGAGGTGTGCGACGACGGCAACAACGTCTCGGGCGACGACTGCTCGGCCGACTGCCTGTCGCTCGAGAGCTGCGGCAACGGCTACCTCGACGTCGCGGTCGGCGAGATCTGCGACGACGGCGACAACGACGCCGGCGACGGCTGCGGCGAGGACTGCGACACCAACGAGACGTGCGGCAACAACTTCGTCGACATCGCGGCCGGTGAGATCTGCGACGACGGCAACACCGTCGGCGGCGACACGTGCGCGTCGGACTGCCGGTCGAGCCTGGAGTGCGGCAACTCGACCCGCGATCCGGGCGAGGAGTGCGACGACGGCGACGCCCAGGCCACCGACGGGTGCCTGCCGGACTGCACGCTGAACATCTGCGGCGACACGTTCGTCGACGCCGAGAGCCCGCGGGTCGAGCAGTGCGACGACGGCGGCCAGACCGCGACGTGCAACATCGACTGCACGCTGTCGCGGTGCGGCGACGCCAAGGTCAACGCCAACGCGTCCGAGCAGTGCGACAACGGCGAGGACGGCGGCGGGCTGCCGTTCGACGCGCCGCTGTGCGACGCCGACTGCACGGTCGCGTTCTGCGGCGACGGCCACCTCAACACGACGACGTCGCCGGCCGAGGTGTGCGACGGCGGCGGGCTCACCCCGCTGTGCGATCTCGACTGCACGCCGGCCGCGTGCGGCGACGGCGTGATGAACCCGCTCGCCGGCGAGCAGTGTGACACCGCGGGCGCGAGCGCGACGTGCGACGCCAACTGCTCGATCGCGTTCTGTGGCGACGGGACGGTCAACGGCTTCCGCGGCGAGCTGTGCGACGACGCGGGCGAGAGCGCGACGTGCGACGCCGACTGCTCGCCGGCGGTGTGCGGCGACGGCCTGGTCAACACCTCGTTCGGCGAGCAGTGCGACACCGCCGGCGCGAGCGCGACGTGCGACGCCGACTGCACGATCGCGGCGTGCGGGGACGGCACGCTCAACGCGACCGCGGGCGAGGCCTGCGATGACGGCGCGGTCACGACCAACTGCGATCTGGACTGCACGCCGGCGGTGTGCGGCGACGGCACGCTCAACTCGATCCGCGGCGAGCAGTGCGACACCGCCGGCGCGAGCGCGACGTGCGACGCCGACTGCACGATCGCGTTCTGCGGCGACGGCACGCTCAACGCCGCCGCCGGCGAGAGCTGCGACACGGCGGGCAACTCGGTGACCTGCGACGCCAACTGCACCGCCGTGCAGTGCGGCGACGGGTTCACCAACGCGGCCGCGGGCGAGGAGTGCGACGACGGCAACGGCGTGGCCGGCGATGGGTGCAACGCCTGCCGGCTCGAGGTGTGCGGCGACGGCGTGCTCGACACCGCGTCGGGCGAGGTGTGCGACGACGGCAACACCGCGTCGGGCGACGGCTGCCGCGCCGACTGCCAGAAGATCGAGCTGTGCGGCGACTCGGTCCAGGACTCGGGCGAGGCGTGCGACGACGGCAACCTGGTGTCGGAGGGGAGCTGCCCCTACGGCGTCGCGTCGTGCAACCGGTGCAACGCGACCTGCACCGCGGTGCTCGCGCTCGCGGGCAACGTGTGCGGCGACGACGTCCGCGACCTGGCCGAGGAGGCGTGCGACGACGGCAACCTCGCGACCGAGCTGGCGTGCGCCTACGGCACGGCGAGCTGCACGGCGTGCGACGCGGCGTGCGACAACGTCCTGAACCTCAGCGGCAACGTGTGCGGCGACGGCAACCGGCTGATCGGCACCGAGGCGTGCGACGACGGCAACACCGTGACCGAGAGCGAGTGCCCCTACGGGCAGGCCACGTGCAGCGTGTGCAACGCCGGGTGCACGGCGCTCGTCGCCGAGACCGGCAACGTGTGCGGCGACGGCCTGCAGGACCCGACGTTCGAGGCGTGCGACGACTCGAACACGATCACCGAGACCGAGTGCGCCTACGGGCAGGCGACGTGCCAGGGCTGCGACGCCGGCTGCGACGCCCTCGTCAACCTCACCGGCAACGTGTGCGGCGACGGCGACCGCGACCTGACGTTCGAGGCGTGCGACGACGGCAACACCTCGGCGTGCGGCACGTGCAGCGCGACCTGCGGCGCGGTCACCACCGCGGCCGCGACCGGCCTGATCGTCGCGCTCCGGGAGAGCGACCTCGACGACAACGACACGATCACGCTCAGCGACGGGATCAACCCCGCGGTGGTGTTCGAGTTCGACGCCAGCCAGAACGGCGTCGGCTGCGCCGGATGCGTCGAGATCAACGTCCAGAACGGCGAGAACGGCACCGCTGTCCGCGATCGCATCATCGCGGCGATCAACGGGGTCGGTGGCACGCTGCTGATCACGGCGTCGAGCGGCGGCGGCTCGGTCGTCGTCCTGACACACGATCGCGCCACCTCGCTCGGCAACCAGGTGCTGCAGGAGACCGTGACCGACGCCGACTTCGCGGTCAGCGGGATGGCCGGCGGGCTCGGCGGCGACTGCGCCGCCGGGATCGAGTGCGCCACGGGGGCCGACTGCGCGAGCAACGTGTGCACCGCTGGTGTCTGCCAGTAGACGCGTCTACGCTCCGGGGCGACCGTGCCGAAGCCTCGTAGCCAGCGCGTCGAGCGCCTGATCGCCGGGGTGATCGTCGGCGCCGTGGTCGGCGTCGTCGCCGCGGCCGCCGCGGTGGCGCGGCCGCGCGTGCTCGAGCGCGCCGAGTTCTGGACCTACGACAGCCGGGCGCGGCGCGCCGCGGAGGCGCGCGAGGCGTCGCCCGACGTCGTCATCCTCGAGATCACCGAGCAGGACCTCGAGGACGCCGAGAACAACTTCGGCGTGACCTGGCCGTGGCCGCGGGCGATGTTCGGCTACCTGGCCCAGTACGCTCAGCGGGCCGGCGCGAAGGCGATCGTCTACGACTGGCTGTTCCAGGATCGCGGCCAGTACTCGGTGACCGACGCCGAGGAGTTCGCGGCGGCGCTGCGCGACAACGGCCGCGCGGTGATCGGCGTCGCGATGACCAAACGCGCCCAGGTCGCGCGCGGCACCGAGGGGCCGTGGGTGGCGCGGCTGGGTCAGTACGCGACGTGGGACGAGGTCCAGGCGGTGGCGCTCGAGCTGCTGGCGTGGAACACCCGCAGCTACGTCGTGCCGACCCGGACGCCGTCGGGCGGCGAGGTCGGCCCGTACACGCTCTACTACGGCGGCAAGCGCTCGGCCGACGACGTGCGGACGACCTGGCAGCGGCTGATGTCGGCGGAGGAGCTCGAGCCGGTGTTCGCCGAGCAGGTCCCTCCGCCCCCGCCCGGGCCCGACGGCGCGCCGCCGCAAGGGGGCGACGCCGAGCCGATGCCGCCGTCCGAGCCGGAGCCGCTCGAGCTGCCCGCCGACGAGCTGGCGCGCGAGCTCACGATCGAGACGATCATGTCCCGTCGCGACGCGCTGGCGCTGCACGCCCCCGGGCTGCGGGTGCCGGTGCGCGCCGGGCTCGATCCGCCGCTGGCCCCGATCGCCGCCGCGCCCGCGCTCGCCGGCAACGTCTACCAGGACGTCGAGCACGACGGCGTGATGCGCCGCTACGCCCCGATCGTCCGCCGCGGTGACCGGCTGTACCCGTCGCTGGCGCTCGCCGCGTGGGTCGTCGGCAACCCCGACGCCGAGCTGTCGGCCGACGGCCAGACGCTGCGGCTGGGCGAGCTCCGGGTCCCGCTCGACGGCGACGGCCGGTTCGGGATCCGGTTCCACGGCGCCGGCGTCTACCGCCACCTCCGCGCGTTCGAGGTGCTGCGGTCGCTGGCGCTGCTCGACGAGGGCCAGCCGCCGTCGATCCCGCTCGACGAGCTGAAGGACAAGTACATCATCGTCTCCGCCAGCGTGCAGGCGCTGCGCGACTTCCTCGACACGCCGATGTCCCACGAGCAGGAGGGCGCCGAGGTCCAGGCGACCGCGCTCGACAACCTGCTGCACGGCGGGTTCGTCGTGCGGGTGTCGCGGTGGCTCGACGCGGCGATCGCGCTCCTTCTGGGCGTGCTGACCGCGGTGGCGATGGTCGCGCTGTGGTCGGTGATCGCCCGCGCGGCGCTGGCGCTGCTCGCGGTGGCCGCGGCGACCGCGGCGCTGATCGTCGGCTACTGGGCGTTCGCCGCGTGGCGGTTCGACGCCGCGAGCGCGTGGTACGGCGTCGCGACGCCGGCGCTCGGCGTGGGGGTGTCGGCGTTCGCGGCGCTGCTGGTGACCTCGGCGGCGGAGCGGCGCGGCCGGCGGTTCGTGCAGGAGGCGCTGGGCAAGTACACGTCGCCGGCGCTGGTCAAGGAGCTGATGGCCCACCCGGAGTACCTGTCGCTCGAGTGGGGCGAGAGCCGCGAGATGAGCGTCTACTTCTCCGACATCGCCGGGTTCACCTCGTTCAGCGAGAAGCTGGCGCCGGAGCAGCTCGTCGCGCTGCTCAACGACTACCTGACGTCGATGACCGACCTGGTGCTCCAGCACGGCGGCGTCGTCGACAAGTACATCGGCGACGCGGTGATGGCGTTCTGGGGCGCGCCGCTGCCCGAGCCACAGCACGCGCAGAAGGCGGTGCTGTGCGCGCTGGCGATGCGGCGCAAGTGCGACGAGCTGCGCGTGCGGTGGCAGGCCGAGTACGGCACCGAGGTGCACGCCCGCGCCGGCGTCAACTCCGGACGCGCCGTCGTCGGCAACATGGGCAGCAAGCACAAGTACAACTACACGGTCATGGGCGACATGGTGAACCTGGCGTCGCGCCTGGAGGGCGCGAACAAGCCCTACGGCACCTACCTCATGATCAGCGAGTTCACGCTCGACCGGCTCGGCCCGGACCTGGTCGACGTGCGCGAGCTCGACTTCCTGGCGGTCAAGGGCAAGGCCCAGCCGGTCCGGGTGTTCGAGGTGCTGGAGGAGAAGGGCCGGACCGATCCTGCCACCCTGCGTGCGGTCGATCGCTACCTGGACGGCCTGCGGCGGTACCGCGATCGGGACTTCTCCGGGGCGATCGCCGCGTTCGAGGCGGCGCTGAAGGAAAAGCCGGACGACAGTCCGTCGCTGATGTATATCGATCGTTGTCGCCACTTCATCGACCATCCTCCCGAGGACGGCTGGGATGGCGTGTGGCGCATGCAGGAGAAGTAAGGGGGAGCCATGAGCAAGCTACGTAGACTGGTCTGGATCGGGGCGCTGGTCGCGGCGATCGGCGGGGTCGCGCTCGCCGGCGTCAAGGCCGGTAGCGTCATCACGGTGCGGGTGATGAGCGCCAAGGTCATGAGCGGGCCGAAGTTCATCGGCGCGACGGCCGGCGCGGTGTCGCGCGGCGACCAGCTCACCGTGTCCGAGGTCAAGGGCGACTGGTACAAGGTTTCGGGCGCGGCCTCGGGCTGGATCCACAAGACCAACGTCGTCGAGGGCAAGGTCGAGCTGAGCTCGCAGCCGGGCGGCGGCGACGGCGGCGCGACCAAGGACGAGGTCGCGATGGCCGGCCGCGGGTTCACCCCGCAGATCGAGGGTGCCTACCGCGCGGAGAACCCGAACCTCGACTTCAGCCACGTCGACGCGATCGAGCAGGTCGTGTTCGATCCGGGCGAGCTGGCGGCGTTCGTCGAGCAGGGCGGCCTGGGCGGAGGTGGCCAGTGAGGGCGCCGCGGCTCGCGCGCGCGGCGTTCGCGGCGGCCGTCGTGCTCGCCGGCGGCGTCGCGTGCAAGGCGACGCTGACGCCCGGCGGCCTCTACGACCTCGCCAAGGGGATCAAGGACGCCAAGAAGGACCTGACCCCCGAGAACGAGTACTACCTGGGGCGGTCGGTCGGGACGAAGATCCTGTCCAACGCCGGGTACCGCTACCACGACGCCGACGGCTGGCGCTCCGGCACGCTGTCGGGGATGACCGCGTACGTCAACGCGGTCGGCAACGTCGTCGCGTTCGCCGCGCTCGACGCGCCGCGCGACGGCGACCGCCCGGCGCCGCTGGCCGGCTGGCACTTCGTGATCCTCGACGACGACTCGATCAACGCGTTCGCCGCCCCGGGCGGCTACGTGTTCGTGACCTCGGGCGCGATCCGCAACGCCGCGAACGAGGACCAGCTCGCGGCGATCCTCGCCCACGAGGTCGCGCACGTCGTCCGCGGCCACGCGATCGGCTCGATCCAGAAGTCGCGGATGGCCGGCGTCACCAAGCAGTTCCTCGACAGCTCGGTCGAACTCGATCCCGCGGTCGAGAAGGAGATGGCGGGCGTGTTCGGCGGCTCGATCGACGACATCGTCGACGGCGCGATGGTCAAGGGCTACTCCAAGGACACCGAGTTCGAGGCGGACAAGGTCGGCCTGGAGATCATGGCGAAGGCCGGCTACGACCCGAAGGCCTACACCGCGTACCTGCACACGCTCGACGACCACCAGGACACCGGCTCGGGCGGCTTCTACGCCACGCACCCCAAGGCGAGCGAGCGGATCGGCAAGCTCGAGGCGCAGGTCAAGAAGCACAAGGCCGTGCACCCGCCGCAGGTCCGCACCGAGCGGTTCCTCGGCGCGACCGCCGAGCTGCGGTAGCGGGCGCCGCGCGGCCGCCGCGGCCGGCGTGCGGTCACCGGCGCAATCACTTCGGCAGCGTGAAGCCGTAGCGCGTCATGATCTCGCGCCCGGCGGGGGAGGCGACGAACGCGGCGAACTTCGCTCCGGACGCCGCGCCCGGCCCCTTGCCGCACACCGCGAGCGCCTGGTCGAGCGGGGCGTGGAGCGCCGGCTCGATCGCCAGCGAGCGGCCGCCGTCGGCGACGACCGCGAGGCTGAGCGCGACGATCGCCACGTCGGCGTTGCCGCTCTTGGCGTACTGCATCGTCTGCTGGACGTTCTCGCCGAACACCAGGCGCTTGTCGGCCTCGAGCCGGGCCCACACGCCGACCTTCTCGAGCGCCTCGCGGGCGGCCTTGCCGTAGGGCGCGTGGTCCGGGTTGGCGATCGCGACCTTCTTCCACCGCGGGTCGACGAGGTCCTCGAGCCGGGCCGGCACCTCGCCGGTCGACCACACGACGATCTTGCCCTGCGCGTACATCGCCTTGGACGCGCCGTCGCACGCGCCGGCGGCGACGACCTGGTCGACGTACGCGACGTTGGCGGCGGCGAACACGTCGAACGGCGCGCCCTGCTCGATCTGCTTGGCGAGCAGGCCGGTCGAGCCGAACGTCATGCGCGCCTTGACCCCGGTCTGCTTCTCGAACGCCGCGGCCACCTCCTCGAACGCGCGGGCGAGGTCGGCCGCGGCGGCGATCCGGACCTCCTGGGCGGAGCCGCCCTGGCCGCCGCCGCAGGCGACGACGGCGGTCAGCGCCGCGACGAGCAGCAGGGCGGCCCGACGGGACCGAGGAGGGGGGCGGCGGCAGGGGTGGGGGAGGGCCACGGCGACAGGGTATCGGGCCACGCGCGGGGCCCCTGTTACATGGCGGTTAATCGCGCGGAGCGGCGACGGCGGTGCGTTATCCTGACGCCGTGAGCTCCGCGCCACGCCGCGTGCTCGTCGTCGACGACGAGGCCGATGTCGCCCGGCTCGTCGCGTTCAACCTGCGCGGCGCGGGGTTCGTCGTCGACGAGGCCGGCACGTGCGCCGAGGCGCTGGCGCGCGCGAGCGCGACGTCGCCCGACGTCGTCGTGCTCGACCTGATGCTGCCGGATGGCTCGGGGCACGACGTGTGCCGCGCGCTGCGCGCGGCGCCGGCGACCGCCGACGTCGGCGTGCTGATGCTGACCGCGCTGGGGGAGGCCGACGACCGGATCGCCGGGCTCGAGGCCGGAGCCGACGACTACGTCGTCAAGCCGTTCGTCGTGCGCGAGATCGTGCTGCGCGTGACCGCGCTGGCGAGCCGCCTCGCCGAGCGCCGCGCCGCGCCCGCCGGTGACGCGGCGCCCGACCTCGGCGGGGTCGGGGGCGACGCCGCGGCCGCCGCGCCGGTGGCGTGCGGGCCGATCGCGATCGATCCGGTGACCCACGAGGTGCGCGTCGACGGCGGGGCCGTCCAGCTCCGGCCGCTCGAGTTCCGGCTGCTCCACCTCTTGTGCGCGCACCCCGGCCGCGTGTTCTCGCGCGACGAGCTGCTCGCCGAGGTGTGGGGGCTGCGCGGCGATCTCAACACCCGCACCGTCGACGTCCACGTCCGGCGGCTGCGCATGAACCTCGGCGCCGGCGCGGACGTGATCGAGACGGTCCACGGCTTCGGCTACCGGGCCCGGCGCGAGTAGGCGCGTGCGGCTGTCGCTGCGCGCGCGCCTGATCGCCGGCTACCTCGTCCTGGTGGCGGTGGTCGGGGGCGCGACGCTGTGGATGATCAACCGCACGGTCACGGCCGCGGTGGTCGGCGCGCTCGAGGCGCGGCTCGAGGCCCAGGCGCAGGGCGTCGCGCAGTGGCTCGACGACGCGGGACACCCCGAGCGACTCGCCCCGAAGCTGGCGCGCGTCGTCGCGGCGCGGGTGACGATCGTCGGCGCCGACGGCCGCGTCGAGGGCGACTCCGAGGATCGCGCCCACGTCGGGCGGCCGGTCGGGCTCGCGCCGGAGGTCGCCGCGGCGCGCCGGGGCGAGGTCGGGCGCGGGCGGCGGGCGCTGGCGCCCGATGGGCCGCCGCTGTACCTGGTCGCGGTACCGACGCGCGACGGCGGGGCGGTGCGGATCGCGGTGCCGCTCGCCGCGGTCGACCAGGCTCGCGCCGACGTCCGCGACCGGATGATCCTGGCCGCCGTGATCGGTCTGGGCGCGGCGCTGCTGCTCGGGCTCGGCGCGATCCGCGCGGTGACGCGGCCGCTGCAGGCGATGACGCTGGTGGCCGAGCGGCTGGCGCGCGGCGACTACGACGTGCCGGCGCCGGCGCCGGCGGCGCCGGGCGACGACGAGCTCGCGCTGCTGTCGCGGACGCTGGCCCAGCTCGCGGCCGAGCTCCGCGCCCGGATCGGCGAGCTGACCGCCGAGCGCGACCTGTCCGCCGCCGTGGTCGAGGGCCTGGTCGAGGGCGTCGTCGCGGTCGATCGCGCCGGCCGGGTCGTCCTCGCCAACCGCGCCGCCGCGGTGCTGCTCGGCGAGCCACCGGCGGTGCCGGAGGCCCTCGCGGCCGAGGTCGCCGCGGCGCGCGGCGGCGCCGAGCGCGACGCCGAGCTGGTGATCGCGGGGCGCGCGGTCCGCGTCACCGCGCGCCCGCTGGCCGCCACCGGCGGCGCGATCGCGGTCCTGTACGACGTCACGCAGCTGCGCGCGCTCGACCGCGTGCGCCGCGAGTTCCTCGCCAGCGCGGCGCACGAGCTGCGCACGCCGGTCACGGCGATCTCGGGCTACGCCGAGACGCTGCTGGGCGGGCAGGTCGACGACGCCGCGCGCGCCGAGTTCCTCGCGACGATCCACCGCAACGCGGCGCGGATCGCGGCGCTGGTCAACGACCTGCTCGTGCTCGAGCGGCTCGAGGCGCGGCCCGAGCGGCTCGGCGCGCGCGAGCCGGTGGCGCTCGCGGCGGTGGTCGCCGACGCCGCCGCGACCGCGCGCGCCGCCCACCCGGCGGCGCGGCTGACGATCGACGTCGCCGACGACGCGATCGCGCTCGCCGATCGCGACGGGCTCGATCACGTCGCGCAGAACCTGATCGACAACGCGGTGCTGCACGGCGGCGGCGTCGCCCGGGTGACCGCGCGGCGCGCCGGGCGTCGCGTCGTCCTCTCGGTCGCCGACGACGGCCCCGGGATCGCGCCGGAGCACCACGAGCGGATCTTCGAGCGGTTCTTCCGGGTCGACGTCGGCCGCGCCCGCAGCAAGGGCGGCAGCGGCCTGGGCCTGGCGATCGTCCGCCAGCAGACGCTGGCGATGGGCGGCGCCATCCGGGTCGACAGCGCGCCAGGGCAGGGCACGACGTTCACCGTCGAGCTCGACGCCGCGTGACGGGGCGATCGCACGGGGCTCGCCGCCCGGCCCGACGAGCAGAGCTCGGCGGGACCCACCCCGCCCAGACGTGATCCGACGCGTGGTGGTCGCTCGGGCCAATGCTGGTCAGATAAGGCAAGGCGTGTCAGTTCTGCTCGCCCCGAGCCAGCGCCAGCGACAGTGCGAAGCGACGGGCGGCGGCTCCTGACGAACAGCCGTCCAGGCCCGCAGGATCGCCAAGTTCCTTCGACAGGCTCAGACCAGAGGGCTGCGCAGAATGCGTCGACGACGGGAAGGCGCGCGCGACGATGGCGACAGTCGTGGCTCGCGTCGCCGCACACCGTCGAGGCCCCAGGTGCGCGGGCGTTCGGCGGTGCGAGCGCCAGCCCGACGAGCCCACCGCG
>WYBA01000231.1 GCA_011526095.1 Myxococcales bacterium | reverse complement strand
TCACCGCGTCCGTGCCGCCCGGGCCGATCGTCGACCTCGACACCTCGACGCGGCGGGTGCGGTCGCTGGCGGAGGTCGAGCGCGACATGGTGCAGCGGGCGATGGCGCAGACCGGGGGGAACCGCACGCGCGCCGCGGAGCTCCTGGGGATCACGCCGCGCGGCCTGTACAACAAGCTGCGGCGGTGCGGAACGGACTTCCGGGTGACGGAGGAGTGAGCCGGCGCCACGCCGCGCCGGCGGTGGCGCCGCTGGCATGTCGGTTGCTCGTCCTGCAGCCGTGAGCTCGCTGCTGGAGCTGCTCGGCGGCCGCGACGCGATCGAGATCGTGGTCGTCGGCGTGTGGGAGCGGATGATCGTCGACCCGTCGCTCGGCGCGCTGTTCCGCGACGTGTCGCGGACCCGCTACGAGCGCGGCCTCGCCGACTCGCTGTGCGTCCTGCTCGACTCCGACGACCCGCCGTGGATCGGGCGCGAGCTGCGCCGGGTCCACGGCGCGCTCGGCGTCCGCGACGCCGACTTCGACCGGTTCCTCGACTGCCTGGCGGCGACGCTCGAGGCGGCCGGCGTGTCGCGGCCGCTGGTCCGCCGGGTCCGCGGTCGGGTCGCGGTGCTCCGCGGCGACATCGTGAGCGGTGCGGTGGCGAACTGACGCGGCCGACCGCGCGCGCTCAGAACACCGCGCCGAGCTGCACGGTCGCGGCGACGCGGTCGTCGACGTCGGCGCCGAACCCGGCGAGGCCCGCGGGGCGCTCGGCCTTGACGTTGACGACCGAGAGCTGGGCGTGGACGCGCCAGCGCTTCCACCGGCCGGCGGCAACCCCGACGGTGACGTCGGTGAGGTCGTCGCGGCCGTCGCCGAGCTCGGGGTTCAGGATCGCGCCGAGCACGTACGGCTCGACGTAGCGCTTGCCCTTGTCGGCGCCGCCGAGGCGCCAGCCCGCGACGAGCTGCGCCGCGACGAACGTCGTGGCCTCGTCGATCGTGTCGGCCCCGAGGTGGCTCTGGCCGACGACGAGGTCGCCCCACACCCGCAGGCCGAGGCCGCGCGCGGCGAGGTCGACCTCGAGGTCGAGGGCGCCGGCCCAGTAGCGGCCGACGCCGGCGACGAAGTTGACCTCGCGGTTCGACGCGCCCGCGCCGACCGTCACGCCCGGCGTCACCGCGACCGCGCCGCGCACCGCGGCCGCGACGCCGGCGCCGTCCTCGAGCGGGCGCGCCGGATCCTCGCCCGAGGTCGCGACCGACTGCGACGCGACCACCTCGAGCCGCGCGGCGTACCCCGACGGCTGCCACGTCACGCCCACGCCGTCCCTGCGGCCGGTGAGCCCGACGCCGTCCTCGAGCACCTCGGCGACGGCGCCGCGGTCGATCGTCGGCAGCGTCCACGCCGACGCACGCTCGAGCGCGGTGATCGGCAGCTTGAACCGTCCGGCCGAGACGCGCGCGCCGCCGCCCGCGTCGAGCGCGACGAACGCGTCGCGCACGGCGACCTTGCCCGCCGCCTCGAGCGAGAGCTTGACCCGCATCCGGTCCTTCCACCGGTAGCTCGCCGCGAGCCGCGCGCTGTCGAGCGAGAGCTCGCCGGTCGCGGGCGCGAGGTCGGTGTCGGCGGCCGTCGCGCGGACGAAGACGCGCCCGGCGAGCTCGAGCGGGTCCTTGTCCTTCTTGTCCTTGGACTTCCTGGCCTTCTTGTCCTTCTTGTCCTTGGACTTCTTGTCCTTCTTGGACTTCTTGTCCTTGTCCTTCTCTTCCGTCTCCGTCTCCGTCTCCGTCTCCGCCTCCGCCTCCGCTTCCGCCTCCGTCTCCGCCTCCGCCTCCGCCTCCGCCTCCGCCTCCGTCTCCGGCGCGCCATGCGCCGCCCCGCCCGCCGCCACCAGCACCCCGAGCACGATCGCCAGCCTGCCTGCGTCCCTCATTGCTGGAACGGCCTCGCTTGCTTGATGTACAGCGCCGGCTCCTCGCCCGGCTCGCCCTCGAACTTCCACTCCACGTCCATCGCGTACCAGTCGAGCCCCGCGCCGTACGACTCGCGGAAGAAGTCGTGGATCCGCTCGAGCGCGCCGGCCAGCGCGAACAGCTGCGTCGTCGTCAGCACCGACTCGCCGGGCGCCACGAGGTTGGACCGCCCGAGGTAGACGACCGGCTGGCCCTGCTGCTCCCAGAACAGCAGGATCTGGTCGGTCGTCACGCCGGCCGGCGGCAGCACGACCGACTCGCCGCCGAGCTGCGCGTTGACGTAGAACGCCGGGTTGAGGCCGGTCTGGTCGTACGGGTTGTTCGTGAGCGCGACGCCGTTGGCCTCCTCGTCGGGGAACGCGCGATGGCACAGCAGCGCCATCCCGACCGCGAGGTGGTCGATCCCGCGGTAGCTGCGCTCCTCGAACGCCTTGAAGAACCACACGCTCGCCCACACCCCGCGGATCGCGTCCTCCACCGTGTCGTCGGGGTCGTCCGGCGCGCCGCTCAGCGAGGTGTAGAGGCCGGCGCCGGTGAAGCCGTCGAGATCCTCGGCGTTGGTGCTGGAGCGGAACCTCATCCGCGTGCCCGGGTACTCCGCGGCGAGCTTGTCCTTCACGAGCTGGACGAACGCCGGGTCGAGCGGCGCGGCCTGGATGTCCGCGCGCAGCGCGGCGAGCTGGGCGTCGCGCGTCGCCGGGTCGTTCTGGAACGCCTCGTCGGCGAGCATCGCGGTGACGCGCGCGTCGAACCCGTTCGCCTCCATGAACTGGCGGTAGTAGGAGAGCGGGATCGCGAACCCCTTCGGCATCGGCACGCCGTCGACCAGCGTCAGCGCGCCGAAGTGCGCGGCCTTGCCGCCGTAGGCGCGGGTCGCCGCCTTGACCAGCTCCTTGATCGACGTCGTCCCGTCCGGGACGACGAGGTCGACGTCGTCGCGCAGGTCGGTCGCGGTGAGGTCCATGCCCGGCACCTGCACGGTGTCCGGACGGTGCTCCTCCCACCACGCGTCCGCCTCGGCCTGCGACACCTCGATCAGCTCGTACTCGAACAGGCCGACCTCCAGCCGGACCCACTTGCCCTCGAGCGCGCGCAGCGTCGCGTCGTCGAACGCGCCGCGCAGCGCCATGTTGGGCGTGCCGCGGTTCGACGACAGCACGTTGACGTGGGACAGCGGCGTCTGGAACTCGGCGGTGATGATGCCCATCGCGACCGAGATGTCGTTCGGCACGTGGTCGAGCACGACGATGTCGCGGAACGACAGGTAGCTGGTGCCGTCGGCGAGGCTGTCGGCGGTGAAGAACCGCAGCTGGCCGTAGCTCTCGGCGACGTTGAGCGGCTGGTAGGTGATGCCCTCGTACAGCTCGTCGGTGGTGATCACCTTCACCGACGCCGGCAGGTCGGGCACGATCGCCTCGACCGCCTCGGACGTCGGGTGGAAGTAGAGGTCTCCGCCCAGGAACGAGCGGTCGGCGATCGCCGCGTACGCGGTGGCGACCATCGTCGCGTCGGCGGTGTCGTACGGCGAGATCTCGTAGACCCACTTGTCCGGCTGCTCGTAGTGGGTCAGCGCGCCGAGCAGGAACCGGCGGCTCGGCGAGAAGTACTCGCTGGTATTGAACTCGGCCAGCATCGGCACGACCGGCAGGCCGTCGCCGGACAGGTGGGTCGAGACGAACTGGTAGTGCGTCTCGTACAGGACGCTGTTCTGGAAGTAGAGCGCGTCGGCGTCGACGCGGTCGACGACGGTCTTGACCGAGCGCGCGCCGGGGATCGTCGCGTCGAGCGGGCGCGACGCGAGCGCCTCGAAGTCGTCGGCGCAGCCCAGCGACGTCACGTACTCGGCGTCCGAGGTCGTGCCGTCGCACACGATCGCGTCGCCGTCGTCGCCGCCGCACGCCGCTGCGAACGTGGCGGCCGCGGCGAGCGCGAGCCGGCTCACGGCGCGTCCGCCAGCGTGTACGCCGTGAGCAGCTCGATGTTCTCGCCCTCCTCCTTGACCTTGCCGACGCCGGCGACGAACCAGTAGAGCTTGTCGGCGTTGCCCGAGGTCGTCTTGCGCAGCTTGAGCGCGGTGAACGTCCCGGCGGGCACGGTCACCTCCTCCGCGGTCGCCTCGACCGTCCACGTCTCCGACTTCGACACGGTGGAGGTGCCGTTGACCGGGTCCTCCTCGACCTCGGTGTACTCGGTCGTCCAGGTCGCGCCCATCGCGACGTGCTCGGCCGCCTCGTCGACGCGGAGCTTGCTCGGCACGTAGAACTGATCGGACAGCAGCACGCCGGCGCCGTCGTACGACTGCTCGCGGTGGCGCGCGATCGACGTGCACCGGTCCTCCTGCCAGCTCACGACGTGGCCGGCGGCCTTCTCGGTGCGGATCCGGTACGCCGTGATCCCGGCCTTGCGGTCGCCGACGTCCTCGAGCGCCTCGACCGTCGTGACCTTGGCCTCGACCGGGCCGCCCATGTCGCTGGTGTCGTAGGTCCAGCTCGTGCCGACGGCGAGCGGGAGCAGGCGCTCGGCGGCGGGCGTGGTGCACGCCGGGCGCGCGTCGACGGGGTCGTCGACCGGGGCGTCGTCGCCGCACGCGCCGGCGGCGGCGAGCCCGACGAGCGAGGCGCAGAGAGGCAGGCTACGCGGCGGCATGGTCGGACTCCTGGGCAGTGGCGGCGCGCGCGCCGCGGTGGAACACGGTGATCTCCGCGGCGTCGCGCAGGAAGTCGATGCGGTGGACCTGGACGCGGACGATGTCGAGGCCGGTGCGCGTCGACAGGTCGGCGTGGAGCTGCTCGCGCTGGCCCGGCTGGAGCAGCGCGAGGTTGTCGTAGAGCATCGGGGTCGAGCCGAACGCGCGGGCGCGCGTCGGCAGCTCGAGCGCGGCGGTGAGCCCGACGATCACGCCGTTGACGACCAGCAGCTCGACCGTGCTGATCTTCTTGTTGGCGACGCCGTTGATGATCCCGAGCCCGATCATGATGAACAGGTAGGTGAGATCGCGCATCCGGATCTCCTCGGTCCGGTAGCGCAGGATCCCGAACACCGCGAACAGGCCGAGCGCGAAGCCGAGCTCCATCGGCACCTTGCGCAGCAGCATGCACATCGAGAACGTGATCAGGTTGAAGATGAAGTACGTGAAGACGAACTCGCGGTTGCGGTAGAGCCGGTAGTAGACGAAGACGATCACGATCGCGGCGAAGCCGAGGTCCAGGCCGAGGCGGCTGAGCAGCCTCAGGGTGTCGCCGGGATCGAGGAAGCGATCGGTGCCGAACACGTCGGACTGGTTCACGGGATCATCCTTCCGATCGCTCGCACGTCGGGGAGCAGCCGGTTCTGGCGCAGCTCGGGGCGGAGCAGCGCGGTCGCGATCGTGTACTTGCTCATCGAGCGCTCGCGCAGCCCGGCGGCGGCGATCGCGCGCATCACCGGGGTGCGGACGCAGAACGGCGCCTGCTTGACCTCGATCACGACGAGGTCGCCGAACGCCTGGCGGCCGCCGTCGACGAGCGTGGCCTCGAGGTCGAGGTCGAGGGTGACGCGCTCGGCGGTACGCAGGCCGATCAGGCTGATCCGCCGGAACCCGACGCGCATCGCCGGCGCGAGCGCCTCGACCGGCAGGGCGATGTGGGCGCGGAGGAACGCGACCCGCTCGGCGTCGAGGGCCTCGTGCTGGAACGGGATCGCCAGGCGGCGCTTGTCGGTGATGACGTCGTTGCGCTTGGTCTTGAGCTCGAGGTAGCTGAGCGCGCGGTCGGGGTAGTGGCGGATCCGGACCTTGTGGCGCAGCCGCCGGCCGCACCGGTGATCGTGGAAGCACCGCAGCTCGGGCGTGTCGAAGTAGAGGCTGCGGTAGGTCGCGACGTTGCCGCCGGGGACGGCGAGCGCGGCGTAGTCGGGCGTCAGGCTGGCGAGGATGGCCAGGGCGCTCGCGCGGTCGCACACGAACTTGGTGTCGACGCGGCGCAGCAGGTCGCGGGCATCGCGCTGGGCGTCGGTCGCCACCGCGAACCGTTCGGCGACGCGATCGATCGCCTCGCCGTGGGTGGGGGCGAGGGCGCGGTCGAGCGGCCGGGGGGGCTTGGGCGAGGTGAGGGGCACGGTGACCGGTGGGGTCCGGTGGGCGGCGCGGAGGTTCGTGACGACGCCGTCGCATCATCGTAGCGGTGTCGTAAGAAATTCTTAAGCCGTATCCTCGAAGGTGCGTTCCATGACGAATCCGTTGACGGCCTCGATCGTTTGCGCCGTGCTGGCGAGCACGGCGTGTGGTGGCTCCGGTAGCGGTGACGACGACGTCGGCGACGACGGGGGCGGCGGTGACCCCGACGGGGGAGGAGGAGGAGGCGACGGCGGCGGCGGTGGCCCCGACGGCCCGACCGCACGGTTCTCCTTCTTCGTGACCAGCCTGGACACGATGCGGGCGCAGTCCGGCAGCCAGGACGGGTTCGGCGGCGATCTCGGCGGGCTCGCCGGCGCCGACGCGATCTGCCAGACCGCGGCCGAGGCGGTCGGGTTCGGCCACAAGACGTGGCGCGCGTTCCTGTCGATCTACAACAACGGCAGCCCGCAGCACGCGATCGACCGGATCGGCACCGGCCCCTGGTACGATCGCAACGAGCGCCTGATCGCGATGGACGTCGCCGGGCTGATCTCGGGCAACCGGCCGGCCGGCGACGCCGCGACGGTCAACGATCTCCCCGACGAGAACGGCACGCCGCTGACCACGTTCGGCGACAGCCACGACATCCTCACGGCGTCGAACCAGCAGGGCCGGTTCGACGGCAACAGCGCGGTGGCCTCGTGCAACGACTGGACGGACTCGAGCCCGGGCACGGCCAACGCCGTCCGGCTCGGGCACTCGTGGCCGGCGATGAGCGGTCAGCACTGGATCCGCGCCCACTCCGCGCGCGGCTGCTCGCCCGGCGTCAACCTCGTCCAGGACGGCCCGGGCACCGGCACCAGCGTCGGCGCCGGCGGCGGCTGGGGCGGCATCTACTGCTTCGCGTTGACGCCATGAGCCGCGCGAATCTCTGGCGCGCGGCGCTCGCCGCGGCGGCGCTCGTCGCGCCGGCCTGCGGCGGCGGCGGCGACGACGGTGACGACGACGACGACGATCCGATCGACGTGTCGGACCTGACCTACGCGCCGTGCGATCAGGCGGAGCACGTCGGTGGGTTCGAGATCGTCCTCGGCGACGGGTTCACGGCGGTCCAGGGCCAGGTGTTCGACGCGGTGACCCCGAGCCGCGTCGTCGAGACGCTGTCGACCTCCGGCGAGTGCGCGTGGGTGCGCGCGCCGGCGCGGGTGTGCGATCCGGCGTGCACCGGCGGGCAGATCTGCGGCCTCGACGAGACGTGTGTCGCAGCCCCGGTCGCGCAGGACGTCGGCACCGTCACGGTCGACGGCCTGCTCGCCGCGGTCGAGATGGCGCCGCGCGCGCCGGCGTTCTTCTACAGCTTCACCGGGACGCTGCCGCACCCCGGGTTCGCCGCCGGCGCGGGGATGCGGCTCGACGCGCCCGGGCTGTCGCTGCTGGGCTGGGGGATCGAGCCGCTCGAGATCGCGGCGACGACGCTCGAGGTCGAGTCGGGGCAGGCGGTCGAGGTCACGTGGACCGCGCCGGCCGACGCCGGCCCGGCGAAGGTGGAGCTGTCGCTCAACGTCAACGGCCACGGGCTCGTCGGCAGCCACGTCGAGTGCGTCGTCGACGACACCGGCAGCTTCACGATCCCCGAGCCGCTGGTGACCAGCCTGCTGGCCGACGGCCTGTCCGGGTTCCCGACGCTGACGGTGCGGCGGACGACGACCGACTCGGCCGACGTCACCGCCGGCTGCGTCGAGCTCGACGTCGAGTCGTCGGTGACGATCGACGTCACGATCCCCGGGCTCGAGTCGTGCTCCGACGACGGCGACTGCACGCCGCCCGAGACGTGTCAGGGCGACCTGACCTGCGGGTAGCCGGCTAGGGCGCGGCGTCGGTGACCGGCGCGGCGTCGGGGGCGGCGGCCTCGTCGGCGGGCGCGGTCTCGTCGGCGGGCGCGGCCTCGTCATCGGGCGCGGCCTCGTCGGCGGCGGGCACGGCGGCCTCGTCGGCGGGCACGTCCCCGTCCGTCTCGTCCGGGGACTCCTCGCCCGCGTCGTCGCCGTGGTCGTCGCCCTCGCCGCCTTGGTCGGTGCCCTCGTCCTCGACCACGCCCGCGTCCGGCTCCTCCTCGTCCCAGCCGGCGCCGAGCAGCCGGCGGTTCGGGTAGAGCAGCATCGTCGCGACCACGGCGATCGCGACGACGCCGAGCACGGCGGCGAGCGCGAGCTGGGTGCGGCGGTTCCACGCCAGCCGCTGCCGGGCGATCTTCGGCTTCGCGGCGGTGGCGGGGGCGGCCTCGCCGCCCGGCGTCGTCGTGGCGCGGGGCGACGGCGTGGTCGGCCGCTGATCCCGCGTCGTCACCGCGGTCGGCGGGCGGGCCGCGTCGGCCGCGCTCGTCGCCGGCGGCAGCGGCGCGTGGCTCGGCGCTGCGAGGAACGACACCTTGACCAGCTCCGGCACCGACGCCGCCGGGGACGGCCCGCTGTCGGTGTCGGCGCGCGACTCCTTCACCGGCACCAGCGCGTCGCGGACCTCGACCGCGCTGGCGTAGCGGCGCGCCGGATCGGCCGAGATCAGCCGCGCGACGATCGGGCGCAGCGGCGCCGGGACCTTCGCGGTCAGCGGCGAGCCGTCGAACTTGTTCGCGAGCAGCACCGCGAGCGAGTTGGTCGGCCACATCACCGAGCCGGTCGAGATCTCGCCGAGGATCACGCCGACCGCGTACAGGTCGCTCGCGAGCGTGTGCGGCGCGCCCATCAGCACCTCCGGCGCCATGTAGCGCGGCGTGCCGACGATCAGCCCGCTCTGCGTCGCCTCGCTCTCGTCGCCGATCAGCGACTTGGCGAGCCCGAAGTCGAGCACCTTGAGCAGGTCGCGGCCCGGCGGATCGTCGAGGACGATCACGTTGGCCGGCTTGAGATCGCGGTGGACGATCTGTAGCCGGGCCGCCGCCTCGAGCGCGTCGCATAGCTGGATCCCGATGTGCGCGGCGCGCGCCGCCGAGAACGCGCCCTCGCGGGCGACGACCTCGTCGAGCGTCTTGCCGCGGATCAGCTCCATCGCCAGGAACAGCCGCCCGTCCTTGGCCTGGCCGACGTCGAGCACGCTGACCGTGTTCGGCTGCGATAGCTGGCTGGCGAGCCGCGCCTCGCGCAGGAACCGCCGCACGGCCATCTCGTCGCGGCCGTGCTGCTTGTCGATCATCTTGATCGCGACCTCGCGGCCGATCGACTTCTGGCGCGCGCGGTAGACCGTGCCCATCGCGCCGGCGCCGAGGAACGACAGGATCTCGAACCGCCCGTCGATCACCTGCCCGACGAGGTCGTCCTCTTCCTTGAGCGTGAGCTGGACCAGGCGCGTCCCGCACTGGGGGCACACCGGGTCGTCGGCGTCGGCGCCGATCGCCGGCGAGTCCTCGCAGGCAGGGCACAGCCAGCGCGCCGACGCTCCCGACAGCGATGGCTCGACGATGCTCACGCGCCTCGCATCATACCCCGCGGCTGGCGCGGATCGGGCCGGGGCGGCCATCCGAACCGGGCGGAGGTGGGAGGTGGTACGCCTGATGCACCACCGGGGGCCATGCAGCACGGCACGCGCGTCACGGGCTGGCGACGGATCGCCGGGGCGATGTGGCACCCGCCCGACGATCCGCAGATCTACGGCGCCCTCGACGTCGACGCCGGGCCGGCGCAGGCGTACATCGCGCGGGCGGCGGCCGCCGGCCATCACCTCACGCCGACGCACCTCGTCGGGCGGGCGCTCGCCCACGCGCTCGCCTCCGAGCCGGCGCTCAACGTCTACCTGCGCGGCAACCGCGCGATCCCGCGGGACACCGTCGACATCTTCTTCATCACCGCCGTCGCCAGCGGCCACGACCTGTCCGGCGTGAAGATCGTGGACACGGCGGGCAAGCCGGCGGTCGTCGTCGCGGCCGAGCTGCGCGAGCGCGCGACCGCGATGAAGGCGGGCCGCGACCGCGACCGCGACTTCTCGCGGACCAAGCAGCTCATGGACCGGCTGCCCCCGCGCGTTCTGCGCGCCGCGCTGCGCGTCACCGCCTACCTGACGCAAGATCTGCGGCTCGATCTGCCGCCGCTGGCCCTGCACCGCGAGCCGTTCGGCAGCGCGATGGTCACCAGCGTCGGGATGTTCGGGCTGCCCCAGGGCTTCGCGCCGCTGGCGTGGATGTACAAGGTCCCGGTGCTCGTGCTCGTGGGCGAGCTGACGGACCGGCCGGTCGTGGTCGACGGTCAGGTCGTGGTCCGGCCGGTGCTGCCGATCACCGCCACGATCGATCACCGCTACGTCGACGGCTGGCACGTCAGCCGCGCGATGGCGGGCTTCCGCGAGTACCTCGCGGCGCCCGAGCGGTTCGAGCCGGCGCTGTGACGCGCGCGGCGCGGCGTCACCGCCGCGCGGCGAGCCAGCCGTCGACACGCTCGACCTCGCCGCGAGCGCCGGCGGCGGCGTAGGCGTCGCGCGCCTGCCCGGCGAGGGCGCGGGCGCGCGCGCGATCGCCGCCCGCCTGCCACAGCGCCTGGGCGAGCAGGAACCGCGCGCGGGCGAGGTCCGCCGGCGGGACCTCGTGGGCGGCGCGCACCGCGACCGCGCGCTCGAGCGGCGCGAGCGCCTCGGCGGCGCGGCGCTTGGTCAGCAGCGCCTGGCCGAGGCCGACCAGCGCGTAGGCCGCGTCGGGGGGCAGCTCGCCGGCGCCGTCGTGGAGCGCGACCGCGCGGCGGTAGGCGGCGATCGCGTCGTCGAGCCGGCCGAGCCCGACCAGCTCGTCGCCCTGGCCGACCAGCGGGAACGCCAGGTGCGGGTGGTCCGGCCCGATCGCGCGCTCGAACGTCGCGATCGCCTCGGTAAAGTAGGCGAGCGCGCGCGGGTGATCGCCCTCGGACGAGGTTACGACGCCGAGGTTGTGCAGCGCCATCGCGACGTCGGCGTGATCCGGCCCCAGGACGCGGCGCTGGATCGCCAGCGCGCGCTCGAGGTGGGCGCGCGCGGCCGCCAGCTCGCCCTGCGCCTCGAGCAGCCCGCCGAGGTTGAGCAGCGACAGCGCGACGCGCGCGTGGTCGGCTCCGAACGTGCGCTCGTCGAGCGCGAGCGAGCGCTCGAGCAGCGGCCGCGCCTCGGCGAGCGCGCCCTGCTGCCACAGCGTCGAGCCGAGGTTGTTGAGGATCGCGCTGACGTCGGGGTGGTCGGGGCCGAGCGCGCGCTCGGTCAGCGCGAGCGCGCGCTCGAACCGGGCGCGCGCCTCGGCGTACCGGCCCGCGGCGCGCAGCGCCTCGCCGAGGTTGTTGAGCAGGGACGACAGCAGCGGGTGGTCCGGGCCGAGCGCCGCCTCGCGGGTGGCGAGCGCCTGCTCCAGCAGCGGGATCGCCGCGTCGACCTCGCCCTGGGCGAGCCGCAGCGAGCCGCGCCGCGAGTCGAGCGAGCTGCGCAGCTCCGGCGGATCGCCGGCCCGCGCCAGCGCCGCCTCGGCGGAGGCGAGCACCGCGAGCGCCTCGTCGGGGCGCTGCTGGCCCTCGCCGATCGCCCACGCCAGGTCGATCAGCGCGCGCGCGACCCGCCGGTCGTCGCGGGCGGCCGCGGCGACCTTCGCCGTCTCCTGCAGCGCGGCGACCGCCGCGGCGGCGTCGCCGGTGTGCTCGGCGACCTCGCCGGCGAGGTGCAGCGCGCGGGCGAGCAGCGGCGGGTGGGCGAGCGCGCGCGCGTCGGCGACGACCGCGTCGATCGCCGCGCGCGCCGCCGGGTAGCGCGCGACCGCGAGCTGCGCCTCGAGGTCGTCGAGGCGGGCGTCGAGCGCGGCGAGGCGGGCGCGCGCGGTCGGGTCGGTCGGCGGCGGCAGCGCGTCGCGCAGCGCGGCGACGTCGGCGCACGGCGCCAGCGCCGGCAGCGCCTCGATCGCCTCGATCGCGTGATCGACCGCGACCGCGTCGGCGGTGTCGCGCAGCACGACGACCAGCGCGCCGAGCGCGTCGAGCCGGCGGTCGAGGCAGCGCGTGCGCAGGTCGAGCGCCTCGGCCGACTGATCGCCGCGGACGTGGGTCGCCTCGCACGAGTCGCGGCGCATCGCGGTCCACGCCGCGCCGTAGGCGTCGAGGGCGTCGCGCGCCAGCTCGGCGGTGCGCGTGGCGTGCGGCCGCCCGGTGGCGGCGAACGCCGCGGCGAGGCGGGTCGCGTCGGCGGCGCTCCACGCGCGTCGGACCAGCTCGTCACCGCCGGCGCACGTCGGCGCGGCGCCGGCGCGCGGCCACAGCGCGATCGCGACCAGGCCGGCGACCGCGGCGGCGCCACCGGTGGCCAGCGCGCGTCGGCGTGGCGCGTCGGCGGCGCGGCGCAGCGCGACCAGCAGCGCGTCGATCGACGGGAACCGGTCGCGCGCGGCGGGGGCCATGCCGCGGCGGAGCAGGCGGAGGATCCGCGCCGGGACGCGCGCCTCGGTCGTCGCCTGGATCCGGCCCGCCTCCTTCGCGGCGCGCAGCTCGTTCACGTCGGTCTCGGGGAACGGCCGGGCGCGGCACAGCGCCTCCCACGCCGTGACGCAGAAGCTGAACTGGTCGCTGGCGGCGTCGAGCCCGCCGCCGCGGTGCTGCTCCGGCGACATGTAGCGCGGCGTGCCGACGATCTTGCCCATCGCCGTGATCGGCTCGACCAGCCGGCCGCTGTGGCGCGCGCCGGCGTGCGGCGTCGCGGTCATCGTCGGCGTCTCGCCGGTGCGGCGCGGCACGCGCTCGTCGTGGGTCGCGCCGGCGGTGTCGAACGGGCCGTCGCCGACGGTGCCGTCGGCGTCCGCGGTGCGCGTCGCGGCCGCGTGGTCGTGGTCGTCGTGGTCGTCGTGGTCGTCGTGGTCGTCGTGGTCGTCGCCGTCGCCGTCGCCGTCGCCGTCGCCGGTCGACAGCGCCTCCCCCTCGGTCGTGGTCAGCGCCGCGCGCGCCAGCCCGAAGTCGAGCACGCGCACCCGGCCGTCCCGCCCGACCATGATGTTGTCCGGCTTGAGGTCGCGGTGGACCATGCCGGCGGCGTGGGCGGCGGCGAGCCCGCGCCCGGCGGCGAGGACCACGTCGAGCGTCTCGCGCCACGGCCGCGCCCGCTTCATCCACGCGCGCAGCGGCTCGCCGTCGACCAGCTCCATCGCGATGAACACGTCGTCGGCGTGCGTGCCGACGTCGTGCACCGCGATCACGTTGGGGTGCGACAGCTGCGCCAGCGCCTGGGCCTCGCGCAGCAGCCGGTCGCGCGACGGCAGCGCGCGCGCCCCCCGGACCCGCACCAGCTTGAGCGCGATCTGGCGGTCGAGCTCGGGGTCGTGGGCGCGGTAGACGATGCCCATCCCGCCGCGCGCCAGCTCCTGCCGGATCACGTAGCGGCCGACCCGCGTGCCCGGGGGCAGCGTCGCGCCGCCCCGCGAGCCCCGGCGAGGCCGCGCGGCGACGGTGGCTGCGGTGTCCCCGCCGTCGCTGGTCATTCCGGCCGATGGTAGCAACTGACGTGCGCCCGTGGCGGCGCCACGCCTCCCCCGGGCGACGTCCGGTCGCGCTACAAAGGAGGCGTGATGAGCGCGGCCGACGACCGCATGGCTGGACGGTTCGAGCACCGGGGCGAGCTCGGCGCCGGCGAGGTGGGGATCGTCCATCGCGTGCTCGACCGCGCCCGAGACGAGGAGGTCGCGCTCAAGGTGCTGCGCCGCCTCGGCGGCCGCGAGCTGTACCGGTTCAAGCGCGAGTTCCGCATGCTCGCCGATCTCGAGCACCCCAACCTCGTCCGCCTCCACGACCTGTTCGAGGTCGGCGGGGACTGGATGTACACGATGGAGCTGGTCGACGGCGTCCCGTTCGGCCAGTGGGTCCGCGCGCCGGGGCTCGACGAGGCGCGGCTGCGCGAGGCGCTCTACCAGCTCGCCGACGGGCTGATCGCGCTGCACGCCGCCGGGCGCCTCCACCGCGACGTCAAGCCGTCGAACGTGCTGGTCGAGCCGTCCGGTCGTGTCGTGCTCCTCGACTTCGGGCTGACCACCGCGATCGGCAGCCAGGAGGCGGATCGAACCCACGAGCAGTTCGCGGTCGGCACGCCCGCGTACATGTCGCCCGAGCAGGCCGCGGACGAGCCGCTGACCCCGGCGAGCGACTGGTACGCGGTCGGCGTGATGCTCTACGAGGCCCTGGTCGGGCGGCGGCCGTTCGCCGGCAGCGCCGCCGCCGTGATCGTGCAGAAGGACACCGCGACGCCGCGCTCGCCGCGCGCGCTCGTCCCGTCGGTGCCCGCCGATCTCGATCAGCTGTGCACGCGGCTGCTCGCGCGCGATCCGGCGCGGCGCGCCGGCGGCGACGACGTGCTCGCGACGCTCGGGCGCGCGCCGTCGCCGGCGACGCAGCGGATCCAGCGGGGCCAGATCCGGGCGCCGCTGGTCGGGCGCGACCGCGAGCTCGCCGCGCTCAAGGAGGCGCTGGCGGCCAGCCGCGACCACATGGTCCTGGCGGTCGTCACCGGGCCGGCTGGCTCGGGCAAGACCGCGCTGCTGCGGTCGTTCGGCGACGCCGCCGCGCGCGCCGGCGCGGTCGTGATCCCGTCGCGCGCGCTCGAGCGCGAGGTCATCCCGCTGCGCGCGCTCGATCCGATGGTGGACGGCCTCAGCGCGCACCTCGTCCGGCTGCCGAGGGAGGAGGTCGCGCGGCTGTTGCCGGAGGACGCCCCGCTGCTGGCCCAGCTGTTCCCGGTGATGCGGCGGGTCCCGGGCCTCGACGTCCCGTCGTTCCTCGGGCCGGCGGCCGACGTCCACGACGACGAGACGCTCTACCGCGCGTCGCGGGCGATCGCGGAGCTGATGGTCGCGATCGCGCGGTCGCGGCCGATCGTCGTCCTGGTCGACGACATGCAGTGGGGGGACGAGCGCGAGGCGGCGCTGATCCACCGCTACGAGGGGCCCGCGGCGCCGCACGTCCTGCTCGTCGTCGCGCTCCGCACCGGCCCGGGCGAGAGCGATCGTAACCTCGCGCATTACCTCGCGTTTCGTGGTGATCGGCGGCGGATCGAGCTGTCGCCGCCGGCGCCCGCGCCGGCCGCGGGGCCGGCCGAAGGGCCGGCCGCGGGGCAGGCATGATCCCGCGCGGGGCGGGCCGGGGCGTCACATCGCGGCGCCGGGGCGGCACCACCTCGCCGTGCACCTGGCCCCCACCCCCATGACCCACGTCGCCCCTCCCGTCCTCGGTCCGTCCACCCCGCTCGAGCGCGAGGTCGCGGCGCTGGTCGCCGCCGGCCGGCTCGACGACGCGACCGCGGCGACGCTGCGCGCGTTCGGCGTCGAGCTGCTGGGGTTCCTCCGCGGGATGCTGCGCCGCCCCGAGG
>WYBA01000230.1 GCA_011526095.1 Myxococcales bacterium | reverse complement strand
GGGGGGGCGGGGGGGGGGTGCGGGCGGGGGGGGGGTGGCGCGCCCGGGGGGGCGCGCCGCATGAGGGCGCGCCGCCCCCGGCCCGCGCGCCCCCGACGGTGACCCAGGCGACGCGCGATGGCGGCGCGGACGGGCGCGCGCTCGCGCTGCGCGCGGTCGACCCGACCGGGCAGCCCGTGGCCGGCGCGACGCTCTCGCTCGAAGGCGCGGCGCTCGCCGTGGCGCCCGCGTCGCTGGCGATCGCCGGCGCGACCACCCTCGTCGTCGGCGCCGGCGAGGCGCGCGGCGTCGACGTCGAGGTCGTGCCGGCGGACGCCGCGGCGCGCGCGTGGCCGGTGCCGGCGGAGCCCGCGCTCGTGCCCGAGGGCGCCGCGACGCCCGCCGGCGCCGTCGTCGGCGTCGTCGCGATCGACGGCGCGCGCGCACCGGACGTCACGATCGAGCTGATCCAGCTCGCGACGTTCGGCCCCGGCCACCGCGTCGCCCACGACCGCCCGCTCGAGGCGCCGCGCGATGCCCGCGTGCCGCCGCGCCGGTTCGTCGGCACCCGCGGCGAGATCCGGATCGACGGCGTCGTGCCCGGCAGCTACCTCGCGGTCGTCCACGCGCCGGGGCGCGGCGCCGCGCTCGTGCCCGCGACCGTGACGCCGGGCGCGCCCGCCGACGTCTCGACCGAGCTGCCGCCGGCCGCGTCGATCGGCGGCACCGCCAAGGACACGACCGAGGCCCCGCTCGCCGACGCGGTCGTCCGCCTGCGCGTCGAGGGCGTCGTCGTCCGCGCCACCGTCACCGACGCGCGCGGCGTGTGGCTGCTCGACCGCGCGCCGGTCACCGGCCAGGCCGACCTCGAGCTCGACGCCCCCGGCTGCGCCGCCGAGACCGCGCCGGTCACGCTGTCCGTGAACCGGACGACGCGCGTGCTCGTCGCGCGGTGCGAGTGAGCTACCAGAGGATCGTGAGCCCGAGCCGCAGCGTGCCCTCGCCGGCGACGACGCGGTCGTAGGCGTCCGCGTAGTAGCCGGTCCGCTCCCACCCGAGCTGGATCATGGGCTGGACCGGGCCGCGCCGTGGCGCCAGCTCGGCGTAGCCGCCGTAGGTGAGGCCGAGGAAGCCGATGCCGGCCCGACCCCGCACGCGCAGCCCGGGGAGCAGCGGCAGGAGCGCGACCGCGTCGCCGTGGGCGCCGCCCCACATCCCGGTCAGCGGCCCGCCGGTGAGGATCCGCAGCTCGGAGGTGCCCTCGACGTAGACGAACGGCAGCAGCCACAGCTTGGGGTACGTCGCCGAGGCGCGGAACGTCTGGAATGTCTCCTGCTCGGCGTCGTCGGATCCGGCCGGCTGGATCGTGCCCCGCCCGTAGGCCAGGCCGACGTTGATCCGCTCGAACTCGACGGGGTCGTAGCTGCGGTGCGAGAAGTACCGCTCGCCGCGTGACAGCGCCTTCTCGGCCGCCTCGCGGCGCTCCGCCCAGTTGCCGACCGCCGCGAGCAGCACGCCGGTCCGGTCGTACAGCTCGACGGTGGTGAGCTCGTAGTCGTGGCTGGACTCGACCTGCGAGTCGCGCTCGCGTAGATCGATCGAGCCGCCGCGCCGCGCGACGTAGACCGACGAGCAGCCGGCGAGAGCGAGCGCGGCGCACGCGAGCGAGAGCTGCGACAGCGGAGACTTCGACATCTTCTTCGACTCCAGACGAACGAGTGGCTTGGCCCTACCCCCCGGGCCCACGTCGCGACGACCCCTTCGATCGCTCACGGTCGCACGCGCGCGCGCGACGTAGCAACTCGGATCGAAGCGCGCCGCGCTCGGCCGCAGGGGCCAGCGAGCACCGCGCGGCTCGGTCAGCGGCCGTGGTCGCGCGGGGTGGTCGTGATCGCGCGCAGGGAGAGCATCAGGGCATACAGCGCGCGGACCTGCTCGAGGCGCTGCGCCACCAGCTCCGGCGTGAGCGCAGACGGCGCGGACGGGGCGTTGGTGGCGGGTTCGCCGCCGCTCACGCGGGCTCCTCCTCGTCGGGCCCATCGTCCGCGCCGTGGCCTTCGAGCGCGGCGAGATCCGCGAGGTCTTGCGGGCGACGCGCGAGGCGCTTCATCGTCACGAGGCCCTCGCGCGAGACGAGCCACAGGCTCCGTCCCTGCCACGTGACGGCGACCCGATCGCGCCACACCGGCTCGAGCGACGGCCCCACCAGCAGCAGGTCGAGCGACAGCAGCGCGCCGGTGTCGGGGGCGAGCTTGGACACGCGCTGCACCTGCCGCGGCGTCGCGCTGCGCAGCCCGAAGGTCATCAGGCGCGCGGGCAGGTCGAAGCCGGCGGCGCGTGCCGCGGCGAGCGCCTGGCCGAGTTGCTCCGGCCGGACGAGCACGTCGATGTCCATCGTGGCCCGCGGATGACCATGGATCGCGACGGCGAGGCCCCCGCACACCGCGTACTCGACGCCGGCGTCGGCGAGCCGCTGGACGACGCCGTCCAGCTCCGCGATCAGATCGAGCGGCACGCCGCCAGTCTAGCGCGCGTCGTCCGCGAGCAGCTACGGCGGCGCCGCGCGCCAGGGCCCGGCCGTCACGGCGCAGCGCCTGTGAGGCTCTTTGCCTCTCTCTGGCGCTGTCGATCGGCTTGCTCGCCCGCAGACGGGCTCGCGGCGCCAGGACCGAGGTCGCCTCGCGCGGCGCTCAGTGGCGCTCGAGCACGAGCCGGCCGCTCATCGCGGTCGCGCTGGAGATCGTGAGCGTGTCGCCGGTCCAGCCCAGGATCTCGTTGGCGTACGTCCCCGGCGCGCCCTCGCCGGTGACCGCCTCGAACACCAGCGCGTCGACGTCGCCGCTCCCGCTGATCGTGGCGCGCTCGACGCGGAACGTGCCCGACTGCACGAGGTAGATCGCGTCGCCCTCGACCGTGCCGAGCTCGTGGACGTCGCGCAGCCCGTCGAGCCCACCGCCCGACTCGTCGACCTCGACGAACGTCAGGTCGCGCGTCACGCCGTCCGCCGTGCCCTGCCACGTCCCGTACAGATCCTCGGCCGCGGGGAGGGTCGAGCCGCCACACGCGGCGAGCAGCGTCGCGGTGATCAGGCAGGCGGCGTGGGCGAGGCGCACGCTGGCTACCTTAGCCTGGCTCGTCGGCGAGCAGGTGGCGCAGGAACGCCTCGCGGCCGGCGAGGAAGTCGCGGGTGGTGCGGACGAGCTCGCAGTCGTCGTAGGCGACGGGCGTCATCCCCGCCTCGTCGAGCTGGTAGATCAGCGCGTCGGGGTAGGCGAGGACGATCGGCGCGTGGGTGGCGATCACGAGCTGGCAGCCGCCCTGGACGAGCTGGTGGATCCGCGCGAGCAGCGACAGCTGGCGCGCCGGCGACAGGGCCGCCTCGGGCTCGTCGAGGATGTACAGGCCGTGGGCCTCGAACCGGTGGTTGATCAGGGCCAGGAACGACTCGCCGTGCGACTGCTCGTGCAGCGAGCGGTCGCCGTAGCCGCCGACGCCGAGCCGCTCGACCTCGGTCGCGATGTTGAAGAAGCTCTCGGCGCGCAGGAAGTAGCCGCCGCGCCACCGCCGCGCCTTCGCGACCCGCAGGTGGCGGTGCAGCGGCGACTCCGACGGCCGCGTCGCCAGCCGGAAGCTCGCCGACCCGCCCTCCGCGTTGAACCCGCACGCGATCGCGAGCGCCTCGAGGATCGTCGACTTGCCGGCGCCGTTCTCGCCGACGAAGTACGTCACCGCGGCGAGCGGCAGCTCGTCGAGCGCGCGCACCGCCGGCAGCGCGAACGGGTACGCGTCGAGGTCCTCGACCTCGTCGCGGCGCAGGTCGATCGAGCGCACGAACGGCGCGGGCGTGGGCGTCGGCGTGGCCATCGGTCGCGTGGGCATGGTTCGATGGTCTCCGGGCGCGGTCAACCCCTCGGACTGGCTCGCCTCGCCCTCCGCCGGTGGGCTACAGTGGCCACGCTGCCATGTGGCTGAAGTCGATCCATGTCGAGAACTTCCGTGGCTTCGAGAAGCTCGACGTCACGTTCGAGCCGCACGTGACCCTCCTGCTCGGCGGGAACGGCGCGGGGAAGTCGGGCGTGCTGGAGGCGATCAAGGTCGCGTTCGGGTCGTACTTCGCCGGGATCGACCAGAGCCCCGACCAGAGCATCGACGCCGAGCACGCGCGCCGCGTCGTCCACGAGCTCAACGGTGTGCTCGATCTCCAGGCGCAGTGGCCGGTGAAGGTCCGCGCCGAGGCCGACGTCGAGGGCTACCCCCGCGCGCCAACGCTGGCGCAGCAGGTCCTCGGGATCGGCAGCTCGCTGAGCTGGGAGCGCAGCCGCGCCGGGCGAGATGGCCGCACGACGTGGGGCGGTGACGCTCAGGTCCGGGCGTTCGCCAGCCACCTGCAGGGCGAGGTGCAGGCGGGGGCTCCGGTGAGGTTGCCGCTCATCGCCTGCTACGGCACGGGGCGCCTGTGGCGGCAGAAGAAGATCACCGAGGGGCGGCTCGGGGTCGGCACACGCTTCGATGGCTACACGGATTGCCTGGACGTCGCGTCCTCGGAGCAGCTGCTGACCGACTGGATGTACCGGATGCGGCTGATCGAGCTGGAGGCGCGCGAGCACGATCCTGCGGCCTCGGAGCCGCGGCTGGCCGCGGTGACCCAGGCGGTCTGCGACTGCGTCGAGGGCGTGACGCGGTTCTGGATCGACATGAAGCACCAGGAGATTCGCCTTGAGCGCGACGGCGCTGTCGAGTCGTTCGGCATGCTGAGCGATGGCTACCGCAACATGATCGCGATGGTCGCGGACATCGCGCAGCGCGCGGCCACGCTGAACCCGCAGCTCGGCGCCGCCGCGGCGCGGGAGACCGCGGGGATCGTGCTCGTGGACGAGATCGAGCTGCACCTGCACCCGAAGTGGCAGCGGTCCGTGATCCCGGGGCTGCGCCGGACGTTCCCCAGGATGCAGCTGATCGCGACGACCCACTCGCCGCAGGTGCTGTCGACGGTCGAGCGCGGACAGGTCCGGCTGTTCGAGAACAACCGCCTCGTCGACGCGGACCTGTTCGTCGAAGGGCGCGCCTCGAACGAGCTGCTCACCGACGTGTTCGGCGTGCCGGCGCGGCCCGAGTCGACGGCGCGCGAGCTGGAGCGGCTGTTCCACCTGCTCGACACCGAGCGCTACGCCGACGCACGGGCGAAGCTCGCCGAGCTGGAGGCGCAGCTCGGGACCGACGACGCCGAGCTCGTGCGCGCGCGCTGGATCCTCGAGACCGAGGCGGGCGTCGACCCCGCCACGCCCGTCGCGTCGTGATCCGGTACCGGAAGGGGCGGTGTCCCGAGGAACTCTCCGCTCACGCGGCGACGCCGGGCGCCGACTGGACCGGCTTCGGCGGCAAGCAGGCGACCCGCGCGGCGCTGGTTCGCGACCAGCGCGCGCTGTGCGCGTACTGTCAGCGCCGGATCGACGCCTCGCCCGAGGTGATGAAGATCGACCACTGGATCGCGCGCAGCGACCGCGAGCGCGGCGCGGCGCACGAGCTCGAGTGGACGAACTTGCTGGGCGCATGCCTCGGCAGGACCGGCACCGAGCGCCACTGCGACACCAGCCGCGGCGACCGCCCCGTCGACGATCAGCGCCTCACGCTCCACCCGGTCGAGGGGCGCGGTCAGGATCCTCGCCAGCACCTCCGCTACCAGGCCGACGGCACGGCCTACTCGTACCCGCCCAGCGTGGAGGTGGAGCGCGACATCACCGTCCTCAACCTCAACGCGCCCTTCCTCAAGCGGGGCCGCGAGACGGTGCTCGAAGCGGTGCGCCAGGCGCTCGCGAGAGTCGGCTTCACGCCGACCCACGTCGCGCGCATGCTCGCCGAGCTCGACGAGGGCCCACGCGCGCGCGAGTTCACCGAGGTCGCGCGCGACTACCTGACTCGCAAGCTCCGCCGGCTGGGCGGGTAGCCCGCGCGCCGGACCGGGTCACTTCGATCGCGATCGGTCGGCTGACCGACGTAGGCTACTGGGAATGAGTCCGCGGCCGGTGGCAGAGCGGGAGATCGACCTCAACGTCGGGCGCAAGCGAGCTGCGGTGCTCACGCTGCGCGTGTTCGCGCCGACGCGGGCGCGAACGGGAGAGTACTGGGCGGCCTACGAGCTCGCGCGCGACGGCCGGGTCGTGCGGCGTGCGAAGGCGGGGGGCGTGGACTCGATGCAGGCGCTGCTCGCGGCGGCGGGCATGGCGGCGTTCGAGGCCCGGCTCGTCGTCGAGCGCGCCGGCGCGACCACGCCGCGCTGGCAGCTCCACGACATGTGGAAGGTGCGACCGGGGTGGCGGCTGCGACGGTGACTCGGCCGGCGCGACCGTGCCCAGCCGGGCACTACCGACCGATCTCGACGCCGCTGGGCCCGTCCGTGCCGTCGGTGAGGCCGAGCCGGCCGTTCGCGGTCTCGTGGGCGCCGGCGATCTCGAGCCGCCTGGCGGCCTTCGCGAGCCCGAACAGCGGCATGTTGCCGTAGACGCACTCGTACTCGCCGGCGCGGACCAGGTACGTCTCGTGCCAGATCCCGACGGCGGTGGTCCGCGCGATCACCTGGTTGAAGTTGCGCCACGCGGGCAGGTGGAGGCTGTCCTTGCTGCGCGCGTACGCCATCAGGTGCTCGCGCGAGCGCCAGTACTGGACCTGGATCCCGCGCCGTCCGCCCCACTGCTCCTGGCCGAGGTAGCCCAGCTGCGGGTTGGCCTCGAGCTCCTTCATCATGGCCATCATCGCGCGGGCGACCTTGATCGCGCTGAGCAGGCGCCACGGCTTGGCGATGTAGGCGCCGATCAGGAAGACGACGAAGTCCCCCTCGATCGCCGCGGTGTGACGCACGTATCCCTTCCCCATGCGCCCGATGATAGGCCGGCTACAGCAGGTCGATCCACACGTCGTCGCCGACGAGCGTGACCTTGTAGCGGCGGAGCTGGAGGCGGGCGTCGTGCAGGCACCGGCCGGTGCGGAGGTCGAGCTCGTAGGCGTGGCCGGGACAGGTGACGACGCCGGACTCGTAGAGGCCGCCGAGCAGCGAGACGTCCTCGTGCGGGCACACGCTGCTCGTCGCGAGGATCTCGTCGTCGAGGCGCGTGACCATGACCGGCCACGTGACGCCGGGGACGGCGAAGCCGACGAGCTCGCCGTCGCGGATCTCGGCGACCGTGCAGACCTTCACGCGCAGCGGCATGCGGCCCCTCGATGGGTGGTCATCCCCGCACCTTGCGCGCCTTCGGATCGAGGCGGTCGCGCAGGCCGTCGCCCGCGAGGTTGGCGCCGAGGACGACCCAGGCGATCGCGAGCCCCGGCACCAGCGCGTAGTAGCCGAAGCCTTCCTTCCACAGGAACGTCGTGCCCTGGTCGAGCATCGCGCCCCAGGTGTGATCCACCTGCGGCCCCAGGCCGAGGAACGACAGCGAGGCCTCGACCAGGATCACAGAGCCGAAGCCGAAGGTCATCTGCACGATCACCGGCGCGAGCAGGTTCGGGATCATGTGGCGCGTCATGATCCGCGCGTTCGACGCGCCGAGCGCGCGCGCGGCCTGCACGTAGTCGCGCTCGCGCAGGCTGAGCGCCTGGCCGCGCGCGACGCGCGCGTAGCCGACCCAGCCGTTGATGCACAAGGCCGCGATCAAGACGCCCAGCCCGGGCTCGGCCACCGTCGCGACGACCGCGATGTTGAGCAGGATCCCGGGGAACGCCTGCAGGATGTCGACGATCCGCATCAGCACGTCGTCGACGACGCCGCGGAAGTACCCCGCCGCCGTCCCGATCAGCACGCCCGTCGTCGCGCAGATCGTCACCACCGTCAGGCTCACCACCAGCGCCGAGCGCGCGCCGTGCAAGAGCTGCGACAGCGTGTCGACGCCGCTCTTGTCCGTGCCGAGCCAGTGCGCCGCGCCGGGCGACTGGAACCGGCCCTCCAGGTCGATCGCGTGCGGCGAGTACGGCGCGATCCACGGCCCGATCACGCCGAGGACGAGGAACAGCCCGAGCATCGCGAGCCCGACCCAGGCGCTCGGCGACAGCCGCAGCCGCTCGACCCAGCCCTTACCCACGGCGGATCCTCGGATCGGCCAGCCCGTACGCGAGGTCGACCAGCAGGTTGACCGTCACGTAGAACGCCGCGATCACCAGCACGCAGCCCTGCACCACCGGGTAGTTGCGCTCGGAGATCGCGTCCAGCAAGAGCAGGCCGATCCCCGGCCGCGCGAACACCTTCTCCGTGATGATCGCGCCCGACAAGAGCGACCCGAACTGCAGGCCCGCGACCGTGATCACCGGCAGCATCGCGTTGCGCAGCGCGTGCTTCGCCAGCACCGTGCGCTCCGGCAGCCCCTTGGCGCGCGCCGTGCGCACGTAGTCCTCGCCCAGCACCTCGACCATCGAGCTGCGCGTCATCCGCGCCAGCATCGCCATCAGGTGGGTCGCGATCGCGAACGCCGGCAAGACCAGCGCCGCGAACCCCAGCTCCGTCGGGCCCGGCAACCAGCCCAGGTCGACGAAGAACCACAGCAGCAACAGCGGCCCCATCAGCATCACCGGCATCGACATCCCCGACAGCGACACCACCGTCGCCGCCGTGTCGACCCAGCTGCCGCGCCGCACCGCCGCCAGGATCCCCAGCGGCAGCGCCATGATCATCGCCAGCACCATCCCGGTCACCGCGAGCGTCAGCGTGTGCGGCAGGACGTCGAGCACGCGGTCCATCACCGTCGGCTTGCCCTTCGGATCCGGGCACTGTCGCCCGAGCGTGCCGTCGACGACGTGGCCGAGGAACGCCAGGAACTGCTCGTGCATCGGCGTCGGGGCCTTCAGCGTCGGGTCGACCAGCCCCTGCTGCTGCAGCCCCATGCACATCGCGATCTTGTCGCGCTGGTCCGCCGTCGCCTCGCCGCCCGCCAGGTGATCCACCGGATCGCCCGGGATCATGTGCAGGTTGAAGAACACCAGCACCGACACGCCGAGCACGGCGATCAGGCCGAGCCCGAGGCGGCGCAGGATGAACGACCCGACGGACACCGGTGCCGCGACCCTACCATCGGGCCGCGACGCGCTGCAGTTTCGGCCGGCCCCGCGGCCGGCTCAGAGCACCGGCGCCGACGCGCAGAACGCCTGCAGGTCGCCCGACGGGCGCTCGCCCGGGGCGAGCACGGGCTCGCCGCCGTGGGTGAGCATCAGGTCGCGGCCGCGGCACTCGTAGCCGTCGCGGCAGTCGCCGCCGTCGCCGCACGTCCGCATGCAGTAGCGGATCTCGGCGGAGCGCGGCACGCAGGTGCCGGCCAGGGTGCACAGCTCGTTGAGCGAGCAGTCGTCCGTGGCGTTCGACGCCTCGAGGTCCTCGGTCAGCGGGTCACACGCGACGTTCTCGAAGCTGCCGACGACGAACCGGACGCACACCGACTCCTCGGGGCAGGTGTCGTAGTCGCAGCCGAGCACCGTGCAGTAGCCGTCTTCCTGCGTCGTGTCGCAGATCCGGTCCCCCGTGGTGCTGCAGTCGATCGAGCTGAAGCAGCTGTCGCCGATCTCGGCGCCGCAGGCACCGAGGGTCAGCGCCGCGGCGGCAGCGGCGGCTATCCACAGGCGGGAGGTCATGAAAGCGCGCGCATCCTAGCGGCGGGTTGGACCCCTGGCAAGGCGCCCGGGTTGCCCGCTACCCTGCCGTTTCCATGCGGGCCGTCGTCCAGCGAGTCCTCCGCGCCCAGGTCACGGTCGACGGCCGGGTCACCGGTGCGATCGATCACGGGCTGTGCGTCCTGGTCGGGGCCGGCCAGGACGACGGCCGCCCCGACGACGACGCCGACGTCGCGCTGATCGCCGACAAGCTGGTCAACCTCCGCATCTTCGCCGACGACGCCGGCAAGATGAACCGCTCGGTGCTCGACACCGGCGGCGGCGTGCTGCTGATCTCCCAGTTCACCCTCTACGGCGACGCGCGCAAGGGCCGCCGCCCCGCGTTCGTCGACGCGCTCGAGCCGGTCGCGGCCGAGCGGCTGTACGACGCCCTGGTCGGCAAGGTCCGCGCCCTCGGCGTCGCCCACGTCGCGACCGGCGTGTTCCGCGCCGACATGGCGGTCGAGCTGGTCAACGACGGGCCGGTGACCATCCTCCTGGACTCGCGCAAGCGGTTCTGACTATCGTTCGCCGCGATGTCACTCCCCGGGGGGCGCGCCGCGGCCGCGGCGATGGTGATCCTGTGCGCGGCGGCGGCGGTGGCCCCGCCGGCCGAGGCCTCGCCGCTCGAGCTGTTCGGGTTCGGCGCGCGGTCGTCGGCGCTCGCCGGCACCGGCGTCGCCTCGGCCGACAGCTACGAGGCCGTCTACCTCAACCCGGCCGGGCTCGCCCACGTCAAGCGCAAGCGCGCCACCGGCGGGATGGTCGGGGGTGACTTCGGCCTGAACATGGACGGCGCCGACACCGGCACCGAGCCGATGCTCGGCATCATCTATGGCTCGGCGTTGCCGCTGCCGCTCGGCGGCGCCGCCCGGGATCGCGTCGGCCTCGGGTTCGGGCTGCACGTCCCGACCGCCACGATCAACCGCGCGCGCCACCCGTTCCCGGGCGAGCCGACCTACGTCCTGCTCGAGAGCCGCGCCCACGTCATCTCGATCCAGTTCGCCGTCGGCGTGAAGGTCACGCCGCGGCTCGACGTCGGCGCCGGCGTGATCGCGCTCGCCGTGCTGCGCGGCGGGATCCACGTCTCGACCGACGCCGCCGGCCGGTTCGCGACGACATCGGAGCAGCAGCTGCTCACCCGGTTCGCCCCGGTCGTCGGCGCGCGCTACCGCCTGCGCGACGACCTCGACGTCGGCGGGGTGCTGCGCTGGGTCTCGCGCTCCGACTACGACATCCAGGTCACCAGCGACATCGCCAAGGTCGTGCCGATCGAGCTGCCGACGATGCGGATCGCCGGCGCCGCGCAGTACGACCCGCTGACCGTCGCGGTCGAGGCGGCGTGGCGCGCGCGGCCCGGCCTCGCCCTGTCCGGCCAGCTCCAGTGGCAGCGGTGGAGCGCGTTCCCGCTGCCGACGCAGAACCCGACGACGGGCTCGCCGCCGCAGGACCTGCCCGGGTTCCACGACACGATCGTCCCGCGCGTCGCGCTCGAGCACGTCCACGCCGCCGGCGGCGCCGTCGTCTCGGCCCGCGGCGGCCTGGCGTTCGCGATGAGCCCGGCGCCGGAGGCCTCGGGCACGCAGTCGCTGCTCGACAACCACCGCGTGATCGGCTCCGCCGGCCTCGGCGTGGCGTGGCCGGGCGCGTCGGTGCCGCTGCACCTCGACGCCTGGGTCCAGCTCCACCACCTCCTGCCGCGGCGCCACACCAAGGACGCCGACGCATTCGATCCCGACCAGACGATCCCGTTCGACGTGCTCGACACCGGCGGGCGGATCGTCGCCGGCGGCCTCACCGTGGGGGTGGACCTGTGAGCCGCGCGGGCCTCGCGCTCGCCGCGGCGCTGCTCGCCCCGGCCACCGCCGCCGCCAACCCGGCCGACGTGATCGGCTTCGGCGCGCGCGGCGCCGCGATGGGCGGCGCGCACGCCGCCGCCGTCGAGGACGGCTCCGCCGCGTACTACAACCCCGCGCGCCTGGCGACGCTCGACGACATCCGCATCGACGTCGGCTACCAGCTCGGCGCCCCGACGCTCACCGTCGACGACGCCGACCTCGACGTCGACTGGTCGCGCGGCACGACCATCGCGCTGGTCATGCCGGGCCAGGTCGCGCGGCGCCGCGTCGCGATCGGCGTCGGGCTGTTCCTGCCCGACCAGCACCTCACCCGCACCCGCTCGCTGCCGACGCAGAAGCCGCGGTTCGCGCTCTACGACAACCGCCCGCAGCGGCTGTTCCTGTCCGCCGACGTCGCGGTCGAGGTCGTGCCGGGCCTCGCGATCGGCGCCGGCCTGGCCTACCTGTCGAGCACCCAGGGCACCGTCCACCTGCGTGGCCTCGTCGGGTTCCCGCAGCCCGACGAGTCGGACCTCGAGCTGGCGATCGACGTCGACCTCAAGACCGTGCGCTACATCCACGCCGGGATCGCGTGGGAGGCGACGCCGTGGCTCGACCTCGCGCTGTCGTACCGCGGCGGGTTCGCGCTCACGATCGACCAGGCGTTCCGCATCGACGGCGACGTCGGCCTGCCCGACACGCCGCCGGTGGTCGACGACGGCTTCCTCTACCTGCACTCCGTCGGCAAGGATCTGTTCCAGCCCGAGGAGATCACCGCCGGGCTCGCCGCGCGGATCACCCCGCGCACCACCGTCGCGTTCGACCTGGCGTGGCACCGGTGGTCCCGGTTCGACAACCCCGCGTCGACGATCGACCTCGACCTCGACATCGGCACGTTCAACGACTTCGTCGAGCTGCCGCCCGAGCTGCCGCTCCCCGACCCGCACTTCCACGACGTCGTCGTGCCTCGGCTGGGGCTCGAGCACCTGGCGTGGACCTCGCCGCGCCGCGCGCTGCGCGCCCGCGGCGGCTACGCCTACGAGCCGTCGCCCGCGCCCGAGCAGGTCGGCGAGACCAACTTCATCGACAACGACAAGCACCACCTCTCGCTCGGCGCGGGCCTCGAGCTCGCCGGGCTCGGCGCGGTCATCGTGCGCCCGGTGTCGTTCGACGCGTTCGTCATGGTGACGCTGCTCGAGGCGCGCGTGCACCAGAAGCTGTCGCCGGTCGACCCGATCGGCGACTACCGCGCCGACGGCCACGTCATCGCCGCCGGCGTCTCGTCGCGGTGGAGGTTCTGATGGCGCGCGCCGTCCACGTCACCTTGCTGGCCCCGTTGCTCGGCGCCTGCGGTTTCGGCTTCGTCGACGAGGATCCGGGCGGCGCGGCGAACCTGCCGTCGTCGGTCGCGGGGCCCTACGGCCGGCTCGAGCGCGACAGCGAGACCCCCGCCGACGAGCCGTTCCTGCTCGCCGACCGGTTCGGCGTCTACCGCGACCCGGCGGCGCTGCGCCGCGACGACGGCGGGCTGCGGCTGTGGTTCGGCATGGACGTCGAGATCGACCCGGGCGACTCGCGGATCGGCTACGTCGAGCTGGGGTCGGAGCGCTCGCTGATCGACGCGCGCCCGGTGGTCGCGCTCGCGCCCGAGGCGGCGTGGGAGGGCGACCGCCTCGCCGCGCCCGCGGTCGTCGCGCTGGGCGACGGCCGGCTGGTGATGTTCTACGAGGCCGGCGACGCCGCGGCGCCCGCGATCGGCCGCGCCGACTCGACCGACGACGGCGCGACCTGGCAGCGCCGCGCCGCACCCGTGCTCGAGGGCGCCGCGGGGCCGACCGCGGCGGTGGTGGACGGGATGTTTGTGCTGTTCGTCACGGTCCCCGGGGAGGCGGGGATCTACCGGACCGATGGCTTCGCCATCGACGCGACGACCGCAGCGAGCCTGCGCCCCGAGCCGGTCGTCGTGCCTCGCCCGGGGGTCGCCGAGGCGTTCGACGCGGCCCTCGTCGCGGACCCGTTCATCCACGTCGAGACCACGCCGGCCGGGCGCCGGGTGTGGAACCTGTGGTTCGCCGGCGCCGGCGAGGTCACCGACGCCGGTCCGGGCACGACCGCGGTCGGCCACGCCGGCTCGTTCGACGGCGAGCGGTGGGAGCGGCTGCCCGGCCCCGACCCCGTGCTGGCAGGGCCGGCCGGCGGCCCCTGCGTGCTCGTCGACGGCAACACCGGGCTGATGCTGTTCCACGAGGACGAGCGCCTGCGCCTGGGTGTGGCGGCGGCGACACACCCCTGACCCGTGATAGAGTCGCCAGACGCCGTCCCGACGTGGCTCCGGCGCCGACTCTCAACGCCAAGCCACGCAAGTCGATGAAGGTCCGGTTCTGGGGTGTCCGGGGATCGCTCCCCGTGCCTGGGCGGCTCACCAACCGCTATGGCGGCAACACGTCTTGCGTCGAGGTCCGGCCCCGTGGCGACTGGCCGATCATCATCGACGCGGGCACCGGCATCCGCCGCCTCGGCAAGTCGATGATGGAGTCGGCGTTCGGCGACGGCCGCGGCACCGCCCACGTCCTGATCAGCCACACCCACTGGGATCACATCCAGGGGCTGCCGTTCTTCTCGCCGTTCTACCAGCAGGGCAACCGCGTCCACGTGTTCGCGCGCCAGCGCCACGACACGCACCTGCAGGCGGTGTTCGCGTCGCAGACCGAGGACCCGTACTTCCCGGTGCCGCTGTCGGCGCTGCGCGCCGAGATCGAGTTCCACGAGCTCGTCGAGGGCAGCCAGTTCGAGATCGGGCGCGCGAAGGTCACCTGCACGCGGCTCAACCACCCGTGGATCGCGATGGCGTATCGCATCGATGTCGACGGCGCGGCGATCGTCTACTGCTCGGACACCGCGCCGTTCAGCGACGTGCTGCTCGAGCACGAGTTCATCCGCACCCCGCCACAGGTCGGCGGCGTGCTCGACCCCGCGGTCGCCGAGAAGCTCGCGTCGATGCGCGCGGGCCTGGTCGCGATGTGCCGCGGCGCCGACCTGCTGATCTACGACACGCAGTTCACGCCCGAGGAGTACCGGGCGCGCCCGCACTGGGGCCACTCCACGCCCGACGACGCGATCCACGTCGCGCGCGAGGCCGGCGTCAAGACGCTGTGCCTCTACCACCACGCGCCGACGCGTACCGACGAGCAGCAGGACGTGATCCTGCACGCCACCCAGGAGCTGTGCCGCACCGCCGGCGAGCCGTTCGAGGTGATCGCCGCGTACGAGGGCCTCGAGCTGGCGCTCGGGGACGAGGAGGGCGCCTGATGCGCGTGCGGTTCTGGGGCGTGCGCGGGTCGATCCCGGCGCCGGGGCCGGAGACCAACCGCTACGGCGGCAACACCTCGTGCGTGTCGGTCCACACCGCGTCGGGCGAGCTGATCATCATCGACATGGGCACGGGCCTGCTGTCCCTCGGCAACTCGCTGTTGCCGACGGAGTTCGGCAAGGGCGCCGGCAAGGCGACGATCCTGCTGTCCCACGCCCACTGGGACCACATCCAGGGGCTGGGGTTCTTCGCGCCGGTGTTCATCCCGGGCAACCAGTTCGTGCTGTGGGGCCACGCCAAGTCGTCGTCGCTGCTCGAGGGCATCCTCGAGGGCCAGATGAACCCCAACTTCTCGCCGCTGTACACGCTGCGCAACCTCGGCGCGACCGTCGACGTGCGCGCCGTGATCCCGGGCGAGCCGTTCGAGGCCGCGGGCGTGCGGATCACCGGACGTCCCAACCCGCACGGCTCGACCACCGCGCTGGCGTTCCGCATCGACGAGGGCGATCGCTCGTTCGTCTACGCCTCGGACGTCGGCTACGCGCCCGGCGGCCCGTCGCCCGAGGTGCTCGAGCTGTACCGCGGCGCCAGCGCGCTGCTCCACGACTGCACGTACACGCCCGAGCACCAGGAGAAGCGGCGCAACCGCGGGTTCTCCAGCTACGAGGACGCGGCGGACGCCGCGGCGCGCGCCGGGGTCGGCCGGCTGATCATGTTCCACTACGACCAGGACTACGCCGACACGGACGTCGACGCGCTCCACGCGTCGTGTCGCGCCGCGCTCGACGCGCGCGGCGGCCAGGCGATCGAGCTGACGGCCGCGGCCGAGGGCCTCGAGCTCGAGATCTGACACGTCGGGCACGCCCGGCGGGACCCCTCCCGCGGCGACCCGTGCCGATCTGATCAGCGGGGCGCGCGGCCCCGCTCGCTCATGGCACGACGACGAACTCGCGCTTCATCAGGTTGACGATGCTCTGCGCGCCGTCGAGGTCGGTGCCGGGGAAGTGGTCCAGCACCTTCTGGAGCTGGCCGTGGTCCAGCACGAGCTGGAACGTGTCGAGCTCCGTCGGCGACAGGTCGCGCAGCCGGCCGGCGAGCGGCGTCGGGACCGCGAGCGGCGAGCCGAGCGGCGGCAGGTAGCGCTGGAGGTTGCGGAACTCGTCGAGCTGCCGGACGCCCTCCATCAGGAGCGCCTCGGTCGACTCGTTGATCTCCTCCATCACCTGCATCTCGACCGACGGCTCGAGCTCGAACGTGCCGGTCGTCCACGTCAGCATGCGGTAGATCGCCTTCTGCGGGCTGACGGCGAAGTCGTCGTTGATCGCGGCGAAGTAGATCTGGCCCTTGCGCAGGTAGATCTTGCCGACCTGGCCGGTCGTCACGATCGTCAGCACGCCCGACTTGCGGGACGTCGACAGCAGCTGGAGCAGGTCCGGCAGCGGGATCTCCTCGATCACGCCGGACATCGGGCGGCCCGAGGTCGACTGGCGCGCGGCGGCGCCGGCCTCGAGCCGGCGGCGGGCCTCGGCCTCGCTCTGGCTCGCGGTCTCGTTGTCGACGCCGACGACCTTGATGATGGACGTGCCCACCAGGATCCGGTCGCCCTCGGTGAGGCGGGCGCGGCCGGCGATCTTCTCGCCGTTGACGAACGTGCCGTTCGTCGAGCCCATGTCCTGGATGAAGATGTCGCCCTCGGTGGTCGTGATCTTCGCGTGGCGCCGCGAGACCATGTCCTCGACGAGCACCATGTCGAGATCGCTCGACCGGCCGATGATGATCTCGCGGTTCATCCTCAGGGGGAACTCGCCCCCCTGGTACTTGCCCGAGATGAACCGGAGGGCGTACCGCGGACGCTCAGTCACGTAACCGAAGGATAGTCGGGGTTTGCCCGCAGGCGCAAGATTCCGACCCGGCTGGATCGCGGCGCGCGCGGGTAGCGTGTGGTGGGCCTAGCGGCGGCGCCGGCGCGCCTCGGCCAGCTCGTCGATGGCATGATCCCCGGTCTGATCCGTCCCCGTCACCGGCGCGGGCGCGGACGGGCGCCCGGGAGCGGCGGGCTCCGCTCCCGCGGCCTCGCCCGGCCGCAGGATCGCGGTGAGCCGGCGGTAGACGTCGTCCGCGACCACCAGGCTCGAGTGCCCCAGCGGCACCGTCACCGCCGCCGCGCCCGGCAGGCGCGTCGACTTGAGCGGCACGACCCAGTCGCGGACCGCGGCGAGCGTCGTCACCTCGACCTCGGGGGGCACCGGCCCCTGCGCCAGCTCGTCGAGGAACCGGCTGCGGGGCAGCAGCTGCCACGACGAGGTCGACCACAGCCCGAGCGTCGCGACGCCGGCGAGCGCGATCCACGTGCCGCGCACCGGCGTGCCCATCATGACGAGCTTGCGCACGCGCTCGTGGCCGCCGAGCTTCTTGACGTAGTACAGGCCGATGAGCCCGCCCATCGAGTGACCGACGATGTCGATCTTCTGGTAGGGCGTCTGGGCCAGGACGCGCTCGATCTTGCGGTGGATCATGAACGCCGAGCGCCGGATGTCGCGGACGTTCAGCGTGCCGATGTTGAACGAGACGACGACGAAGCCGTCGTCGACGAGCCGGCGCTCGAGCTGGTACATCGACCCGCGCGTGCCGAGGAAGCCGTGGATCAGCAGGATCGGCGGCTTGGTCGCGTCGAGGTTGTCGAACGAGGCGCGCCGGCGGATCCGGTTGCCGCGCGCGAGGTGGCGCAGGTAGGACAGGCCGTCCGCCGCGCCGCCGAGGTCCTGGCCGACGGTGCTCTTGCGGCCGAGCCAGCGCGACGGCGCCTCGACCGCCCACCGCGCGACCCACGACGCCCGCCGCAGCTCCTCGCCGAGCGGCGCGAGCAGGGACCGCCGCTTGCGCGGTGCCCCCGCGGCGTCGGCGCCATTACCGGTCTGGGGCGGGGACTTCGGGGGACGGCGTCGCATACGGCAGCTGGAGTCTACGGGATCCAGGGCCGGGCCACGAGGTGGGCCGGTGTGCTCGACTGTCCGGCCTCTCGCCGCCCGAGTCAAAGAAACCACCGTACCTGCTAGACTCTTGCCCCAGTGCCAGCAGCGACGACCACGGGCCGGCGCCTCGGCCGGTACCACCTCGCGGATCCCATGGGCGGTGGCCCGTGCGGCGCGGTCTACCGCGCGAAGGTGTACGGGGTCGCCGGGTTCGAGCGGCAGTTCGCGGTCAAGCGGTTCCACCCCGAGCTGGTCGCGCTCCCGGCGGTGTCGCAGCGGCTGTCGAGCGCGGCGCGCGCGTACGGCAGCCTCGAGCACCCGCGGATCGCGCGGCTGCACGAGTACGGGGTCGCCGCCGGCGAGGTGTTCACCGCGGTCGAGCTGGTCCCCGGCCTCGACCTGATGCGGCTGGTCGCGGCGACGCACGCCGTCGGCGAGCCGCTGCCTCCCGGCGCGGCGATCATCGTGCTGGCCCAGGTCGCGCGGGCCGTCGGCTACGCCCACGGCCGCGGCGTCAACCACCTCGGCCTGTGCCCGACCAACGTGATCGTGACGCCCGACGGCGACGTCAAGGTCACGGACTTCGGCATGCTGGCGCAGACGATGACGCTGCGGCCGTCGAACGACGGGCGGCTGGTGCATCGCATCCCGTACCTGGCGCCGGAGCAGCTCGTCGGCGAGTCGACCTCGGCCGCGACCGACGTGTTCGCGCTCGGCGCGATCGCCCACGAGCTGGTCACGGGCGAGCGCGCGTTCGTCGGCGTGTCGCCGCTCGACGTCGAGCAGGCGATCCTGTCGGGCCACGTCCGCGACTCGGGGCTGCCGCGCGCGCTGGCCAAGGTGCTGACGCGGTGCTTTGCGCGCTCGCCGTTCGAGCGGTTCCCCGACGCGCGCGCGCTGGCGGACGCGATCGACGCCGCGCTGCGGATCGCGCCGATCACCGGCGGCCGGCGCGAGCTGGCGGTGCTGGTCAAGGAGGCCGTCGCGCGGCTCGAGCAGATGAACGAGGCGCAGCTGTCCGGCGCGATGACGCTGGCGCTGCCGATGCCGCCGCAGCCGATGCCCGTCGCGCGGCGCGGGGCCGCGCCGGCCGGCGGCGAGGGCAAGCACACCGACGCGGTGACCGCGATCCGCGACCCGCTCGCGACCGCGCCCGCCGCCGCGCCGCCGCCGAGCCCGGCGCGCCCGTCGCCGTCGCCGTCGACGGCGCCAGCGACCGCCCCGCCCGCGGCGCGGCCGCCGATGCAGATCCCGCCGGTGCCCCCGGTGGCGCCACCGCCGTCGACGCCCCGGACGACGATGATGGGGGCGGCGGCGATGCCGCCGCGGTCGCACAGCCCGACCCGCCCGCCGCCGATCGTCCCGCCCGTGGTGACGCCGCGGCCGGTGACGCGCACCGCGCCGCCGCCGATCACCGCGACCGCGCCGCCGGCCGGGATCCCCGACGTGCCGTCGTCGGTCGACGACAGCGAGGAGCACACGCTGCAGCGCGACCCGCGCGCGGGGCGCGCCTCGGTCGCCCCGATGGCGCCGTCGGGGCCGGTGCCGCCGGCGCCGGCGCGGCTGCCCAACGCCTCGCCGCTGCCGTTCGCGACGCCGGCGCCCGCCGACCTGACGCCGCACGGCGAGACGTCGCGGCTGCGGCTCGACACCGCGTGGCCGGAGGGCGGCTCGATCCCCGACGGCAGCTCGCCGCTCGACGACGGCCCGCTGTCGTCGCCGCGGATCGAGATGTTCGTCGACAACGACAGCGAGGGCGTCCCGGTGGTGCCGCCGGTCGCGGTGTCGGCGCCGGTCGCGCCGCCGGCGCCGCTGCCGCTGGCCGAGGCGGTGCCGCTGGTCGCGCCGCCGCGGGCCTCCACGCCGCCGGCGCGGCGCGGCCACGGCAAGCTCGTCGTGTTCTTCCTCGCGTGCGCCGCGCTGGGCGTCGGCGGCGTGTTCGCGTGGGATCGCTGGTTGCGCGGCGGCGCCGCCGCCGAGACGGGCGGAGACGCGGCGGCCACGGCCGCGGATCCCGAGGTGGTGAAGTCGGCGCCGCCGTCGGGGACGCGGCCTGCCACGACGCCCGACGCGGGGCGCGCGGTCGCGGTGGCGCCGGACGCGGGCGCGGCGGCCGTCGCCGTGGCGCCGGCGGTCGACGCAGGCGCGGTCGCGGTGGCGCCGGCGGTCGACGCAGGCGCGGTCGCGGTGGCGCCGGCGGTCGACGCGGGCGCGGTCGCCGACCCGGTCGACCCCGACGCGACGGCGCACGGCGGCTGGCTGATCGAGTCGACGCCGCCGGGCGCGCGCGTCTACTTCGACGAGGCGGAGCAGGGCGTGACGCCGCTGCGGCTGCCGGCGAGCCCGGATCGCCACACGATCGCGCTCGTGCTGCCCGGCCACGCGCTGTACACCGCCCAGGTCGACGGGCGCGGCGTCCACCGCGCGACGCTCCAGCCGGTGACGCCGCTCGCCGGGCCGGCGGGGATCAAGGTCAAGTGCAAGGCCAAGGGCCGCTACTACGTGTTCGTCGACGGCGTGCCGACCGGGCAGCTGTGCCCGACCGAGCGCATCGGCGTCGAGATCGGCGAGCACACGGTCGAGGTCTACGATCTGGTCACCGAGGAGCGGAAGTCGTTCCCGGCGCGGGTCAAGGAGACCCGCAACTCGCTGCGCGTGAAGGTCGACGAGGCGTCGGACGAGGACTAGGCGAGGCGCAAGCGGCGATCGCCGCGGGCGCCGCGCCCGCTACTCGAGCTCGCCCTCTTCCTCGCCGTCGAGCTTCTGCCGCGGGTCGAGGCCGTACTTGCGGATCAGCTCGCGCAGGTGCTTGCGATCGATCTGCGCCTCGCGCGCCGCCGCCGACAGGTTCATCTTGTGGCGGCGCATCAGGTCCTCGATGTACTCGCGCTCGAACATCTCGACGAGCTGACCCTTGGCCTCCTTGAACGGGAGGTCCGTGCGGATGCCGAGCTGCGGCCCGCCCGCCTCCTGGACCAGGGCGTCGTCGATGTTGACGAACTCGCCGCGGGACAAGAGGCACGCCCGCTCCATGACGTTGCGCAGCTCGCGGACGTTGCCGGGCCACGAGTGGCGCTGCAGCTTCGCCATGTCCTCGGGCGTGATCTTGAGGCCCTGGCCGAAGCTGGCCATGAAGTGCTGCATCAGCAGCGGGATGTCGGAGCCGCGCTCGCGCAGCGGCGGTACCGACACGCGGATCACCGCGAGGCGGTAGTAGAGGTCCTCGCGGAACGCCTTCTTCGCCACCTCGCCGCGCAGGTCGCGGTTGGTCGCGGCGACGACGCGGACGTCGATCTTCTCGTAGTTGTTCGACCCGACCTTGCGCACGGCGCGCTTGTCGAGCACGCGCAGCAGCGACGGCTGCAGGTCGAGCGCCATCTCGCCGATCTCGTCGAGGAAGATCGTACCGCCGTGGGCCTCGGCGAACGCGCCCTTGCGATCCGTGATCGCGCCGGTGAACGAGCCCTTGACGTGCCCGAACAGCATCGACTCGATCAGCTCGCGCGGCACCGAGCCGCAGTCGAACACGACGAACGGGCCGTCGCGGCGCGGCGAGTGGTTGTGGATCTCCTCGGCGATCAGCTCCTTGCCGGTGCCGGTCTCGCCCTCGATCAGGACGGTCGCGTTGGTCGCCGCGACGTCGGTGAGGAGGTTGAACAGCTGCCGCATCTTCGTGTCGGCGCCGACGATCGATCCGAACGCGGCCTGCGCCGACGGCTCCGGCTCGACGATCTCCTCGTCGGGCAGGAACTTGATGACGGTGCGCCCGAGCTTGATCTCGGCGCCGAAGCCGATCGAGATCTTCTCGAACCGCGAGCCCTGGATGAAGGTCCCGTTGGTCGACCCGCAGTCGATCATCATGACCTCGTCGCCCTGGAGCTCGGCCATGACGTGCTTGCGCGACACGGTCTTGTCGGACAGCACCATCTCGCACGACGGCGAGCTGCCGAAGTGGACCGGCTTGTCGACCAGGCGGATCGACTCGCCGCGGTCGGGTCCCTTGATGACAAGGAAGATGCCGCCGCGGTTCTGCCGCGAGAACGCGGGCAGGTCCTCGAGCAGGGCAGTGACGTTGGTCCGGTCCCGCGTCATGCGCGCAGATCGCAGCTTAGCCCTGCCGCGTCGCGTGTGTAAACGCCGGGGATCACTTGATTGCGGATCCTTCGTCGGATCCCGAGGCATTCCCCGTGCCCGTGCCCGTGCCCGTGCCCGTGCCCGTCGCCTCCGCGGGCGCGCTCGCCTTCGGCGCCTTCACGCGCGGCCCCGACAGCCCGATCGCGATCGCCGCTCCCGCCGCGGCGAGCACCACCACCACCGCGATCACCCACCCGATCCGCCGCCGTCCCGGCTCGCCGCCCACCGGCACGTAGTCCGTCCCCGTCGGCGCCGTGGTCAGCCCGGTCGAGGTCGGCTCGGCCTCGCGCCCGGCCGTCGCGGCCGCGGCGCGGGCGCCCGGGCCCGAGCCGACGACCGGCACGCTCGTCGTCGGCCGCACCGTCGGGACCACCTGCGACGGATCGGCGAACGCCCGCGAGCGCCCCATCTGGTCGAGGTCGACCAGGGGCTGTTCGCCCTCCTTGCTCATCTCCGCCAGGTTGATCATGCCGGTGAGCTCGATCCCCTGGAGGCGCGACAGCTGCGTGATCGACGTCTTCGCCCGCGCGCTGCGCGGCGGCATGCTGAGCGGGCCGAAGTCCTCCTCGAGGTCGTCGTCCTCGATCTCGGGGATCTCGTCGGCGGAGAGCTGCTCGGTGCCCTCGCTGCCCATGTCGTAGACCTCGGTGCCGCCGGGCCGGGGCCCCGCCGCCGACTCGGCCTGGTCGGCCTCGCGCCACGTCTTGGGCGGGCCGGCGACCTTGCGCAGGTGGGCGCCGAGCTCCGGCGCCGACATCAGCAGGCCGTGGCGGTGGGCGACGCGCAGCAGCGCCTCCTGCAGCTCGCCCGCGGTCTGGTAGCGCGCGTCGGGATCGATCGCGAGCGCGCGGAGCATGACCTTGTCGAGGTCGGCTGGCAGCCCGGCGATCTTGCGCGACAACAGCGGCACCGGCTGCGAGTAGATCTGCTCCGGCGTCGACGTGAGGCCCGCGTGCACGAACAGCCGCTCGCCGGTGATCATCTCGTAGAGCACGACCGCGAGCGAGTACAGGTCGGAGCGGTGGTCGATCGGCTCGGACCGCGCCTGCTCCGGCGACATGTACCCGACCTTGCCCTTGACCCGGTAGAACACCGAGTTGTGCGTCGAGGCCTTGGCGATGCCGAAGTCGGTGAGCTTCACCTCGCCGTTGTGCGACACCAGGATGTTCGACGGCGAGACGTCGCGGTGGATCAGCCGCAGCGGCTTGCCGTCGGGGCCGAGCTTGGCGTGGGCGTAGGCGAGCGCGCTGAGGATCTCGCGCGCGACGTAGATGCCGGCGGCGGGCGACATCTGCCCGCGCATGCGCTTGATCTTCTTCAGCAGCGTGCGCAGGTCCGCGCCCGCCAGGTACTCCATCACGATGAAGTACTCGGCGCCGGCGGTGACGAGGTCGATCGTGTGGATGATGTTCGCGTGATCGAGCGTCGCCGACAGGCGCGCCTCGCGCAGGAACAGGTCGATGAACTCGGGCTGCTGCGTGAACTCGGGCAGCAGCTGCTTGAGCACGACCTCCTTCTCGAACCCGCCCGCCCCGAGCTTCTTGCCGAGGTAGATCGCGCCCATGCCGCCCTCGGACAGGTACTCGTTCACGACGTACCGGTCGATGGGCGCGGCGGCCTGGGGGTCCACCATCGGCGCGTACTGTACCATCCCGAAAGTGCCCCGATACCCGCTGGAGCCGCTCCGCGGGCTCCGCGCCCGTCAGCAGCAAGCGCGCGCGCGCGACCTCGCCGGCGCGATCGCGGCGCTGCGCGACGCCGAGGCGGCCGCGGCGGCGATCGACGCGCGGTGCGCGGCCGTGGCGGGCGCGCTGGCCGAGGCGCGCGCGCGCCT
>WYBA01000229.1 GCA_011526095.1 Myxococcales bacterium | reverse complement strand
TGGACACGGCAGGCTGGTCCTTCGACTGGCCCTCGCTGTCGCTCGGGCCGCTCAGGACGCACGGATCTTGGGTCCCGACGAGGAATCCGAGATCTGTTGGATCCTGAGGCTGAACGCCGGCGGGGCGAGTCGCCCGCCGAGGCGAGGGTCCGCCCGAGCCGTACAGGCGCCGCGAGCCCGTCTGCGGGCGAGCAAGCCGATCGACAGAGGCTGCGAGGCTGGAAGCCTCGCAGCCTGCCGAGGCGGCCGCGGGCCGCCTGATCTACGAGGAATCGCGGGGAATTTGCCGCGGTGGATCGACGTTGCTAGCGTCGGTCCATATGCCGACGTGCTCTTTGCGATCGCATCTGTTCGTCGGCCTGCTCGGGCTGCTCGGGGCCGCCGCGTGCTCGTGCTCGGGCGACGACAGCGGCCACTCGCGGCCCACCGTGCCGACGACGACGAGCGACGCGGTCGAGCCAGCGGTCGAGCCCGGCGACGACGCGCCCGTCGACGACGGCGCCCCGGCGGCGCCGCCGGTCGCGCCGCTGACCGAGGACATGGCGACCTCGTACTTCGCCGCCGGCGACGCCGCGCGCGGCGCCGAGCGCTACGCGCTCGAGGACTGGGCCGGCGCCCGCGCCGCGTTCGCCGAGGCGCGCGACGCGCTCGCGGGCGGCGACGCCGACGCCGAGGCGCGCGCGCGGCTGACCCTGATGATCGGGCTGTGCGACGCCGCCGAGAGCCGGTGGGCCGACGCCGCCGACGCGCTCGGCCAGGCGCGCGTCGCCCTGCCCCGCCTCGCCGACTGGATCGGCTACCAGGAGGCGCGCGCGCTGTACTTCGCCAAGCGCCCCAAGGACGCGCTGGCGCGGGCGCGCGCGGTCGCGCCCGCCTCGATCGCCGGCGCCGACGCGGAGCTGCTCGTCGGCGACCTGCTGCGCGGCGGCAAGGACGCCGCGGCGACCGCCGCGCACTACCGCGACTACCTCGCGCGCCGCCCCGACGGGATCCGCCGCAGCGAGGCGCGGTTCCGCCTGGCCGAGGCGCTCGCGGGCGACGACGCCGCGGCCGCGCGCGACGAGCGCGTCGCCGCGCTGCGCGCGATCACCGTCGAGGACCCGCTGTCGAGCTGGGCGACCAAGGCCGACAAGGAGCTCGCCGCCCTCGGCGTCACCGTCACCCGCACCTCCGCCGAGGAGCTCACGCGCGGCATGGCGCTGTTCGACGCCATGCGCAACCCCGAGTCCGAGGCCGCGTTCGCCGCGGTGCTCGCCACCGCCGACGCCACCGCCGCCGAGCGCTGCACCGCCGCGTACCACCGCGCGCAGAGCCGGTTCAAGGCGCGCGACCGCAAGGCCGCCGCGCCGATGTTCGACGAGGCGATCGAGCGGTGCGCCGCCGCCGGCGACGCCGACCTCGAGATCCGCGCCGCCTACCAGGCCGGCCGCAGCTACGCGTTCGAGAAGGATCGCAAGACCGCGATCGCGCGCTACCGCCACGCCCAGGGCGTCGACCCGGCGCACAGCTTCACCGACGACGCGCTGCTGCGCGAGGCCGAGGAGTGGGCGGACCTCGGCGACGACGCCGAGGTCGAGCGCGCGCTGGCGTCGCTGCCCGAGAAGTTCCCGCAGGGCGACATGCGCGCCGAGGCGACGTGGCGCCTGGGGTGGCGGGCGTGGCGGGCCGGCGACCTCGACCGCGCGATCACGTGGTGGAAGAAGCAGCTCGAGGTGATGCCGATCGACGACAACTACTGGGCCGAGGGCCAGGCCCAGTACTGGCTCGGCCGCGCCTACGCGGCGAAGAAGCGCCTCGACGACGCGGCCGCGTCGTGGGAGGACGCGGTCCGCACCTACCCGATGACCTACTACGCGATGCTCGCGCTCAACCGGCTGCGCGAGACCCGGCCCAAGCGCTACGACAAGCTCGTCGCGGAGATCGGGACCGCGCCGGCCGGGTTCGATCCCGACGCGCCGGCGTTCGCGTTCGCGCCGCGCGCCGAGTACGCGACCGAAGCGTTCGCGCGCGCGATCGACCTGCTGCGGCTGGGGCTGGGCGAGCCGGCCGAGCACGAGCTGCGCCGGCTCGGGCTGGTCCCGCCCGGCGACAAGAAGCGGGTCGACGATCCCGAGCTGATCGAGAAGCTGTGGGCGATGGCGTGGCTGTACGACCGCGCCGGCCGCTACGCGACGTCGCACTGGCCGACGCGGTGGCACATCCTCGACTACAAGCGCCAGTGGCCGGTCGGCGCCAACGAGGCGCGGTGGAAGGTCGCCTACCCGCGCGCCTACTGGGACCTGCTCACCCGCCACGCCGCCAAGAACGACGTGCCGATCGCGATGCAGATCGCGATCGTCCGCGAGGAGAGCGCGTTCGACCCGCTGCGCGAGTCCTACGCCAACGCGATCGGCCTGACCCAGATGATCTTCGTCACCGCCGAGCGGTTCGCCAAGGGCACCGGGCTGACGCCGACCCGCGAGGTGCTGCGCGACCCCGAGAGCAACGTGACGATCGGCTCGCGGTTCCTCGGCTTCCTGTTCGACAAGTGGGACGGGTTCACGATGCTGGTGCCGCCTTCCTACAACGCCGGCGAGGGCGGCGTGACCAAGATGCTGCGGCTGCGCGGCACGTGGGACGCCGACGAGTTCATCGAGGGGATCGTCGACGACCAGGCGCGCAACTACTCCAAGCGCGTGCTCGGGTCGTTCTTCGCCTACACCTGGCTGTACGAGCGGCGCGTGCCCGAGCTGCCCAACAGGATCCCGGCGAAGCTGTTGCCGAAGCAGTAGAGATCCTCGATCCTGGGGGCGTGAAGGTCTACCTGGTCCGCCACGCGGAGGCCGTGCCCGAGGACGTCGGGCTCGGCGACGACGACCGGTTCCTCAGCCCGCGCGGGCGCGAGCACGCCCGGATCCTGGCGCGGCTGCTGCGCGAGCAGGCGGTCGAGCTCGACGCGGTGCTGTCGTCGCCGTTGCCGCGCGCGGTCCAGACCGCCGAGCTGGTCGCCGACGGCCTGGACTACCTCGGCTCGATCGAGGTCCTGCCGGCGCTGCGCCCCGGCGCCCACCCTCGGGTCGCCGCGACCGAGCTGGTGACCCGCGGCATGTCCGTGCTCGTCGTCGGCCACGAGCCGATGATCAGCTCGCTCGGGGCGCACCTGCTCGGGCGCCCGGCGTTCCCCGCGTTCCGCACCGCCCAGTGCTGCGCGATCGAGCACAACGCGCCGACGTTCTCGGCTCGGGCCGACGTCCGCCAGACGGCGGCGCTGTTCGTCGATTGACCAGGACGCCGTGAGCCCGCACCGCCCCAACCGCGAGCCCCCGCGCTGGGCGCGCTTCATGCGCGACGGCGAGTGGGACACCTTCGTGGCCGCCGTCGAGACGGAGCTGCGCCACCGCGGCTGGACCTACCGGCTCGACGACGGCTACCTGTGGGCGCCGTGGGGCGGCGACACCGACGAGGCGCTGTCGCTGCTCAACCTGGCGCAGCTGTGCCACGCCGCGCCCGAGGCCGACCGGGCGCGCGTCATCACCAGCCACTTCGACGCGCTGGTCGCGGGCAAGGGCGACCGCGCGCTCGCCGACGTGCTCGCCGGCGACCTCGCGCAGGCGCGGCCGCACCTCAAGGTGCGCCTCTACCCGCGCGAGACGTTCCGCAACGACGCCGACCAGTTCATCGTGCGCGACGTCGCCGACGACCTGTGCGCCGTGCTGTGCTTCGACCTGCCGTCCAACGTCGTCACGGTCAACGCCGACTCGCTCGCGAAGTGGGGCTGCACCGCCGACGACGTGTGGTACCAGGCGCTCGCCAACCTGCGGCGCACCGAGCACGCCGCGGTCGAGGACGTCGACGTCGGCGGCGCGGTGCTGCGCGCGATGACCGGCGACAGCTTCTTCGTCGCGTCGAACCTGCTGTTGCTCGGCGACTTCCTCGCGCCGGACGACGCGCCGCCGTGGGGCGCGATCGCCGCGGTGCCGAACCGCCACACGCTGGTGTTCCACCCGATCCACGACCCGAGCGCGCTGCGAGCGATCGACGCGATGGTGGTGATGGCCTCGGGGATGTGCGCCGAGGGCCCGGGCTCGATCTCACCCAACCTGTTCTGGTGGCGCGACGGCGCGCTCCGCACCCTGCCCTCCCGCGAGGCCGACGACCACTACGAGTTCGTCCCGCCTGACGAGTTCGTGACCGAGGTCCTCGAGCAGCTCGCCGAGCGGCAGAGCTTGAACTGACGGTCGGTCGGGAGACCGCGAGCCGCCGGCCCGGGGCCTGCCGCTCGCGCGGGGGCGCCCCCGCCGGCTCAGACAGTCCTCGCGGTGACGAGACCGCGAACGCCGGGATCGCGCGAGCGCCCACGCCGTCTCGGGCTCGCTCGAGCCCGCTGCGGAACTCGCCGGCGGAGGCCCCCCGACGCTCGCGTCACCCGGGCCGGCGTGACGTCCGCGCGGGCCGCCGATGCACGTTGCCGAAAACGCCGACGGGCGAGACCTCTCGGCCTCGCCCGTTGGCGCCAGGTCCGGATCCGAGATCCGAGTCTGGTGGGGGTCCGGGGGAGCGTCAGCCGCTCCCCCCGCCGGAGGACGCGCAGCGTCCGGACTACAGCGTGCAGCCGAGCGCGGTCGCGCCCTGCTTCAGCGCGTCGACCGCGGTCTTGCAGCCGTCCGCCATCTGCTTCTTGACGTCGTCCGGCAGCGAGCCCGCGTTCGCCCACGAGCCCTTCATCGCCTCGATGCCCTGCTTGGCGGCGTCGCGGGTCTCCTGCGGGATCTTGTCGCACGCGAGGTACTTCTCCATCGCGGAGGCATACTCGTCACACTCGGCCATGCCGGTGTTCGCCGCGCCGCCAGCCGCCGGCGCCTCGCCGGTGGCCGCCGCCGCGCCCGTCGCCGCCGCGGTGCCCTCGCCGCCACCAGCGGGCTCATCGCCGCCGGCCGGCTCGTCGCCGCCCATGCCCATGGCCTTCTGGAAGGCCTTCTCCATGTTGTCCTTCTGCTCCTTGGAGAGCTTGTCGTCGCACTCCTTCTCCATGTCCTTCGCCTTGAGGCCACAGGCGATGGCTTCCTTCGACCACTTGTCGTCGGTGCAGGCCTTGACCAGCACGGGGACGAGCTTCTCCACCATCTCGGTCATCATCTTCTTCTGCTCGGCCGGCGCGTCCTTCGGCATCTCCGCCGCGGCGTCCTTCTTGAACTTCGCGCCGAGCGCGGCGCAGTCACCGCCGCCACCGCCGCCGCCGCCGCCGCCCTTCTCATCCTTCTTGCAGCCACCGGCGATCGCGGCGGCGAAAAGACCCGTACAGAACAGAATCGAGAGCTTCTTCATCGGTTGGAATCCTCCGGCCACGGTTCTGTCGCACCGTGACGAAGGAGTCAACCTCTTGGAATGACTTGTAAAGTCACTCGTTACGCGTGTAACGAGCCCGCGACACGACCCTCTACTTTTTGAGGCGGGAGAACAGGCCCCGGCGCTCCTTGCCGACGGCCTCCCCGTGCTCGGCGGCGATCTCGCGCAGCAGCTCCGCCTCGCGGGCGCCCAGCTTGCGGGGGATCTCCACCTTGAGCTCGATGATCTGGTCACCGCGCCCGGGCCGGCCGACCCGCGGCACGCCCTGGCCCCGCCGGACCACCGTGTCGCCCGGCTGGGTGCCCGGCTTGAGCTCGATCGTCGTGGTGCCCTCGCAGCCCTCGTCGAGGGTGTGGATCTCGACCTCGCCGCCGAGCGCCGCCTTGACGTAGCTGATCGGGATCGTCGTGACGACGTCGTCGCCGTCGCGGCGGAACCGCTCGTCGCCGACGACGTGGAGCACGACGTAGAGGTGGCCCGCCTGGCCGCCGCCGAGCGGTGCCTCGCCCTTGCCGGCGAGCCGCAGCGTCTGGCCGTCGTCGACGCCGGGCGGTACCGTCACCGAGATCGTCGAGCGCTCCTGCTGCGTGCGGCGCCCGTTGCAGTCGCCGCACGGGTCCTTGATCAGCTTGCCCTCGCCACGGCAGCGCGGGCACGTCGTCTGGACCATGAAGAAGCCCTGCGAGTGGACGACCTGACCGCGCCCGCCGCAGGTGCCGCACGGCTCGGGCTTGCTGCCTTCCTTGGCGCCGGAGCCGTGGCAGGTCTTGCACGCGATGTCGCGGCTGATCTCGAGGTCCTTGCTCGCGCCCCACACCGCCTCGGCGAACGATAGCTGCAGGTCGACCCGCAGGTCCGCGCCGCGGCGCTCGCGCTGGCGGCGCCCGCCGCCGAAGAAGTCGCCGAAGATGTCGCCGAACGCCGAGAAGATGTCCTCGACGTTCTGGAAGCCGGGCCCGCCGCCGCGGCCGCCCACGCCCTCGAACCCGAAGCGGTCGAAGCGGGCGCGCTGGTCCGGATCCGAGAGGATCTGGTAGGCGCCGGACGCCTCCTTGAACCGCTCCTCGGCCTCCTTGTCGCCCGGGTTGTGGTCCGGGTGGTTGGCCTTGGCGAGGCGGTAGTACGCCTTCTTGATCTCGCTGGCGCTCGCGTCCCGGGTCACGCCGAGGACTTCATAGGGATCGCGCATGGGGGACGGCTGCCTCGGCGAGGAAAAACACCTGCTTGGTAATGCGCCGCACCTGGGCTGTCAAGGCGGCCCCGAACCGGTATCGTCGCCGTCGTGTCCCCGGGTCCCGCGCCGGCCGCCACCGTGGCCGCGGTCCTCGACGCCGCCGCCCTCGCCGCACCGGACCCGGCCGACGCCCGGCGCCGCGCCGAGCGGTTCTGCGAGGCCGCCGCCGCCGCCGGCACCCTGCCCGACCTCGGGCTCGCCGACGCCGTCCACGTCCTGACCCTGGCGTGCCAGCGCGCCCCCTACCTGGCGACGCTGCTGACCCGCGACCCGCGCCGGCTCGCCCGGGTCGCGGCCGACCCCTACCTGCACCGCGAGAAGCCGGCGGCGGCGATCGCCGCCGCGGTCGCGCGCGAGGTCGACGGGGCGACCGACGCCGCCGCGCTCGCCGCCGGGCTGCGCCGCGCCCGCGCGACCGAGCTGATCCGGCTCGGCGTGCGCGAGCTCGAGCTGGGGCTCGACACCGAGGTCGGGCGCGAGCTCGCGCACCTCGCCGACGCGTGCTTCGCCGCGGCGATCCGGTTCCACGACGCCGCCCTGCGCGCGCGCCACGGCGCGCCCCGCTACGTCGACGACCACGGGGTCGAGCGCGACGCCGGGCTCGTCGTGATCGGCATGGGCAAGCTCGGCGGCGAGGAGCTCAACTTCAGCTCGGACGTCGACGTGATCTACGTCTACTCGTCGGACGCGGGGGCCGCGGGCGCGCTGACGTTGCACGAGTACTTCGCCAAGCTCGCCACGCTGATCACGGCCGCGCTGTCCGAGGTCACCGAGGACGACCTGGTGTTCCGCGTCGACCTGCGGCTGCGGCCCGAGGGCTCGCGCGGCGCGATCGCCAACTCGCTGGCGCAGCTCGAGCGCTACTACGAGACGTTCGGCCGGCCGTGGGAGCGCCAGGCGTGGCTCAAGGCGCGCGCCTGCGCCGGCGACGCCGCCCTCGGCGCCGCGGTGATCGACACGATGCGGCCGTTCGTCCACCGCCGCCACACCTCGCCGACGATCGTCGACGAGGTGCGCGAGCTCAACCGCCGGATCAAGGCGGAGCTGGTCGCGCCGGCGCAGCGCCGCGCCCGCGCCACCCGCGGCGGCGACGCCGCCGGCGCCGGGCCGCCCACCCCGTTCGACGTCAAGAACGGCGAGGGCGGGATCCGCGAGGTCGAGTTCTTCGCGCAGGCGCTGCAGCTGATCCACAGCGGGCGCACGCCCGGGCTGCGCGTGCGCGGCACGCTCGCCGCGCTCGACGCGCTGCTGTTCGCGGGGCTGGTCGGCGACGACGAGCACCTCGCGCTGTTCCGCGCCTACCGCTGGCTGCGCCACGTCGAGCACCTGCTGCAGCTCGAGAGCGGGCGCCAGACGCAGACGATCCCGGGCGACGCGGCGGCGGTCGAGGTGCTCGCGCGGCGGCTCGGCTACGCCGACGCGGCGGCGTTCACCGCCGCGCTCTCCGATCACACCGCCGCGGTCGCGCGGCTGTTCGCGACGCTCGGCGAGGCCGCGCCCGGCCCGCCGCCGGCGGTCGAGGCGCTGCTCGCCGGCGACCTGCCGGCCGAGCGCGAGCGCGAGCTGCTCGCGCGCCTCGGCTTCGCCGACCCCGCCGGCGCCGCGGCCGAGCTCGAGCGCGCGCGCCGCCGCCCCGAGTCGCCGCTGTCGCCCGCCGCGACCGGCGTCGCGGCGCGGGTCGGCCCGGCGCTGCTCGACGAGCTCGCGCGCTCGGCCGACCCGGATCAGGCGCTGCGCCACGTCGTCGATCTGCTGGCGCGCCGCGGCCCGGCGGCGTCGGTGTGGCGGCTGGTCGACGACAACCGCGCGTTCCTCCGCCTCGTCGTGTCGATCCTCGGCGCGAGCGAGTACCTGGCGCGCACGCTGGTCGAGCGCCCCGAGCTGCTCGATCTGCTGGTCGGCGTCGGCGAGAGCGTCGGCGCGGTCGACGACGGCGACGACGTGCCCGCCCGCGCGCGCGCCGCCTCGGCGCGGGTCGCGCGGATCACCGCGGCCGACCCCGGCGACGAGGAGCTGGTGTGGGCGACGCTGGCCGAGACCAAGAACCTCGGCGTGCTCCAGGTCGGGCTGGCCGACTTCGCCGGCGCGCTCGATCCGCTCGCGGTGTGCGCCGAGCTGACGGCGATCGCCGAGGCGTCGCTGCGCGTCGCCTACGACCACGTCGCGGCGGCGATGGTGGCGCGCCACGGCACGCCGCGCGCGCCCGACGGCGCGCCGGTGACGATGGCGGTGCTCGGCCTGGGCAAGCTCGGCGGGCGCGAGCTCGGCTACGCCGCCGACCTCGACGTCGTGTTCGTCTACGGCGCCGACGGCGAGAGCGACGGGCCCCGCCCGCTCGCCAACGTCGAGTACATGACGCGGCTGGCGCAGCGGCTGATGACCGGGCTGCACGCGCGGACGCCGCGCGGCCGCCTCTACGAGGTCGACACCCGGCTGCGCCCGAGCGGCTCGCAGGGGCTGCTGGTGTCGTCGCTCACCGGGTGGCGCCGCTACCACGAGGCCGAGGCGCGGCTGTGGGAGCGGCAGGCGCTGATCAAGCTGCGGCCGGTCGCCGGCGACCTCGCGCTCGGCGCCGACGTCGCGGCCCAGGCCCACCGCCACGTGTGGGGCGCGGCGCCCGGCGGCGCCGACGAGGTCCGCGCGATCGCGCGGGAGGTCGCGGCGATGCGCGACCGGGTCGAGACGCAGCTCGGCGCGCGCCACGATCTGAAGGTCGGGCGCGGCGGCATCATCGACGTCGAGTTCGCCGCGCAGTACGTGCAGCTGGTGTGGGGCCACGCCCACCCGGCGCTGCGCACGCCGTCGACGGCGGAGGCGCTGCGCGCCGCGGCCGAGGCCGGCGTCGCGGACGTCGGCGCGCTGATCCTGCTCGCCGACGGCTACCGGTTCCTGCGGCTGGTCGAGCACCGGCTGCGCGTCGTCCACGACCGCCCGGTGCACCGCCTGCCCGACGAGCCGCGCGAGCTCGACAAGCTGGCGCGCCGCACCGGGTTCCCCTCGGGCGAGGTGCTGCGGCGGCGGGTCGAGCGGTGGCAGCACGACATCCGCGCCGCGTACGACGCGATCCTCCGCGCCGGCGCGTGATGACGGCTGTGACGGTCCGGACCATGACGCGGCGCATCTGTGCCGGTCGCCCCCCGCGCGCGCTGTGGCGTCGCACCCGCGCGCGCCGGTTCCCTCCCGCCGCGGGCGTGGGGTAGGTTGCGACCATGACGCTCGGTCCGATCCCCGTCACCCGCACCACGTCGCCGCGGCCGCGCACGCCCGAGAGCGAGCTCGGCTTCGGCAAGGTGTTCACCGACCACATGCTCACCGTCGAGTGGACGGCGAAGACCGGCTGGCACGACGCCAAGGTCGTGCCGTACGGCCCGCTGGCGATGGATCCGGCCGCCTCGGTCCTGCACTACGGCCAGGCGATGTTCGAGGGGATGAAGGCGTTCCGCGGCGCCGACGGCAAGATCCGGCTGTTCCGGCTGATGCGCCACTGCCAGCGCATGGCCGCGGGCGCGCCGCGGCTGTGCCTGCCGGCGCTGCCGCCCGAGGACATGGCCGCGGCGATCCAGGCGATCGTCCGCACCGACGCCGACTGGGTGCCGGGCGCGCCCGAGTCGTCGCTCTACATCCGGCCGACGCTGATCGCCACCGAGGCGTTCCTCGGCGTGCGGCCGGCCGAGCGCGTGCTGTTCTACGTGATCCTGTCGCCGGTCGGCGCGTACTACGGCGGCGGCGCGCTGACGCCGGTGAAGATCTTCATCGAGCGCCAGCTGACGCGCGCGGCCCCCGGCGGCCTCGGCGCGGTCAAGGCCGCGGCCAACTACGCGGCGAGCCTGCAGGCCGCGGTGCGCGCCAAGCAGGACGGCTACGCCCAGGTGCTGTGGCTCGACGGCGTCAAGCACGAGACGATCGAGGAGGTCGGCACGATGAACCTGTTCGTCGTGATCGGCGACGAGCTGGTGACGCCGCCCTTGTCGGACTCGATCCTGTCGGGCGTGACGCGCGACTGCGTGCTGACGCTCGGGCGCGAGTGGGGTCTGAAGGTGAGCGAGCGGCCGATCGCGGTCGCCGAGGTCGTCGCGGCGCACAAGGCCGGCACGCTCAAGGAGGTGTTCGGCTCGGGCACCGCCGCGGTGATCAGCCCGGTCGGCGAGCTCGCGACCGAGGCCGACCGGATGGTGATCAACGACGGCAAGGTCGGCGCGCTGTCGCTGCGGCTGTACGAGGAGATCACGGCGATCCAGCGCGGGACGCGGCCGGACACGCACGGCTGGCTGACGGTCGTCGACTGACGGCGTCGCCTGACGGCGACGCCTGACGGCGACGCGCGGCTACTCGTCCGGCAGCAGCGGCGGGATCGTCACCTCGACCTCGACCTGCTGCTCGACCGGCGCCGCCATGACCTCGACCTGCTTGCAGAACGCCGGCAGGTCCTCGCCGTGGTTCATCGCGTAGCGCATCGCCTGCGGGCCCTGCAGCCCGCCCGGCAGCGGCAGCAGGCACACCGTGTACATGCCCGCGGTCAGCTCGCGGAACGTCGCCGGCCCGCCGGCGATCATGATCGCCATCGTCGACATGCCGTCGCCCTGGCGCGCGAGCCGCTCCTGCAGCTCGCGGCCGTTGGCGGCCGCGACCGCGCCCGACGCCAGCCACCCCATCCCGGACACCGGCGCGCCGTCGGGTGACTTGCCGGTGGCCGCGAGCGAGATCGTGCCCTTCTCGATCACGACGTCGACCCGGGTCTCGGCGCCGCCCTCGACCGCGATCTGGCGCGAGAAGAACCCCATGCCGCGCATCGGGTTCATCCCGGTCATCGCCGAGACCTTGTAGACGTCGGGCGCGAGCCGGTCGAGGCGGAACGCGCCGTCGGCGCCGCTGGCGACCGAGTAGATCGCGCCGGCGCTGCTCGTCGGCTGCGCGGTGACGATCACGCCCTCGGCGAGCACCTCGCCGTTCTTGACCGTCCCGACCAGCACGCCGAACGGCTCGAGCTCGATCCGCAGCCCCTGCTCCGACGGATCGCCCGCGATCAGCTTGACCGCGCGCGACCGGCCGTGGTCGGCGTGCTCGGCGACGATCGTGATGTCCTGCTTGCCGAACCCGGCGATCGTGAACCGCCCCTGCTCGTCGGTCGTCGTGTCCTTGACGTCGCGCGCGCCGGGCGGGCCGCCGAACTCGGCCTTGTTGCTGGTGCCGGTGCCGAAGATCTGACGGCCGGCGTAGACCGTGGCGCCGGCGACCGGCGCGCCGCCCGCGACCACCACGCCGCGGATCGTCCGGCCCTGCTTGACGGTGATCGTGCCGACGTCCGTCACCTCGGCGCTGTTCACCGTCACGGTGACGTTGTGCGGCTGGAACCCGTTGCCGCGGACGCTGAGCTCGTGCTCGCCCGGCGGCAGGTCGTCGACGCGGAAGCTGCCGTCGGCGGTGGCGAACGGCTCGGGCAGGAACCCGACCGAGACGGTGAACGCGGTCGGCGGCGCGCCGCCCTCGAGCACGACCTTGCCCGCGACGCCGCCGTCGGCCGGCAGCACGATCTTGACGTCGCGATCGCCGGCCTTCGCCGGCACGCCCTGGTTGAAGAACCCGCGGCGGCCGCCGCCGCGGCGCTGGGCGCGCGAGGCGCGCAGCGTGTAGTCGCCCTCGGCGAGGCCGGACAGCGTGAACCGGCCGCCGGCGTCGGTGAGGTCCTCGGGGAACCCGCGCAGCCGCCACTGCTCGAACCCGGCCTGGTTGCGCGAGCGGAAGTCGGGGCCGGCGGACACCTGGACGCCCTCGAGCGGCTCGCCCTCGGCGTCGACGACGACGCCGCTGATCGTCCCGGTGACGTCGAGCACCAGCTCGACGTCGGCGACGTCGCCGCGGGTGGCGTCGACCGTCGTCGCCTTCGACGCGCCGAGATCGTGCATCGCGACCGCCTCGAGCGGCTTCTGCGGCACGCCGCGGATCGTCCAGCCGCCGCGGTCGTCGCTGAACACCTGGCGCGGCGGCGCGCTCACCATGCCGGCGCCGCCGACGCCGACGCGGACCCGGGCCGAGGCGACCGGCGCGCCCGCCGTGTCGACGACGCGCCCCGACACCGTCACGCCGGCGGGCAGCGCGATCTCGATCCCGTCGCGCGGGGTCTTGCCGTCGAGCGTGATGATCGACGAGCTGCCGGGGGCGTGGTCGGGGTGGCGCGCGACGAACCGCACGCTGCCGGCGCCGACCGCCTCGAACACGAACGCGCCGTCGGCGCCGGTGAGCTGGCCGTCGAGCCGCTCGTCGGGCTGGATGTTCCAGTCCGAGGCGCCGGTGTAGAGCACGCGGGCGCCCGCGACCGACGCGCCGGACGCGTCGACGACGCGCCCGGCGACCCGCGCGCCGCGGCGCAGCGCGATCCGGGTCGTCGCCTCGTCGCCCGCGACGGGCAGGAACGCGTACGACGGCGCGAACCCGGACGCCCACGCCGCGACCTGGTAGCCGCCGGGCACGACCGGCTGCAGGCGCGCGCGCCCGGCCTCGGTCGTCGCGGTCTGGACGTCGAGCCCGCGCAGCTCGACCGTCGCGCCGTCGACCGGCGCGCCCGCGTCGTCGACGACCTCGACGACCACGGCCGAGGCCGCGCGCAGCACCAGCACGACCGGCTCGGTGTCGGCGGCGACGCGCGCGGTGACCGGGCCCGCGACGCCGGCCGGCGCCCGCGCCTGCAGCCGGTACGGCCGCGCGACCAGGCCGTCGAACGCGAACGAGCCGTCGCCCTCGGTCGTCGTGGTGCGCGGCGGGTTCGAGGACAGCACCACGGTCGCGCCGCCGACCGGCTGCTGCTGGGCGTCGATCACCTGGCCCTCGAGCCGCAGCGCGCCCACCGGATCGTCGTCGATCAGCACCGCCTGGTCGCCCCCGCCCATCGCGCCGCGATCGCCGCGCTCGCCGCGCTCGGCCGGACGTGCCTGCGTCCCCGCGGCGGTCCCGGCCGCCGGGGTCGGGCCGGCTGGCCGCGCGGCGTCGTCGCCGCCGCGCAGCACGAAGAACCACACCGCGGCGGCGGCGGCGAGCGCGACGAGGACGAGCGGGACGGCGAGGCGCTTCATGGCGGCGGAGTATCGCGCACAGACGGCGGTGTGCCGCGAGGGGGTACACTGCGAAACATGAGGCTCCTCGCGCTGCTCGCGCTCGCCGCCGGCTCGGCCGGGGCCGTGTACGCGGTCGCGGCCGCGCTCCGCGCGCGCCGCCCCGCCGACCTGGCGTGGGCCGTGGCCGCGCCCGTCGCGGTGATCGTCGCCGTGGTCGGCGCGGTCGCGACGATCTCGCCGGGATTCCTCGGGACCTGACGCCGCGCGATCGGCGCATCGAGGCCGTCACCGACGTGTTTCGATCACGGACACCATCTGGCCAGACCAGTATCTTGTGTGTCCCCGCGGTTTCGCGATATCAACGCGGGGCTTCTCAACGAACCAACAGAGGGGAACTTCGATGAGACTACTCGCGCGCTCCACGTTCTTTGCGGTGGCTACGGCCGCGCTGTCCTTCGGCCTTGTCGCCTGTGGCGGCGGCGGTGATGACGACGACGATGACGACACGCCCGAGCCTGTCGGCGACCACTACCACTACGTCGTCGACTCGGTGGAGATCCCGCTCGACTCGGATCAGGCCGAGGAGCTCGGCTTCGATCTCGACGGCGACGGCACGATCGACAACCAGCTCGGCAACATCCTGAGCGCGCTGGTCCAGGCCGGCGGCGAGAGCCTCGACCTGCAGGCCTCGATCGACTCCGGCGTGGCCGACGGCAGCATCCTGCTGCTCGCGGACCTCCAGGCCGAGGCGCTCACCTCGGCGACCAACGCGGGCTTCAGCGTCTACCTCGGCGCCAACCCGTCGCCGGCCCCGTGCGCCGACGAGAACGACATGGTGTGCGGCCTCCACCTGGCCGGCACCGGCACGTTCGACGTCGACCCGTCGAGCCCGACCGACGCGACCGTCGTCGGCAACATCTCGGGCGGCACGTTCCTCGGCGGCCCGGGCAACCTGTCGATGCAGATCTCGCTCAACGAGGGCACCTCGATCGACCTCACCCTCGTCCAGGCGCGCGCCGAGGTCTCGGGCATCGCCGAGGGCGCGCTCGGCGCGAGCCGCATCGGCGGCGCGGTCCCCGAGGAGAACGTCCAGAACGACGTCATCCCGGCGGTCCACACGACGATCTCGGACGTCATCAGCGAGGACTGCACGGGCACGGGCACGGACTGCGGCTGCACCGCGGACTCGACCGGCCTCACCGTCCTCGGCATCTTCGACGAGGACGAGGACTGCACGGTCACGCTCGAGGAGATCCGGACCAACAGCCTGATCGTCACGCTGCTGCGCAGCGACGTCGACACCGACGGCGACGGCACGGCGGACGCGCTCTCGATCGGCGTCGGCGCGACGGCGATCTCGGGCACGTTCACCCAGCCGTGAGCTGAGTCAGGGCGTCTCGCGACGCTCGCGACGGCGGCGCGTCACCACGGCCTGAGGGGGCCAGGGACGCGCCGTCGGCGTTTTCGGCGGCGCGTTCGAGTAGGATGCCCGCCGTGCGCCACGCGGTCATCCTCGCCGGCGGCAGCGGCACCCGGCTGTGGCCGGCGAGCCGCCGCGCCCGGCCCAAGCAGTTCCTCGACCTCACGCCGGATGGCGCCGGCTCGCTGCTCGCGCTCGCCCTGCGGCGCGCGCGCGGCGCGGTCGACGGCACGGTCGTCGTGGTCACGGCCGCCGATCACGCCGCGATGTGCCAGGCCGAGGCCGAGGCCGCCGGCGTCGCGGTGACGATCGTCGGCGAGCCGACCGGGCGCAACACCGCCGCGGCGCTCGGGCTCGCCGCGGTCCACCTGCTCCACCGCGATCCCGACGCGGTGATCGGCGCGCTGCCCGCCGACCAGCACGTCGGCGACGAGCCGGCGATGGCGCGCGCGCTCGAGCGCGCGTTCGCCGCGGCCGAGCGCGCCGACCGGATCTGCACGATCGGCCTGACCCCGAGCCGCCCCGAGACCGGGTTCGGCTATCTCGAGCTCGCGGCGGCGCCCGACGCCGGCCTCGGCGTCCCCGGCGTGCGCGAGGTCGCGCGGTTCGTCGAGAAGCCCGACGCCGCCACCGCCGCGGCCTACGTCGCCGGCGGCCGCCACCTGTGGAACGGCGGGATGTTCTTCCTGCGCGCGCGCCGGCTCGCCGACGAGCTGGCGCGCCGGCTGCCCGCGACCTGGGCCGCGCTCGGCGGCGTCGCGGCCGCGCTCGCCGCCGGCGCCGACGCCGACGCGGTGGCCGCCGCGACCCGCGCCGCCTACGCGACGATCCCGTCGATCTCGATCGACCACGGCGTGATGGAGCACGCCGAGGGCGTCGTCACCGTCCCGGCCGACGTCGGGTGGAGCGACGTCGGGTCGTGGGCGGCGGTGGCCGAGCTACGCGGCGCCAGCGCCGACGGCAACGTCACCGCCGGCGCGGTCGTCGTGCGCGACGGCCGCGGCAACCTCGCGATCACCGACCCCGGCCGGGCGATCGCCCTGGTCGGGGTGTCCGACCTCGTCGTCGTCCAGGCGGGCGACGCGATCCTCGTCGTGCCGCGCGACCGCGCGCAGGACGTCCGGCTCGCGGTCGAGGCGCTGGCCCAGGCGGGCCTCGACCGCTTCCTCTAGGCAGTCGCATGAACACCCGAGTCTTCCGCGAGTACGACATCCGCGGGGTCGCCGACCGCGACCTCGACGACGCCCTCGTCACCGACCTCGGCCGCGCGTTCGCCGCGCGCGTCGCCGAGGCCGCCGACCGCAGCCACCGCCCGCGGATCGCCGTCGGGCGCGACTGCCGGCTGACCTCGCCGCGGCTGCGCGACGCGCTCGTCCGCGGCCTGACCGAGGACGCGGACGTCGTCGACGTCGGCGAGGTCCCGACCCCGATCCTGTACTTCGCCGCGCACCACCTCGCCGTCGACGGCGCCGTGATGATCACCGGCAGCCACAACCCGCCCGAGGACAACGGGTTCAAGCTGCTGGTCGGCACGGCGAGCCTGCACGGCGACGCGATCGCCGCGCTGCGCCGGGCGATCGCGGCGCGGCGCGCCGCAGGCGAGGCGCCGCGGGCGCCGCGCGGCGCCGTCGAGCACGCGGACGTCGTGCCCGCCTACCTCGACCACGCCGCGTCGCGGCTGCGCCTCGGCGACCGCCGGCCGAGGGTCGTCGTCGACGCCGGCAACGGCGCCGGCGGGCCGGCCGCAGTCGCGCTGTACACCCGCCTGGGGTTCGACGTCGTCCCGCTGTACTGCGAGCCCGACGGCCGGTTCCCCCACCACCACCCCGACCCGACCGTGCCGGCCAACGTCGCCGACCTGATCGCCAAGGTGGCCGAGACCGGCGCGGAGCTGGGGATCGCGCTCGACGGCGACGCCGATCGCGTCGGCGCGGTCGACGGCCGCGGCCGGATCCTGTGGGGCGACCAGCTCATGATCCTGTTCGGCAAGGCGATCCTCGCCGAGCTGCCGGGCGCGTCGTTCGTCGGTGAGGTGAAGTGCAGCCAGGCGATGTACGACGAGCTGGCGAAGGCCGGCGGCCAGGCCGAGATGTGGAAGGTCGGCCACTCGCTGATCAAGGCGCGCATGAAGGAGACCGGCGCGGCGCTCGCCGGCGAGATGAGCGGCCACATGTTCTTCGCGCACCGCTACCTGGGGTTCGACGACGCGGTCTACGCCGGCGCGCGGCTGCTCGAGCTGTTGTCCCGCGGCGAGCGCACGCTGGCCGCGCTCGCCGACGAGCTGCCGGTGATGGTCAACACGCCGGAGCTGCGCGTCGACTGCCCCGACGACCTCAAGTTCGCGGTCGTGGCCGGCGCGACCGCGCGGCTGCGCGCGCGGCCGGACGTGCTCGGCGTCGTCGACATCGACGGCGTCCGCGCCCGGTTTGCCGACGGCTGGGGCCTGGTCCGCGCGTCGAACACGCAGCCCGCGCTGGTCGTGCGGTGCGAGGCGCGCGACGCCGCGCGGCTCGCCGCGATCCACGGCGTGGTCGAGGACGCGATCGCCGCGGCGCGCGCCGCGGCGGAGGAGGAAGCGCGATGAGCCTGGCGATCGGCGTCGACCTCGGCGGCACCAACCTGCGGATCGCCGCCTACCGCGACCTCGCCGCGCGCGCCGACGCCGCGGCGCGCGGCGCCGGCGGCGACGCGCCGGTCCCGGTCGTCCAGCACAAGGAGCCGGTCGGCGAGCCGCGGGATCCGGATGCGCTGATCGCGCGCCTCGCCGCGTGGATCGAGCGCGTCGCGGCGGAGGCCGGCGGCGCGGCGGGCGCAAACGTCCCGGTCGGCATCGGCATCGCCGCGATGCTGCGCGATCGCCGGGGCACGGTCGCCAACTCGCCGCACCTGCGGTGGCGCGACGTCGCGTTCGGCGAGCGCCTCGCGGCCCGCCTCGGCGCGCGCCACCCGCTCGGCGTCTACAACGACGTCAACGCGATCACCTACGGCGAGTACGGCCTCGGCGCCGCGGCCGGCGCCCAGAACGTGCTCGCGGTCTACGTCGGCACCGGCATCGGCGGCGGGCTCGTCGTCGACGGCCGGCTCGCCGAGGGCGCCAGCAACTGCGCCGGCGAGATCGGCCACGTCAAGGTCGCGTGGGACGACCGCGCCGCGCCGTGCGCGTGCGGCGGGCGCGGCTGCGTCGAGGCCTACGTCGGCGGCAGCTACGTCCAGCGGCGGATCCGCGCCGAGCTCGCCGGCGGCGCGCCGTCGATCGCGCGCGACATCGCGACCCGCGCCGGCGACGCCGACGTCCACGCCGGCCACGTCGACGAGGCGGCCGCGCTCGGTGACGCGTGGGCGCTCGGGCTGTGGCAGGAGCTGGCGCCGCTGCTCGGCGTCTCCCTCGCCAACGCGATCGCGCTGGTCAACCCCGAGCGCCTCGTCCTCGGCGGCGGCCTGCTCGGCCGCACGCCCGTGCTGCGGCAGGCGGTGGTGATGGCGCTCGAGGTCGCGGCGCCGGGCGCGCTGCTCGAGCCGCTGACGATCGTCGAGGCCGCGCTCGGCGACGACGCCGGCCTGGTCGGCAGCGCGCTGCTCGCGGCGCGCGGCGTGTCGACGATCGCCAGCTAGTGCTCCGACCGACACGCAGTGATCGCGTCGGAGGACTTCTGGGCGGGGTGGGTCCCGGCGGGCTTCGCCCGACGGGCGGGGCGGCGAGCCCCGTGTGATCGAGGCGACGTGCCGTGCCGGAGCAGAATGCGACGGTCACGGCACTAGCCAGGGCCAGCTACGGCGCGGCCGCGGTATCGGCGCGCAGGACCTCGAGCGCCTTCTCGCCGGTCTCGAGCGCGTTGTTGTTCTGCAGCACGTACTTGAGCTCGCCGCGCGTGTCGTAGATGCGGATGTGGGGCAGCGGGCCGATGTCGTACTGCTCGGCCACCGGCGTGTCGCCGTCGCCGACGTCGATCTTGCGCACGATCACGCGCGGCTCGTCGGCGATCGCCGCCATGAACTTCTCCTCCATCACCTTGCACGCCCCGCACCACTCGGCCCAGAAGTCGACGATGACCACGTAGCCCGGGACCAACGCGGCCTGCAGATCGACCACCTCGCCCTCGGCGTTGAGCTGCAGCACCTTGGGCGGGGGCGCCGCGTCGGCGCCGCCGGCCCCGTCGGACCCGGCCGCGGCGTCGCCGCCGCTCGCGGTGCCCGTGCCGCCGCCGCCGCCGGCGCCGCCGCCGCGCGGGCCGCAGCACGCGAGCACGACGAGCAAGGGGAGCACGAGGGACGAGCGGGTCACGCGCGGGCTGGAGTCGGTCACGTCGCCCGCCATTCTGCGACAGTCCGCGCCAGCTCCGCCAGCGCGGCCGGCGCCAGGCCGCACTGCCCGACGACGCGCAGCGGCGGCCGGGCCCCCGAGACCAGCTCGCTGGCGCTCACGCGGGTCGTGCCGTCGACGTCGACCGTCACCTCGACCAGCACCAGCGCGTCGCCGGCCGGCGCGGCCGGCAGGGCCGAGACCTCGTAGGTGGCGAGCGGCTGGTTGCGCGCGGGCTCGTCGCTGTCGCCGTGGTACAGCGTGAACGCGAGGGTCGCCTGGTCGTCGGTCGTCGTCGCCAGCAGCCGGTGCTCGCGCGTCGGCACGACGCAGCCCGCGGGGATGATCACGTCGCAGCGGCCGCCCTCGACCCCGAGCGCCAGGCCGCGCGCGGTGACGTCGACGAGCAGCACGCCGCCGACCCTGCCGTCGAGCCGCGCGACCTCGATCGCGGCGCCGATCGCGACGACCTCGTCGGGGTTGTCGACGACCACCGGCTCGCGGCCGAGGATCTGGCCGAGCTTGCGCCGGACCGCGGGCATCCGCGTCATGCCGCCGACCGCCAGGACCTCGTCGATCGCGTCGGCGGCGAGCGCGGCGCGGGCGAGCGCCTGGTGGCACGGCGCCTCGAGCCGGCGCAGCACCGGCGCGGCCCACAGCGCCAGCTCGTCCCGCCGCACCGTGCGCCAGCCGCCCGCGGCGCCGGTGGCCGCGTCGGGCAGCGCGGCCTCGGCGGTGGCGGCGTCGGACAGCGCGTGCTTGACCCGCCGCGCCTCCGCGATCACCTGCGCCCACGCGGCGGGGCGCCGCCGCACGTCGTCGCCGTGGCGCGCGCGCGCCGCCGCCGCGAGCTGCTCGGCGACGACCTCGTCGACGTCGTCCCCGCCGAGCAGCGGATCGCCCGCGGCGGCGAGGACCTCGAGCAGCCCGCCGCCGACGTCGCACACCGCGACGTCGAAGGTGCCGCCGCCGAGATCGCACACCGCGTAGCGGCGGGCGACGCGGTCGTGCGCGCCGTGGCCGAGCGCCGCCGCGGTCGGCTCGCTGATCAGCCGGCGCACGGTCATCCCGGCCAGCGCCGCGGCGTCCTTGACCGCCTGGCGCTGCGCGGCGTCGAACCGCGCGGGCACCGCGATCACGGCCTCGTCGACGACCTCGCCGAGGAACCGCTCGGCGCACGCGCGCAGCTCGGCCAGCAGCAGCGCGGCGAGCACAGCGGGCGACAGCTCGACGCCGCGCACGCGCACCCACGCGTCGCCGTTGCCGGCCGCGACGACCTCGAACGGCAGCCCGGCGGACCACCGCCGCACGTCGGCGTCGTCGGCGCGGCGCCCGAGCAGCCGCTTGATCCCGAACACGACGGCGTCGGGCTCGGCGCGCTGCAGCGCGCGCGCCGCCTCGCCGACGACGGCGCGGACCCGCCCGCCGGCGGCGACGAGCCCGACCATCGACGGCATCGTCGTCGCGCCGTGGGCCGTCGTGAGGATCCGCGGCCGGGCGTCGCGATCGAGCACCGCGACCGCGCAGTGGGTCGAGCCGAGATCGATCCCGACGGCGGTCACCGGAACCACCTGCCGACGTCGCCGGCGGCGCGCCGGCCACGCCGCAGATCGTCGAGCGCGGCGCGCGCCTCGCGGCACCCGGCGTCGGCCGACAGCGCCGCCTCGAGCTGCTGCGCGGCGTGCTCGATCAGCCCCGCGTCGAGCGCCTCCATCGCGGAGGTGACGTGGTAGAGCGCGCGCAGCGCCTGGCTGCGCGGGTAGACGTAGAGCGCTGCCGCCAGGACCTCGCGCGCGGCGACGTGATCGCCCGCGGCGATCCGCCCGCGCGCCTGCTGCTCGAACACGTCGCCCGCGCCGGCGCGCGCCGCCGCGAGCGACGACTCCGCGCTCGAGCCGGCGGCGAGCTCGTCGAACACGTGCTCGGTCGAGGGCTCGAAGCGGACGGTCGGGTGCCCGGTCGTGGACGCCGACCGGCGACGCGGGGGCGCGGGCGGCGGCGGCGCGGCGGGCGCCGGCGCCGGCTCGACCGCCGGCGGCGGCTGCGTCGTCCCCGGCGTGCGCGTCGCCATCGCGGCCATCCCGGACGCCGCCAGCTCGCCCGTGCCCAGCGCCTCGAACCCGACGAGCCAGCCCTTCTCGGGGCGCAGCGCCGGCCCCGGCGCCGCCGCGCGCCCCTCGGCGACGAGCGCGGCGCGCATCCGGTCGTACGCGCGGTTGACGTGGATCATCAGCTCCTCGCCGAGGTGACCGACCGCGGCCGAGCGGTGCGGCGCGAGCGCGTCGGGGTGCAGCCGCAGGCACAGCGCGCGCCACGCGGCCCGCACCTCGACCGCGGTGGCGTCGCGCGGGACGCCGAGCACCTCGTGGACCGCGAGCTGGCGCAGCCGCCGCAGCTCGGCGTCGAGCTCGACGACGACGGCGTACGCGGGGTCGTCGCGGCGGCTCGCCGGCGGCGCCGCCACCGCCGGCGCGACCGCGGGCTCGATCGCGGCCCGGCCGTCGCGCACCAGCGTCTCGAGCCGGTCGATCGTCTCGGGCGTCAGCCCGTGCAGCTCGATGTCGATCGACGCGCGCCCGTCGGCGGCGCCGTGGACCCCGGTGATCGTCCCGTCGATCACGACCACCAGCTCGCCGGGGAGCTCGAGCGCGACCGCGAGCGGCTCGTCGAGCTCGGGCACGAACGGCACGCGGATCGTGACGATGCGGCCGCGCCGCAGCTTGCGGACGTAGAACGTCTCGACCTGATCCCAGGTCGCGCACTTGACCCGCAGCGTGCGCGGCGAGGTGACCATGCGCTACCGCGGCTTGCCGGGCTTGCCGGGCGCCGGCGGGGCCTCGACCAGCTCGACGTCGCGCTCGAGCATCGCGTGCTTCGGCGCGGCGGCCAGCGGCAGCTGCGGATCGCCGCCGCTGCGCCAGTCCTCGGCCTTGATGTGGACGTAGCCCGGCAGGTAGCCGTCCTTGACCACCTTGAACTCGTAGTCGCGGCCGGCCTCGAGGCCGTCGTACTGCATCGTGTTGGTCTGCCCGACGAGCAGCCACACCGCCGCGCCCTTCGGCGTCGACTCGACGTGGACCACGCCGTAGCCGGGCGACAGCCCGCGCCGCGCCTCGGCCGGGGGCTCGGGCGGCATCGCCGGCACCGGCGTCGCCGGCGCGCCGGGCGGCAGCGTCACCGCCACCTTGGCCTCCTTCACCTTGCCCGCGCCGGTCCAGTCCTTCGCCGCGACGATCGTGTCGACCGAGGTGTGGCCGTCGAGCTCGACCCGCAGCTCGAGCACGTTCGCGGTCGGCAGCGGGAACGTGTCGGTCGGGGTGCGGCCGAGCAGCAGCCACACCGCGGCGAGGTCCGGCGTCGAGGTGACGCGGACCGCGCCGGGGTCCTCCTGGAGCGCCTTGAGCCGCTCGGTCTCGCGCGCGGCCTCCTCCTTCGCCTCGCGATCCTTGCGCTCGGTCTCGGCGTTCTTGGCGCGCAGATCGAGGATCACCCACACCAGGCCCGCGCCCGCGGCGAGCACCAGCACCAGCCACACCAGCCCGGTGAGGCTCTTCTTGCCGCCGCGCAGCGACGGCGGTTCGACGTCGAGCCCCGCCGCGGGATCGGCCGCGCCGGACCAGCCCGCGGCCGACGGCGCGCCCGCGCCGGTCCGCGCCACGGCGGGCGTCTTCGCCGCCGGCCGGGCCGCCGGCTTCTCCGCCGGCGCCGCGGGCGCGGCGTCGGCGTCGTCGTCACCGAGCGCGTCCAGCGAGTCGATCGCCGCGGCCGCGGCGTTCGCCGCCGTCGTGCGCCCGATCCGGCGCGCGCGCTCGCCGCTCTTGCGCTCCGGCGCCGCCGGCTCGGGCACGACCGGCTCGCCGGTCTGGGCCCGCTCGATCTCGAGCATCTCGCTGATCGGATCGCGGCCGCGCTGCAGCGCCTGGCGCGAGCCGTCGACCTCGGTCAGCGGCTCGTCCTCGTCGTCCTTGGCGTGCGGCGCGTCGAGGCTGGCGTCGAGGTCCTCGATCAGCGCGTCGAGGCTGCCCGAGGCGTCGCCGACGCGGCGCGAGGCGCTGCCGCCCACGCCCGTGCCCGCGCCGGTCGACTCGTCGAACCCCAGGTCGACCGCGCCGCGCGTCGGCGGATCGCTCGCCGCGGCGAGCGACGCCAGCAGATCCTCGGTCGCGGCGTCGACCGCGTCGCCGCCGGCGCGGTGCCGCGCGACGTGGCGCGCCAGCTCGGCGGTCGTCGCCGTGTACCAGCGATCGTCCTCCAGCGCCTCGGCGAAGTTCTCCTGCAGCTCGACCGCCGAGGTGAACCGTCGCGCCAGCTCGGCGTCGAGCGCGCGCTGGACCAGGCGCTCGACCGCGGGCGAGGTGTGGAGCGAGCCGGGCGGCAGCTCGCCGGTGAGCATCGCGAACACCAGCGCGCCGAGCGCGTAGACGTCGCTCGCCGGCGTCGGCTCCTCGCCGAGCCCGACCTCCGGCGCGACGTACCCGGTGAGCCCGCGCGTGAGCTCGGCCGGCGCGCCTCGCCACACCGCGTAGGCGACGGCGCAGCCGATCGCGAAGTCGGCGAGCCAGACGTTGCCGTCGACGTCGATCAGCACGCTGCGCGGGTGGATCGCGCCGTGGACGACCTCGGCCGCGTGCGCGGTGGCGGCCGCGTCGATCACGGCGCGCGCGATCGCCGCGGCGATCTCCTGAGGCAGCTTGACGCCGCGCGCGCGCGCCGCGACGAGCAGCTCGTGCAGCGTGACGTGGGGCGGCACCGCCGCGGTGACGACGACGAGGTCGCCGCCGTCGCGCGCCGCGCCGACCGTGCCGACGATCGCCCGGTGATGCAGCGATCGCAGCGCGGGCATCACCTCGTCGAGCAGCACGACCTCGACCCCGGGCGTGGCGGCGAGCTGGGCGTCCACGACCAGGGCCTCGAGGTCGGCGCGCCCGCCGCCGGTGGCGCGGAACGTCTCGCCGTACATCCCGGCCCCGACCCGCTCGCCGAGGGCGAAGCCGGCTCGCTTGCGCTCGGCGGTTGGCACGGGCCGATATTAACCCAGCGAGAAGAAGTGGGCCTCGATCCAGGGCTCCAGCAACACGTAGGCGAGCGCGGCGGCCGCCAGGAACGGCCCGAACGGGACCTCGGCGTAGCGCAGCCCCTCGTCCTCGGCCTCCTCGTCGTCGCCGCCCTCGCCCGCGGCCGCGCCCTCGCCCGCCCCCGCGCCCGCCTCGGCCGCCGCCCCGTGCCGGCCCCCCGCCACCATCCCGAGCAGGCCCACCACCGACCCCAGGATCGCCCCGCCGAACAGCGCCACGACCACCGCCTTCCATCCCAGCAGCGCGCCGATGATCGCCAGCAGCTTGCCGTCGCCGTAGCCCATGCCCTCGCGACGGGTCAGGTACCAGTAGCCGTCGGCGATCGCGCGCACCACGCCGTAGCCGACCGCGGCGCCGATCAGCCCGTCGTACCACTGCCGCTCGGGCAGCAGCAGCCCCAGGCCGTAGAACACCGGGATCGACGGGTAGGTCAGCCGGTCGAGGATCAGCTTGTGGTCGAGGTCGATGAACGTGATCACGACCAGCACGAAGCTGAACGCCGCCAGCACGACGAACCGCACCAGCCGGGCCTCGAACGGCTCCCACAGCGCGCCGACGTCCATCGCGTACCACCACATCACCGCGAACAGCACGCCGGTCAGCGCCTCGACGATCAGGTAGCGCGGCGAGAACGTCGTGCCGCAGTCGCGGCACCGCCCGCGCAGCCACAGGTAGCTGAGCAGCGGCACGTTGTCGTACCAGCGCACCGGCTGCTTGCAGACGAAGCAGTGCGAGCCCGGGGCGACGACCGAGCGCCCCTTGGGGAACTCGTCGGTCGGCGGCCACCGGTAGATGCAGACGTTGGCGAACGAGCCCCACAAGGTCCCGAGCACGAACGCGGTGATCCAGCCGGCGGGCGTCCGCGCCAGGGCCTCGTACTCGGCCAGGGTCATGTCCGGTGACGATACCACCGCCGCTTCCGCGAGGTTGACCGGCGGAGCCGGCGACGCTATGACCCGGTCGATGCCGCCCGCTCGCCTCGTCGTCACCGGCCTGATCGCGCTCGCCGCGGGCCTGTGCACCGCCGGGTGCACGGGCGACGGCGGCGTCAAGGACGAGGAGCTCGAGGGCCTGGTCGTGTCGCGCTCCGAGGCGCCCGCGGCGATCGACGTCGCGCGCGCCGCGACCAGCGCGCAGGAGCTCGCGCGCGCGTTCGCCGAGCCGCACCAGCGCGTCGGCGAGGTGGGCGCGCACACCGCCAAGATCACGACGCGGATCGAGGTCAAGGAAGGCGCCAAGGTCGTCGAGCAGCTGTCCGACGAGCTGACGCTCGAGCTCGCCGCCGACGGCCAGTTCCACGCGCGCCTCGACAACAGCGCCGACTACGGCCGCGAGGTGCTGTTCAAGGACGGCCTGCTGTACCTGCGGCCGCGCTACGCGCGGTGGCACCGCCGCCCGCCGACCGACGAGCACGAGGTCGGCGCGCTGCGCGACCAGCTGTTCGCCGCGCTCGGCGACCACTTCGACCTCGTCGCCCACGCCGCGGAGGTCAGCGACAAGGGCGCGGCCGAGGTCGCGGGCCGCGCCGGCCGGCGGGTCGAGATCAAGCGCGCCCCGTCGCCGGGCAAGCCGCGCGCCCAGCCGATCGCCCAGCGCAAGTGGCGCGAGTCGGTGACGGTCACGGCGCTGTCCGGCGACGCCGTGCTCGACGCCGAGCGCGGCTTCCCGCTGCAGGCGCGGTTCACCGCCCAGCTCACGTTCAACCGCGACGGCCGCTCGTTCGACATGACGCTCGAGGTCGGGCACGACCTCGCCGGGTTCGGCCAGCCGCTTCCCGAGGGCGCGCTCGCGCTGCCGCCCCCCGAGGAGATCGTCGACACGCCGCAGCGGCTGCGCGAGGTCGACGAGCGCGACGCGCTGCTCGAGGGGATGGCCCCGCCCGCGCGCCAGTCGGGCGCCGCCACCGGGCCGTCGGGCCGCGGCCCGGAGCCGACCGCCCCGCCGCCGCCGCCGCCCGGCAAGGCCGGCGGCGAATGAGCACCGAGCTGACGCTGCGCCGCGAGTACCTGGGCACGCACCGGCGCATGATCGTCGGCCGCGCGATCCTCGGCACCGTCGCGGGCGTGGTCCCGGTGCCGATGGTCGACGACTGGCTGTACAGCGTCGTCCTCGGCGGCGCCTACAGGCGGATCGCCGCGGCGCACGACGTCGACGTCGACGCCGGCGCGGTGACCAACCTGGTGTTCGGCAAGACCGCCCCGCCGACGTGGGCCGAGACGACGGCGAGCGCGATCGCCTACAAGGTCGCGACGCGGACGTGGAAGCGGCTGCTCGTCGTCGTCACCGCGGTCCGCCGCGCGCAGGCGGCGTCGCGCACGTTCGCGGCGCTGACGCTGTTCGACCACTACTGCCAGCGCCGCCACACCGGCCTCGGCCTCGACGCCGCGCGCGCGCTCGAGCTGCGCACGCTGATCTCCGAGGTCATCCACGCCACGCCCGGCGGCCTGTCGCTCGAGCCGTTCCGTCGCGGCGCGCTGTCCGCCGCGCGCGCGCTGGTGCGCGCGCCGCTCGAGCTGGCCGACATCGCGTCGCGCGGCGCGGTCCGCCGCCTGCTCACCCGCGGCGCCAGCGACGTCGCCGAGGCCGACGTCGTCGACGAGGTCGAGCAGGCGATCGACCGCCAGCTCGCCGACCAGCACGGCTTTCTGTCGCGCACGATCACCGCCGTCGAGCTGCAGCTGTCGGCCGAGGTCAACCCCTACGTCGACGCGCTGATCGACGAGTTCGACCGGCGGTGGGGCGCGCTGCACGGCGGGACGTCCCCGTCGTCTCCGGCCACCCCGGCCTCACCGACCTCGCCGGCCTCGCCGACCTCGGAAGGAAGCTCGTGACCCTGCCGTCCCGCCTGGCCGCGCTCGCCGGCGTCCGCCGCGTCGTCGTCAAGATCGGCAGCCGGCTGCTCGCCGAGAGCCCGGCCGGCCGCCCCGCCGCGATCGCCGACCAGGTCGCGCAGCTCCGCGCGCGCGGCCTCGAGGTCGTCGTCGTCAGCTCCGGCGCGATCGCGCTCGGCGTGCGCGCGCTGCGCCTGCCCGGCCGCCCCGCCGACCTGCCCGTGCTGCAGGCCGCCGCCGCCGTCGGCCAGAGCCGGCTGATGCAGCACTGGGAGCACGCGTTCGCCGCGCACGATCTCGTGATCGGCCAGGTGCTGCTCACCCACGACGACCTCGGCGATCGCCGCCGGTTCCTGTCGGCGCGCCACACCCTGCGCGCGCTGCTCGACCACGGCGTCGTGCCGATCATCAACGAGAACGACACGGTCGCGACCGAGGAGATCAAGTTCGGCGACAACGACCAGCTGTCGGCGCTGGTGGTCAACCTGACGTCGGCCGACCTGCTCGTCATGCTCACCGACGTCGAGGGCCTGCGCGACGCCACCGGCGTGCGCATGCCGATCGTCGCCGACATCGAGCGCGAGGCCGCGCCGGTCGCCGGCGCCTCGACCCGCGACGGCGTCGGCTCCGGCGGGATGGCGTCCAAGGTCGGCTCGGCGCGGATGGTCACGCGCACCGGCGTGCCGGCGGTGGTCGCGCCCGGGCGCGTCCCGACCGTGCTCACCGACCTGCTCGCCGGCGCCGACGTCGGCACGCTGTTCCTGCCCGGCGCCGACGTGCTGTCGTCGCGCAAGCACTGGATCGCCTACGGCGCGCGCCCGGCCGGCAAGCTCACGGTCGACGACGGCGCGCGGCGCGCGCTGGTCGAGCACGGCCGCAGCCTGCTGCCCCGCGGCGTCGTCAAGGTCGACGGCGAGTTCGCCGTCGGCGACACCGTGAGCGTGCTCACCGGCGACGGCACCGAGGTCGCCCGAGGCTTCGTCAGTTACGGGGCCACGGACCTGCGCAAGATCCAGGGCTTGCATTCGGGGGAGATCGAGGGGATCTTGGGCTACCGGTCCGTCGACGAGGCCATCCATCGCGACGACCTCGTGCTCCTGTGACCGCCTTGGCCAGCCCCGACACCGACATCGCCGACATCGCGGCCCTGGCGCGCCGCGCCCGCGCCGCGGCCCGCGTCCTGGCCCGGGCCTCCGCCGCGCAGCGCACCGCGGCGCTCACCGCGATGGCGGCCGCGGTCCGCGCCCACGAACGCGACATCCTCGCCGCCAACGCCGAGGACGTCGCCGCGGCGACCGCGCGCGGGCTGTCGCCGGCGATGGTCGACCGGCTCCGCCTCGACCCGAAGCGGATCGCGGGCATCGCCGCCGCGATCGACGAGGTCGCCGGCCAGCCCGACCTGCTCGGCCGGCTCGAGCGCGCCGAGCGCCGCCCCAGCGGGCTCGAGGTCGCGCGGATGCGGATCCCGCTCGGCGTCGTGGCGATCGTCTACGAGTCGCGCCCCAACGTCACGACCGACGCCGCCGCGCTGTGCATCAAGAGCGGCAACGCGGCGATCCTGCGCGGCGGGTCCGAGGCGCTGCGATCCAACGCCGCGCTCGGCCGCGCCGTCGCCGCCGGCCTCGCCGCCGCCGGGCTGCCCGGCGACGCGGTCCAGGTCGTCCCGACGCCGGATCGCGAGGCCGTGCGCGCGATGCTCCAGCTCGACGAGCTGATCGACCTGGTGATCCCGCGCGGCGGAGAGGGCCTGATCCGGTTCGTCGCCGAGCACTCGCGGATCCCGGTGATCAAGCACTACAAGGGCGTGTGCCACGTCTACGTCCACGCCGCGGCGGACCTCGACATGGCCGAGCGGATCTGCGTCAACGCCAAGGCCCAGCGCCCGGGCGTGTGCAACGCCGCCGAGACGATCCTCGTCGACCGCGAGGTCGCCGCGGCGTTCGTGCCGCGGCTGTGCGCCGCGCTCGCCGAGGCCGGCGTCGAGGTGCGCGGCGACGCCGACGTCCAGCGGCTGGCCGGTGGCGCCCCGGTCAAGCCCGCCACCGACGACGACTGGGCCGCGGAGTACCTCGACCTGATCGTCGCGGTGCGCGTCGTCGACGACCTCGACGCCGCCATGGACCACATCGCGCGGTGGGGCTCGGACCACACCGAGGCGATCGTCACCGCGGATCCCTCGGCCGCCGAGCGGTTCCTGCGCGAGGTCGGCAGCTCGACCGTCGTGGTCAATGCGTCGACCCGGTTCGCCGACGGCGGCGAGCTCGGCCTCGGCGCCGAGATCGGGATCTCGACGACGCGGCTGCACGCCTACGGCCCGATGGGCGCCGAGGGCCTGACCACGACCAAGTTCATCGTCCGGGGAACCGGACAGATCCGCACGTGACCCACGTGACCCACGTGAACCGATGACTGACGAGAAGAGGGCCGGCGAAGGCATGACGACCAAGGGCAAGCGAGGCCTCGGAATCCACGCGACCGATCCCGGAGAGCCGCGCGAGCGCGCGAGCCGGCTGCGCGGCGAGAAGCCGGCCGAGCCGCGGACCGACACCGGCGGGCTCGACGAGGCGATGGCGGCGATCGGGTTCGCGCTCGACAAGAAGGCGGTCGAGCCGGTGCTGCTCGACGTGCGCGAGCTGTGCAGCTACTGCAACTACCAGCTCGTGCTCAGCGGCCGCTCCGACCGCCAGGTCGACGCGATCGCCGACGCGGTCGTCGCGGGCCTGCGCGGCCAGGGCGTGACCGCGCTCGGCACCGAGCGCGCCAAGGGCGGCGCGTGGTCGCTGCTCGACTTCGGCGACCTGCTGGTCCACGTGTTCCACCACCCGGCGCGCGAGCACTACGACCTCGAGGGCCTGTGGATCGACGCGCCGCGGGTCGAGCTCGACCTGCCGGCCGAGGCGCGGCTGTCGCCCGACGACGCCTACGCCTGACGCCGGCCGCGAGGGGACGCAGGTGAAGGTCTCGATCGCCGTCGTCGGCCGGCTCAAGGGCTCCGACGCGGCGCTCGCCTCGGCCGAGGCCGAGTACGTCAAGCGGCTGCGGCGCGCCTGCACGTTCGAGCTGGTCGAGCACAAGGACGAGCCGGCGCTGCTCGCCGCGCTGCCCGCGGCGGCGCACCTCTACGCGCTCGACGAGCGGGGCGAGCAGCTCACCAGCCGCCAGCTCGCCGACCTGCTCGGCGCCGAGCAGCTCCACGGCGGCGGCGCGCCCGTCGTGTTCGCGATCGGCGGCGCCGACGGCCACAGCGACGCCGTCCGCGCCCGGGCGCGCAAGCTGATCGCGTTCGGCCGGATCACGATCGCCCACCGCCTCGTCAGGCTGCTGCTGCTCGAGCAGCTCTACCGCGGCTTCTCGATCCTGCGCGGCGAGCCCTACCACCGCGACTGACGAGTGACCGTCACGACCCGCGGCGGGTGACGCGGTCCATCTCGCGCTTGGCGTCGGCCTCCTTGGCCGACTCGCGCTTGTCCCACTGCTTCTTGTGCGTCACCAGCCCGAGCTCGACCTTCACCTTGCCGTTCTTGAAGTAGACCGACAGCGGGATCAGCGTGTAGCCGCGCAGCGTGATCTTGGTGGCGATCTTCTCGATCTCCTGGCGGTGCAGCAGCAGCTTCCGCTTGCGCTTGATCTCGTGGTTGAACCGGTTGGCCCAGGCGTACTCGTTGATCGACATGCCCTCGAGCCACAGCTCGCCCTTGATCAGCGCGGCGAAGCCGTCGGTCAGCGTCACCTTGGCCTCGCGCAGCGACTTGACCTCGGAGCCGACCAGCACGATCCCGGCCTCGAACCGCTCGTGGACGAAGAAGTCGTGGAGCGCCTTGCGGTTCTGGGCGACGACCTTGATGTCGTCCTTCGCCGGCTTGGCGGACTTGGCGGGCTTGGCGGGCTTGGACATGACGGACCGGACCGGCGCGGGGGCGCAGGTATACCTCGCCCCCGGGCGACTGTCCCGCGGTGTCTGGTGGCGGACCTGCCACCTCCTGCCACGCAACCGGCCGGCCGAGGCGGCGATAGCCGGCCGCATGAACGTCGCCACCGCGCTGGATCTCACCCTGTCCACCCTGTTCGTCCCGCGGTGCGCCTCGTGCGACGCGCGGGTGGCGCCGGGCGAGGCGCTGTGCGAGGCGTGCCTGATCTCGGTCGAGCCGCTGGGGCCGGCGTGCCCGCGCTGCGCCGAGCCGCAGGCGCTGCACCCGCTCGCCGTCGCCGTCACCTGCCGCGCGTGCCGCCGCGCGCCCCCGCCGTTCGACGCGCTGATCGCGCCGTGGCGCTACGGCGGCGAGCTGGCCCACGCGCTGCGCCGGCTCAAGTTCGCCGGCGAACCGGCGATCGGCCGCGAGCTCGCGCCGCTCGTCGCGCCGTTCCTGCTCGAGACCGTCATCGCGGCGCAGATCGACGTCGTCGTCCCGGTGCCGCTGCACTGGCGCCGGCTCGCGGGGCGCGGCTACAACCAGGCGCACGTGCTGGCGCGCGAGGCGCTCGCCCGCGCCCGGCCCGCGCTGCGCCGGACCGGGCACGACATCCGGCTCGACCCGCTGAGCCTGCGCCGCCGCCGCCCGACCGCGCCGCAGACCGGGCTGTCGGCCCACGAGCGCGCGCTCAACGTCGCCGGGGCGTTCGAGGTCGCGCCCCGCCGCGTCCGCCGCGTCGACGGCGCGCGCGTCCTGCTGGTCGACGACGTCGCGACCACGGGCGCGACGCTGGCCGCGGCCAGCCGCGCCCTCCTCGCCGCCGGCGCCGACAGCGTCGTCGCGTTCGCGATCGCGCGCGCCGGCGACTGATCGGGCCTGTCGTTCGCCCCGAGCCCCGTCCGTTCGCCCCGAGCCCTCATCCGTTCGCCCCGAGCCCTCGTCCGTTCGCCCCGAGCCCTCGTCCGTTCGCCCCGAGCCCTCGTCCGTTCGCGCTGAGCTTCTCACCGACGTCGTCGGAAATTGCCGTCAGACGAACAGCCATGTTCCGCTCACCCTGAGCTGCGCCGAGCGCCAGCGCCCTTCGACAGGCTCAGGGTGAGCGGTCGATCTGGTCGAAGGGTATTGACAGTCCTTCATGCGACGCAGCGAGCCACGACTGTCACCATCCTTCGACTCCGGGCTCGCTGGCGCTCGCCCGGGCTCAGGATGAGCGGAACTTCGAGATCGCGCGGACTTGGACGAGCTGTTC
>WYBA01000228.1 GCA_011526095.1 Myxococcales bacterium | reverse complement strand
GCGTCAGCTCCAGCGGCAGGCGGCGCGGCTCGAGGTCCGGATCGGCCGGGTCGTCGGGATGATCGCCCTCGGCGCGCCCGGCGAGCGCCTGCTCGATCTCGCGCATCGTCCGGCCGCGGACCTCGGCCAGCCAGGCGTCCTCGGTGGCGGGCGTCGCCACGCGGGTGAGCTCGCGGACGGCGCTGTAGCTCACCTCTCCCGCTGCCAGCGCTGCCCGTGTGGCAGGCAGCTCCTCCAGGCGCTCGGCGACGCGCAGTCGCTCCTGCGCGGTGCGCGGCCGGTAGCCCAGCACGCGCTCGACGTACTCGACGAACGTGCCGTAGCCGAGCGGGACGTGGACGTCGAGCCGGCGCGCGAGCAGCAGCAGCCGCGCCTCGTCGACGTCGAGCGCCGCGCGGCGCTGCGCGAGCGAGCGGAGCTGGCGGTCGACCGACTGCCAGGCGTGGCCATCCGGGCGGTCGCCCCGCTCACGATCGATGCCGCTCACCACCTCGTGTGCGCCCACGTGGACGCTCGAACCTTCGAACACGACCCACTCCTCGTCAGTGAGCTTCACCTCTATCACGACATCTTCGGCGTCACGGTTTGCGCCAGGAGCCCGAGAACGCACCCGCGGTCGCAATTTCAGGATCGCGGCTCGTTTCGCCGCGCCACGCGCCGCACGTCGCGTCTGGCGCGCGATCTCGCGCCGATGTCCGACGAGGACCTCCCGCGTCGCCGCGCACCCCGTCAAGCACAAAGTGCACGCCCACACGGCAGTCGACCCGCGCCGCCACCCCCCATGTCCGGTTCTCGGACTCCCCACAACGATCGCTCGAGCACCGAGGCGCCGGGCCCCTACTTGGCCCGGCGCCGGTGTTCGCGGTCTCCCGGACGGTCGTGTGGGGCGCACCACCCCAAGGCGCCTGGCGCCGCCACGCCGCCGCCGTCTCGCGCATCCGTGGTCCTCGGCGCGGCTCTGATCGACCCTCTCAGCGCGAACGGATCATGGCTCGTCCACGGAGGAGGTGACGGTGACGGGAGCGGAGGCCGTCAGCACCCGAGGTTGGCGCCCGGCGTCACGCCGAGCAGCGCGCAGAACGCCTCGTAGCGCGCGATCCTCGACTGCACCTGCGCGGGGTTACCGCCGCCGCACTCGAGCGCGCCGTTGATGCTGCGGATCGTCTCGCCGAAGCCGACCTGCGTGATCCCCTGGTGCGGGGTCATCGAGCCCGCGCCGGACTGGGTCATCCAGAACCACAGCGCGGTCTGCCACGCCACGGTGGCGTCGCGCGACACGCGCCCCGGATCGGCGCGCAGATCGATCCCGAGCGCGGCGCCGGCGGCGCAGTAGTTGTAGTTCCACGACAGCTGGATCGGGCCGCGGCCGAAGTAGCGCTGGCCGGGCGCGCACGGGCAGCTCGCCGACGGCGCGCAGTACTCGCCCTGCGCGATCTCCTCGATGTAGACGAGGTCGCCGGTCTCGTGGCCGGCGTTGGCGAGCAGCGCGGCGAGCTCGCGCTTCTGCGTCGTGACGTCGCCCGTGCCGGCGAACGCGGGGTAGGTCGCGGTCGCGGCGATCAGGCCGTCGTAAGTGAAGAAGGGGTTGCGGCTGGGGAACATCTGATCGAACTGCGTGCGCGACAGCAGCGCACCGACGCCGGTGCCGCCGCCGCCACCGCCACCGCCACCACCACCGCCATCGCACGCGTGCGGCTCCCAGAACCACGTGCTGATCGTCGGGTCGTAGCCGGGGTTGTCGTGCTCGGCGATGTAGTGCTGCCCGTTAGCCGCGTAGAGGACGACGTCGCCGGTGCGGTAGGGCGTGCCCGCCGCCCACGTCGGCGCGGCGCACGCGCTGCCGCCACCACCACCTCCTCCGCCGCCACCGCCACCATCACCGCCGCCGCCGCCACCGCCAGCCGTCCCGCACGACACGCCGTCGAGGAAGAACTCGACCGGCGCGGGGTTGGTCGCGCCCTTGCCGCCGTTGAACCCGAAGTCGACGGTCGCGCCGGCGCCGAGCGCGCGGTTCCAGCTCGCCGGCGTCACCGTCACCTCACCGCCCGCCTGGCTCGCCGAGGCGTTCCAGATCCCCTGGACCCGCTGCCCCGCGGCGTACTGCCAGCGCAGGCGCCAGCCGTCCCGCGGCGAACCTTTGTTCGTGACGCTGACGCTCGCCGAGAACCCGCTGTCCCAGTCGGAGGTCGTGTAGACGACCCGACAGGCACCGCTCTCGGTGGTGATCTCCTGCGTGATCTCGCCGTCCTCGGCGCCGACACACCCGCCACCGATGAGCGCGGCGAAGATCGCCGCATGGGCCGCGTGGGCCGCCAGGGCCATCGCTCGAGTCTGCATGAAGCGATCGAGCGAGGCCCCGGCGAGTTCGGGTCACCGACCGGTCGTGGTCACGACTCGCGCAGCTTCATCAGGATGCGGATGACGTACCAGAACATCAGCGCGATCGACGAGAACAGCGCGAGCGACGCGGCGACGTACTGCTCGGTGTGATAGTGCGCGAACACCTGGCTCGTGTAGTACAGGACGTAGCCCGCGCACAGGATCACCATCGCCACGCTGAACAGCAGGCCGAGGTTGAACCCGAACAGGATCGACACGACGATCACCACCAGGGCGGCGCCGCTGGCGATCGCGAGCGCGCCGCGCAGGAACGAGAAGTCCTTCTTGGTGACGAACACCGACGCGGTGAGCGCGCCGAAGATCGCCAGGGTCAGGAACGCGGCGTCACGGATGATGTGCGCCTCCTTGCCGGTCTTGGCCAGGTACTCGGCGGCCTGCAGCTCGGCGAGGAACAACAGCGGCAGGAAGATCAGCGCCTCCGCGATCACGTAGAGCCCCAGGCCGACGTACTGCATCGGCTTCGAGGTGGCGTGGCTCGCCCAGTAGTCGGCGATCCAGCTCACGACGCCGAACACCGCGAGGACGACGAGCCAGTTGTAGCGGTCGCCCAGCGAGAACTTCAGGATCGGGACCGAGACCTTGTCCCAGACGGCGGTGCCCGGCTGCATCAGCAGGTACTCGAGCCCCGCGAACAGCAAGATCGCGCCGAACAGGTGCAGGTAGGTCAGGCGGATGAACCGGACGCGGTCCGACACGCCCTGCGTCGCCTGCGCGCCCATCGAGTCGCGTGACGTGCCGCCGCCGGACATGGCGCCCATGCCCGACATGGGCGACGGCGCGCCGGCCATCGGGTTGGGCATGCCACCGAACGGCGACGGCGCGGCGCCGGCGGGCGGCGGCGCGCCCCAGCCGGGCTGCGGCGCGGGCTGCGCCGGCGGCGGGCCGGCGGGCGGCGCACCCCACGCCGGCTGCATCATCGGTTGAGCCTGGGGCTGCGGCATCGGCTGCCCCGGCGGCGGCCCCGCGGGCGGCGCGCCCCATGCGGGCTGCATCATCGGTTGCGCCTGAGGCTGCGGCATCGGCTGCGCCGGCGGCGGACCCGCGGGCGGCGCGCCCCACGCCGGCTGCGGCGCGGGGGCCTGCGGCGCCGGCGGATAACCCGGCTGCGCCTGCGGTGGATAGCCCGGCTGCGCCTGCGCCGCGGGCGGATAGCCCGGCTGCGCCGCCGGCGGATAGCCCGGCTGCGGCGCGGCGGGCGCCTGCCCCGGCACCGGCGCGGGCGGCTGCCCCTGCACCGGCATCCAGCCCATGATGGTCTTCGCGGCCGGCTTGTTCGGATCGTTCGACATGGATGTTGTTTCCTCGACGCGCGGGCAGGCCTTGCCCGGTCAGAGTTCGTCCCCCCGTTAGAGTAACCCCGGCGCCAGACGTGACAGCGGGCTTTTTTGCCGCGATCACCCTGCCGCCGCGCCGAGCCGGTATCCTGGTCGCCGGCTGATGCCCCGGGACGGGTCGCAGATCGGGCGGTATCGCATCCTGCAGCTACTGGGGCACGGCGGGATGGGGGACGTGTACCTCGCGACCGCCACCGGGGTCGCCGGGTTCGAGAAGCCGGTCGTGCTCAAGATGCTGCGGCCGCAGGACCGCCACGTCATCGATCAGCTGCGCGAGGCGTTCATCGGCGCGAGCCTCGACCACGCCGCGATCGTCCAGGTGCTCGACCTCGGCGAGCACGAGGGCCGCTACTTCATCGTGATGGAGTACGTGCGCGGCTTCACCCTCGCCCACGTCCTCGACGACGCGCGGCTCGAGGGGCACGCCGTGCCGCTGCCGCTCGTCGCCCACGTCGTGCTCCAGGTCGCCGAGGCGCTCGACCACATCCACGGCCACGGCCTGCTCCACCGCGACGTCAGCCCGGCGAACATCCTGCTCGGCATCGACGGCCGGGTGAAGCTCACCGACTTCGGCGTCGCGGTCGCCGCGACCGAGGCGCGCGGCGACGCGCTGGTCGGCAAGCCGACCTACCTGCCGCCGGAGTGCTTCCGCGGCGCCCCGCCGTCGCCGGCGTGGGACGTCTACGCGCTCGGCGTCGTGCTGTGGGAGGCGCTGGCCGGGCGCCGCCCGTTCGCCGGCGACACCGTGGCCGACGTGCGGCGCGCGGTGCTCGCCGGGCCGCCGCCGCTGCCCGCCGAGGGCCGCGGCTACCCGCCGGCGATCATCGAGGTCGCCGCGCGCGCGATCGCGGCCGATCCGGCGCGGCGTCCGCCGACCGCCGCGGCGCTGCGCCAGGCGGTGATCGCCGCGTGCCCGCGCGACGCGCTCGACCTCGCCCACCACCGCCGCTACGTCCGCGCGTGCTTCGAGTCGCCGAGCTTCATCGGCCGGTTCGGCGCCGCACCGGATCCGCGGGCGCTGCTCGGCGGCCGCGAGCTGACGCCGACGCCGGTGCCGTCGATGCCCGACGCCGACGCCCCGACGATGGAGGCGTCGCAGACGCCGCTGCGCATCGGGCTGTCGCAGGCCGGCGGCTCGCGCTGGGCGCGCGACGAGGGCGAGCGGCTCGCCGCGCGGCTCGGCGCGGCGCTCGCGCGCCCCGCCGCGGTCGTCGTCGTCGCCGACTACCGCGCGCTGGTCGACTGCGTCCGCACCGGCGCGGTCGACATCGCGTGGATGCCGCCGGCGGCGTACGTCGCGGCCGAGCGCCACGGCGCGCGGGTGCTCACGGTCACCCGCCGCGCCGGCCGGACGAGCTACGTCTCGGCGCTGTTCACCCGCGCCGACACCTCGATCGGCTCGCTCGACGAGCTGCGCGGCCGGCCGATCGCCTGGGTCGACCGCGAGTCGGCGTCCGGCTACCTGTTCGCCCACGCGCTGCTGGCGCGCACGATCGGCGAGGACGCGATCGGCAAGCAGCACTTCGTCGGCTCGCACCGCGCGGTGTGCGAGGCGGTCGCCGACGGCTGGGCCGCCGCCGGCGCGATGTACGCGATCCTCGACGACGCCGGGCGGCTCGTGACCTCGGCGTGGGACGAGCGCCTCGGGGCCCACACCGACGAGCTCCACGTGCTGGCGTACACCGCGCCGATCCCCGGCGACAACGTCGCGTGCCGCCCCGGCCTCGACGCGCCGACGCGCGCCGCGGTGACGCGCGCGCTCACCGAGCTGTCGAGCGACGCCGAGGGCCGCGCCCTGCTCCACGACGTGTTCCGCGCCGAGGCCCTGGTCGAGCCCGACGGCGACCTCTACGCCGACGTCCGCGCGACGCTGGCGGCGTCGGCCCGCTGATCACCGCGCGGATCAGCGCCCGGATCAGCGCCCGGATCAGCGCCCGGATCAGCGATCGAACCGCATCGACCACCGCCACGTCACCGCGCGCGCCGTCGCGTGGAGCGCGCTGGTCATGAACCCCCACCGCGCGAGCACCGCGCGCATCGCCGGCGTGAGCGACGGATCGCCGCCCTCGGGCTGGACCAGCGCCATCATCCGCCCGACGTGGAAGCCGATCACCGCCAGCGGCGGCTCGGCCGGGCGCGCGCCGTCGAGCGTGCGGGCCAGGTCCGCGCGCGCGGTGGCGTCGTCGGGCGCGACGACGAGGGCGATCGCGCGCTCGTCGGTGGCGACGTGGACGGTGTCGACGCCGGGGACGCCGAAGCGCGCCAGCGACAGCTCGGCCGGCTCGGCCGCGGTCGCGCCGAGGATCGCGAGGCCGCCGGTGAGCCCGGCGCTCGCGCGCTGCAGCAGCAGCTCCGGCGCGGCCGCGGCGATCGCCAGGCGCGCGCGGACGTGGACCGCCGCCGGACCGCGCGCGGGGGAGATCTCGTCGACGACCAGGTGCGCGCCGCGGATCGCCGCGAGCTCGGCCGGGACCTGGTCGAGCCAGCCGCCGAGCCGCGCCACCGCCGGCGCGACGCCGGCGAGCGCCGGGCAGCGCAGCGGATCGGCCTGCAGCTCGTCGCCGAGCGCGTCGACGAGCGCGCCGGCCGCGCGCAGGTCGAGGCCGAGGCCGGCGACGAACAGCCCGGCGGCCGGCGGCTCGGCGGTGAGGCCGGGGACGCTCTCGGCGAGGCCTGCGAGCTGCGCGCCGACGCGTGGGTGGGTGACGAAGCGGACGATCACGTCGAGCCCGCCGGCGTCGAACCGCTCGTAGCCGTAGACGATCTCGGGGAACGCCGCGGCCAGCCGGTACAGGTCGGGCGCGCACGCCGCGGTGACCCGGACCTCCGGGTCACGTGCGGGCTGCGCGAACGCGGCGACGCCGGTGGCGCGCCCGGTGAGCTGGTCGAGCAGGCGGCCGGTGTCGACGAACCCGACGAGGTAGCCGGGCAGCGCGTGGTCGCGGCGCAGCGCGGCGAGCCGGCCGGTGTCGGCGAGCGTGCGATCCGGCCGGTCGACGCCGAGCAGGACGCGGGTCAGCGGCTCGACCAGGTCCGACGGGAACACGCCGGCGGCGACCTCGCGGTCCGACGGGAACGCCAAGACCAGGGTCAGCGCGTCGTCGAGCTCGAGCTCCACCACCGCCTCGCCGCCGATCGTGTGGCGGTCCGACGCGACGCCGGCGACCTCGGCCACGCGGTCGAGCAGCGCGCGCACCGCGGCGGCGTCGGCGACCTCGGCGCGCACCGCCGGGTACACCGACAGGCCGTAGACCACCATGCGCAGGTCGCGGAACGGGCCGGCGCCGTCGGGGAACCGCGCCGCCTCGTCGACGTACGCCCACCACAGGCGCTCCGCCGGGTCGGCCCACGCCAGCGCCTCGGCCGTCGGCCGGCCGTCGCCGTCGGGCCCCGCGGCGGACGACCACTCCGCCGGCATCCACTGCTCGACGACGTCCCACGGGAACGCGGCGAGCGCGGCGAGCGCGTAGGGCGTGTCGGCGGGCACGTACTCCAGGCCGGCGAACTCGCGCGCCGCGGCGGGCGCGGGCGGGTTCGGCGCGGCGGGGGCGGACACCGCGCACGCGGCGGAGGCCGCGAGCAGCGGAGCGAGGGCGAGCGAGCGGATCGAGCACATCGTGCGCGGCCATATCGCCAGGGGCGCGCGCCGGTTGCGTGGCCGGCGGGTGGCACAGCCTGGCAGAGGCCGGGTCAGTCGGAGCGCCGGTGCCCGTCGGCATCAGGCCGGAAGCGGCACGCGCTCGTGCTCGTCGCCGGGGACGCGGGGGAACCGGTCGGCCCGCCAGTCGGCCTTGGCCTGCTCGATCCGGGCGCGCGTGCTCGACACGAAGTTCCACTCGATGTGGCGCGGGCCGTCCAGCGGCGCGCCGCCGATCAGCAGGACGTCGGCGGCGGCCCGGGCGTGCAGGCGGACGGCGGCGCCCGGGCGCAGCACGGCCATCACGCCGGCAGGCACCGCGCGCCCGGCGCACGCGACCTCGCCGGCGACGACATGGACCGCGCGCTCGGCGTGGGTGTCGTCGACGTCGAGCGAGGCGCCGGGCGCGAGCCGGGCGTGGACGTAGAGCGTCGGCGACCGCACGCCGGTCGGGGCGGTCGCGCCGTAGGCGGCGCCGGCGATGATCGTGAGCGTCGCGCCGGCGCGGGCGAGGTGCGGCAGCGTGGCGGCCGGGTGATGCTCGAACGACGGCGCCAGCTCCTCGTCGGCCTGCGGCAGCGCGACCCAGGTCTGGACGCCGTGCAGCGGACCGCCGGCGGCGCGGGCCTCGGGCGCGGTGCGCTCGGAGTGGACGACGCCGCGCCCGGCGATCATCCAGTTGACGTCGCCGGGGCGGATCGGCTGGTGCGCGCCGGTGGAGTCGCGGTGGACGAAGCCGCCGTCGAACAGGTACGTGATCGTGGCGAGCCCGATGTGCGGGTGCGGCGGCACGTCGACGCCCTGCCCCGGCGCCAGCGTCGGCGGGCCGAGGTGCCCGGGGTGCCCGAGATGATCGAGGAACACGAACGGCCCGACCGCGCGGCGGCGCGCCACCGGCAGCACCCGCCGCACCGGGACGCCGCCGAGCTCGCGCGGGCGGCCCTCGATCAGCAGCTCGATCGCGTCGGCGTCGCCGTCGTCGGGGTCGGCCTCGTCGCGGCCGCCGGTCATCGCGCGCGCTCCGCCGCGGGGCGCGCCGTGCCGAGCACGCGATCCCACACGGTCGTGGTGATGCCGTAGTTGCCGTCGTCGTGGCGGTGGTGAGCGAGATGGTGGCGGCGCAACCCGTCGAGCCAGCGCGGCGCGCGCCGCCCGCGGTGGAGCTGCGCGTGGACGACGCTCTGCGCGAAGTAGCCGGCGAGCACGGTGCCGGCGAACGTCGCGGCGAGCCCGCGATCGACGACCAGCGCGGCGAGCGCGCCGAGCACGGCCGCGACGCCGAGCGTGGCGAAGCACGGCGCGCCCTGGACGAGGCGGACGTCGGCGTGGTGGTGGCGATGGATGCGGCGGACGATCGTCGGCCAGCGGTGGTAGAGCCAGCGGTGGACCGCGTACTCGAGCAGCGAGTAGAACGCGGCGCCGGCGGCCAGCGCGAGGGCGATCGCCGCCGGGCCCGCGGGCGTGGCGGACGCGCCGACGGCGATCGTCGCCGCGGCGACGCCGCCGTCGAGCGCGAACCCGGCCCAGTAGTTGGCCGGGCTGATCATCACCCGCTCGATCGCGCGCGCCAGGCCGCTCATCCGTGCCGGCGATCCGACCACGCGCGCGCCGCGGCGTCCAGCCCCGCCACCTCGGCACACGCGGCGTCGAACGCGTCGGCCACGGCGGCGAGGCCGGCGGGCCCGAGCGCGCCGCCGTAGAGGCCGAGGGTGAGGCGGCCGCGCGCGTCGCGCAGCAGGTTGACCTGGAGCGTGCGATCGAGCAGCGCGTCGGCACCGACGACGACGTCATCGGGGCGGAGCAGCGGGCGCAGGCCGCGACGACGGACGAGCGCGTGGCCGCCGGGCGGCGGCGCGACCGGCGCGGGCGGCGGCAGGTAGACCTCGGGCCAGACGTTGACCGCGACCAGCAGCGGGCGGCGCGCGCCGCCGGGTGGCGGGCGGCGCGGCGCGCGCCAGGGCGTGGGCCACGGCGCGGGCCACGGGACGATCGCCCAGACGTACTCGGCGAGCGTGTCGGGGTCGAGCCGCGCGTCGGGCCAGGCGCGGGCGAGCGCGGCGCTCGCGGCGGCGACCGCGGCGCGCAGCGGCCGCGGCGCG
>WYBA01000227.1 GCA_011526095.1 Myxococcales bacterium | reverse complement strand
GCCGGCAGCGTCACGACCGCGCCGCAGCTCGCGCACGGCGTCGTCGCCGCGTCGACCAGCGGCACCGGCCCGTCGCACGCCGGGCAGCGCAGCGGCGTCAGCGCCGCGGTCACGGCGCGGCCTCCCGGTAGCGCACGCTGAACCGGCACGCCGGCGCCCCGGGCGGCGGGCGCAGCGTCAGCACGTAGCGCGCGCCGTCGGAGGCGTCGAGCCGGAACGCCTGGGTCGTGATCTCGCGCGGCGGGCGCTCGGCCGCCGCGCGCATCGCCGCCTCGTCGGGCGTCACCACCGCGCGTCCGTCGGCGGTGGCGACGGACAAGGCGCACGTCGTCACCGCCTCGACCCGCAGCAGGCGCGCGCGCCGCGGCACGAGCGTGATGTCGACCGCCGCCGGGCACGCGTCGGCGCCGGGCTCGACCGCCGCGCAGCCCTCCAGCCAGTCACCGCGCGCCAGCTCGCGCGGGCCGTGGCGCTCGCGCCACCGCGCCAGCGTGCTCGCCGTGCACATCGACAGCGCGATCCCGAGCAGCGCGGCGGTGACCAGCACCGCGACGTCGTCGGCGCGGTCCGCGGGCGAGGCCCCCGGCGCCCCGTCGCGCGTGCCGCGCCCGCGTCCGCGCCGGCGCCCGCGCTTCGCCACCTCGGGCGCCGCGTCGTCTCGCCGGCCGTCGTCGCGCCGGCGCCCGCGCTGGCGGTGGGCGAAGTACAGCCGCGGCACCGCGGCGATCAGCCCGAACACCACGCCGGCGGCGACGAGCATCAGCCCGGCGGTCGACCACCCGTGCTGGCCATCGCGCGCGCCGCGCGCCGCGAGCGCGAGCCCCGCCGGCGTCGCGATCGCGAACGCGAGCACGTCGCCCGCGGCGCGGGCGGCGTTGCGGTCGCCGGGGCCGAACCCCGCCGGCACGCGCCCCGCCACCATCCCCCACCAGCCGACCGCGGTCCGCCCGACCGTCGCGGTCATGCCGCGGTGGATCACCGCCAGCGCGCCCACCGCGAGCCCGGTCGCGACCGCGAGCCCGACCGCGTACTCCCACGCCGCGCCCGCCAGGTCGAGCGCGACGTCGTAGAACACGGCGATCACCAGCACGGCGAGCGCCGTCGCGACGGTGATGGCGAGCCGGGTACCGGCCTCGATCAGCGCGACCATGGCTCCGAGCGTATCGCGTTCAGCCCGCGCCCGTCGCCGAACCCCGTCCACCGCCGCGCGAGCTGGCATGCTCGGCCCATGTCGTTGCCCCCGCTGCTCCAGCGCCTGTCGATCCCGGTCATCGGCTCGCCGCTGTTCATCATCTCCAACCCCGACCTGGTGATCGCGCAGTGCAAGGCGGGCGTCGTCGGCGCGTTCCCCGCGCTCAACGCGCGCCCGCCGGAGCTGCTCGACACCTGGCTGGCGCGGATCACCCGCGAGCTCGCCGAGCACGACGCCGCCGGGGGCCCACCCGCCGCGCCGTTCGCGGTCAACCAGATCGTCCACAAGTCCAACGATCGCCTCGAGCACGACCTCGAGCTGTGCGAGCGCTACAAGGTGCCGGTCGTCATCACCTCGCTCGGCGCGCGCCAGGACGTCAACGACCGCGTCCACGCCTGGGGCGGCATCGTCCTGCACGACATCATCCACGTCACCCACGCCAGGAAGGCGCTCGACAAGGGCGCCGACGGCCTGATCGCGGTGTGCACCGGCGCCGGCGGTCACGCCGGCACGCTGTCGCCGTTCGCGCTGGTCGAGGAGATCCGCCAGTTCTTCTCCGGCCCGCTCGCCCTCGCCGGCGCGATCTCGACCGGCCGCGGCGTGCTCGCGGCGCGCGCGCTCGGCGCCGACCTCGCCTACATCGGCTCGGCGTTCATCGCCACCCGCGAGGCCAACGCCGTCCCCGACTACAAGCAGGCGATCGTCGACGGCGCGGCGGCGGACATCGTCTACACCAACCTGTTCACCGGCGTGCACGGCAACTACCTGCGCCCGTCGATCGTCCGCGCCGGCCTCGATCCCGACCACCTGCCCGAGAGCGACCCGTCGAAGATGAGCTTCGGCGGCGGCGCCGCGAAGGCGTGGAAGGACATCTGGGGGTGCGGGCAGGGCATCGGCTCGGTCCGCGACGTCCCGCCCGCGGCCGAGCTGATCGCGCGGCTGCGCCGCGAGTACGACGAGGCGCGCGCCGCGGTGGCCGCGTAGGTCGCGCGCCACCAGGCGCTCGGCCGTTGAAACGTCCCGCCGCCGTGGACGTCCCAGCCACGCCGGGGCAACCTCGGCCCACGCTCCGTGCCCTCGCTCCGCTCCCTCATCGTCCGGCCCGGCGTCTGGATCGCGCTGGCGCTCGCGCTCGGCGCCGGCGCCCTCTACTACGTCATGTCGCGGCCGCCGGCGGTGCGCACGACCACCGCGGTGCGCCGCGCGATCGAGCAGCACCTCGTGGCGAGCGGGCGCGTGCGGGTCCCGGTCCGCGTCCAGGTCTCGGCGCAGGTCGCCGGCCAGGCGGTCGCGGTCGCCGCGGTCGAGGGCCAGCGCGTCGCCGCGGGCGATCTGCTGGTCCAGCTCGACGACGCCGCCGCGCGCGCCGCGGTCGCGCAGGCCCAGGCCGCGGTCAAGCAGGCGCAGGCCAAGGTCGACCAGCTCCGGCGGGTCGGCGCGATCGTCACGACCCAGGGGCTGCGCGAGGCGGAGAGCAACCTCGAGCGGGCGCGGCTGGAGCTCGATCGCGTCACCGGCCTCTACGACTCCGGCGCGGTCGCGCTGTCCGACGTCCAGGACGCCCGCCACGCGCTCGACGTCGCGCGGGCCCAGCGCGACGCCGCCGCCGCCCAGCAGGTCGCCGCGGCGCCCGCCGGCGCGGACTCCCGCGTCGCGCTCGCCGCGCTGCTGCAGGCCCAGGCCCAGCTCGCCGGCGCCGAGGTCCAGCTCGCGCAGACGCGGATCGTCGCGCTCCACGCCGGCACCGTGCTCGAGCGCGACGTCGAGCCGGGCGACGTCGTCCAGCCGTCGCGCACGCTGCTGGTGGTCGCGGCCGACGCGGACGTCGAGCTGGTGTTCCAGCCCGACGAGCGCAACCTCGCGTCGATCGCGCTCGGCCAGGTCGCGGTGGCCTCGGCCGACGCGTTCCCCGAGCGGACGTTCGAGGCGCACGTCAGCTACATCGCCCCGTCGATCGACCCGGCGCGCGGCAGCGTCGAGGTCCGGCTCGCGGTGCCGGCGCCGCCGCCCGAGCTGCGCCCCGACATGACCGTGTCGATCGACCTCACCGTCGCGGCCAAGGCCGACGCGCTGACCGTGCCGAGCGACGTCGTGCGCGGGATGGGCGGCGCGCGGCCGTACGTGCTGGCGGTCGAGCGCGGCCGCGTGGTCCGGCGTGACGTCCGGCTCGGCGTGCGCGGCGACGGGTCGGTCGAGATCGTCGACGGCCTCGACGAGGCCACCGTCGTGATCGCGTCGTCGTCCGGGCGGACGCTCGCGCCCGGCGACGAGGTCCGGGTGGAGCGCGACTGACATGCCGTTCGAGTGGTTCGTCGCGCTGCGCTACCTGCGCGACGCCCGGGCCCAGACCGCGCTGGTGCTCGCGGCGGTCGCGGTCGGGGTCAGCGTGATCGTCTTCCTGTCGGCGCTGATCACCGGGCTGCAGACCTCGCTGATCGACAAGACGCTCGGCTCGCAGCCGCACGTCACGCTGCGCGTGCCGCGCGACGCGCCGCGCCCGCTGGTCGAGCCGACGGCCGAGCGGGCGATCGCGCGCCACGTCGAGGAGAGCGCGCAGCGGCTGCGGTCGATCGACCAGTGGCCGGCGATCGTCGCCGCGGCCGAGCGGACGCCGGGCGTGATCGCGGCCTCGCCGTCGATCTCCGGCGCCGGCTACGCGGTGCGGTCCGAGGCGCGCAGCCCGATCGTGATCCGCGGGGTCGAGCCCGAGCGGTTCCTGCCGATCATCGACGTCCGGCGCCGGCTGGTCGACGGCAGGTTCGAGGTCGGCGGCGGCGACGTCGTGATCGGCGCCGCGCTCGCCGCCGACCTCGGCAGCGGCGTCGGCGACAAGCTGCGGCTCAGCTCCGCCGAGGGCCGCGACGACGTCGTGACGATCCGCGGCGTGTTCTCGCTCGGCAACGACGCGGTCGACCGGACGTGGGTGATCACCTCGCTGCGCCACGCCCAGGCGCTGTTCGGCCTGCCCGGCGGCGTGACGACGATCGAGCTCAAGGTCGCCGAGGTGTTCGAGGCCGAGCGCATCGCCGGCGAGCTGCGCGAGCGCACCGGGCTGCGGGTCGAGAGCTGGATGACGATCAACGCCGAGCTGCTGTCGGGGCTGCAGGCCCAGTCCAGCAGCAAGCTGATGATCCAGTTCTTCGTGATCGTCGCGGTCGCGCTCGGGATCGCGAGCGTGCTGATCGTGTCGGTCGTGCAGCGCTCCCGCGAGATCGGGATCCTGCGCGCGGTCGGCGTGCCGCCGCGGCGGATCCTGATGGTGTTCCTGATCCAGGGCGGCGTGCTCGGCGTCGCCGGATCGATCGTCGGCTCGGGGCTCGGCGCGCTGTTCGCCAAGCTGTTCGAGCTCGGCACCCGCGACGCCACCGGCGCGCCGCGGTTCCCGATCGCGCTCGACCTGCCGCTGTTCCTCACCGCGACCGCGCTCGCCACCGCGGTCGGGCTGGTGTCGGCGGTGCTGCCGGCGCGGCGCGCCGCCCGGCTCGACCCCGTCACGGCGATCCGCAATGGCTGACCCCGCGACGCCGGTGCTCGAGGTCGTGGGCGTCGTCAAGGAGTACGGCGACGCGGTCAAGACCCGCGCCCTCGACGGCGTCGATCTGCGGCTCGACCGCGGCGAGCTGACCGCGCTGGTCGGCCCGTCGGGCTCGGGCAAGAGCACGCTGCTCAACGTCATCGGCCTGCTCGATCGACCGACCGCGGGGCAGGTCCGGGTCGAGGGCGTCGACACGACCACCCTCGACGATCGCGGCCTCACGACGACGCGCGCGCGCACGCTGGGGTTCGTGTTCCAGTTCCACCACCTGCTCCCCGCGTTCACCGCGCTCGAGAACGTGATGCTGCCGGCGTGGGGCGATCGCGGGCTGCCGAGCCGCGAGCTGCGCGCCGCGGCGGAGGAGATGCTGCGCGCGGTCGGGCTGGCCGAGCGGATGGGCTACCGCGCCAACAACCTCTCGGGCGGGCAGCAGCAGCGCGTCGCGATCGCGCGGGCGCTGGTGCACCGGCCGCGGCTCGTCCTCGCCGACGAGCCGACCGGCAACCTCGACACCGCCTCCGCGGGCGAGGTGTTCGAGCTGCTGCGGCGGTTCAATCGCGAGCTCGGCACGACCGTGCTCGTGGTGACCCACGACAGCCGGATCGCCGACCGCTGCGACCGGATCGTCGAGCTCGTCGACGGGCGCGTCCACAGCGATCGCCGGGTCGCGCCGGCGGCGTCACCGGCGTCACCGGCGCCGCCGGTGGGCTGACGGGCCACTCCAGCATCTCGTCCCACGCGCGCGCGCGCGCGCCTGCTAGCCTCGCCCCGCGCGTGCTGATCGCCCTCAACAAGCCCTACGGCGTGCACTGCAAGTTCACCGACGACCAGGCGCCGCCGCGCCCGACGCTCGCCGCGTTCGGGCTGCCGCCGCGCGTCTACGTCGCCGGCCGGCTCGATCACGACAGCGAGGGCCTGCTGCTGCTCACCGACGACGGCCTGCTCAACCAGCGGCTCACCGATCCGCGGTGGAAGGCCCCCAAGACCTACCTGGCGCAGGTCGAGGGCACGATCACCGAGGACGCGCTCGCGCGGCTCCGCGGGGGCGTCACGCTCAACGACGGCCCGACGCTCCCGGCCGGGGCGCGCGCGATCGAGCCGCCGGCGTGGCTGTGGCCGCGCGACCCGCCGATCCGGTTCCGCAAGACCGTCCCCGACGGCTGGATCGAGCTGGTCCTGCGCGAGGGGCGCAACCGCCAGGTCCGGCGCATGACCGCCGCGGTCGGGCTGCCGACGCTGCGCCTCGTCCGCGTCGCGATCGGCCCGTACGCGCTCGACGGCCTCGCGCCGGGCGCGTGGCGCGAGGTCGCCGCGCCCGCGCGCCCCGACGGCGACGCGGCGGGCCCGCGCCGTTCGCACCGTCCGCACCGTCCGGGCCCTCCGCACCGTCCGCGTCGCCGCTGAGCGCTCACAGCCGCAGCGTCATCGCCACGTCGTCGACCGACTGCCCGTCGACGCGGAACCGGTCCGGCGTCGTGCCCCGCTCCTCGAACCCGAGCGACCGGTACAGCGCGCGCGCCGGCGCGTTGTGCGCGAACACGCCGAGGTCGATCCACACCAGGCCCTCGGCGCGCGCGAAGTCGATCGCCGCGGTCATGAGGCGGCGCCCCCAGCCGCCGCGGCGCAGCGGCGCCTCGACGCCGAGCGTGAGGCCCACGCGGTGGCGCTCGCTCGACAGCGGCCCGGCGTTGAGGTCGACGTGGCCGCGGATCGCGTCGCCGTCCCGCAGCCCCCACACCCGGCACCACCCCGGCGCGCCGACCTCGAGCGCGATCGACGCCGCGATCCGGTCGGCGAGGTCGGGCGCCAGCGGCTCGTCGGCCGAGCGCGCCCGGTAGATCAGCTCGCCGCCGCGTCCCGAGACCCGCCGGGTCCGCTCGAGGTGATCGACGAGGGCGGCGACGTGGTCGGGGCGGACGGGCGCGATGTGGGCCTCGGGCACGGCGCGAGCGTACGTCAGCGCGTGGGCGCTCGCGCGCCGAGGTACCGTCGGCCATGTCCTCGTACGAACGATATCGCCCCATCGCCGACGCCCTGGTGGCGGCCCTCACAGCCGCGCAGGGAGACGCCGCCCTCGAGCAGGCCGCGATCCAGCAGGCGATCGACGACTTCATGGCGATCGCCGGTGACGGCGACCCCGGCGAGCACGGCCTCGCCGAGTACTTCTGCGAGAACGGCAGCGTCGACGATCCGCCCGCGATCGAGCGCGTGCCCGGCGCGAGCGAGGACGACATCTTCCGCTGGCGCGAGCTGATGGCCGATCTCGCCGGCTACTGACGCCGCGCCCGCGCCCGCTGTCGCCCTGGCGACGACTGCGTGTCGCCCGCGCGGCGACACGCGCGTGGCCTCCGAGCGCAGGTGGCTGGAACCGCTCGTCCTCCGCCCCGGCACGGCGCGTGCTCATGGTGCCGGGCATGCGAACTTCCACCCCCCTCTGCATCCTCTCCTCCCTCTCCCTCTCCCTCCTGGGCGCGTGCGCCGGCGAGCCCGGCGACGACGTGGCCGACGACGACGTCGAGCAGGCCGACGATCTCGATGACCTCGGCGACGTCGAGGTCGGCACTACCGAGCAGAGCATCGACGGGAACTGGGCGGTCGGTCCCTACTGGAACTCGACGCCGGGCACCGCGGTCACGCTGATGCCGGTCAGCACGCACCACTGCGTGCTCAGTCGTATCGGGGGCCTGTTCGCCGGCACCGGCGAGGACGTCCACGTCGAGCAGTCCGGTGCGAACTGGGTGCTCCGCGTCGGCTCGGCCCAGCCGGGCACCGGCCAGCACGGCGAGGCGTACTGCTACAACAAGAGCGCGTTCCTCGCGAACGGGACCGCGCGCTGGTCGTCGGGGACCGTGTTCAACTGGAACGGCGCGGCCAGCGGCTGCGCGCAGCGTCAGCTCGATCTGTGGTGGGGCGACGCGGCGTCGATGGTGCAGGGCATGACCGGCAACTTCCGCGGCGGCGGCGAGTGGGTCTCGATCTACCAGTCGCCGTACGGGTTCACGCCGTCGTCCGAGACATCGCAGGGCTGCTCGGGCTGGGTCGGCGGCTACGCTGGCTCGCTGTTCGTCGGGACGCCGTCGAGCGGCGTCCCCGCCAAGTTCTGGGGCGGCGAGTTCCACGTGTCGACCGAGGGGCTGATCGTGCCGACGCGCGAGCGCGAGGTCGTGATGGCGCCGACCAACGAGGCCATGTGCTACCTGACCCGCGTCGCAGGTCGGTTCGACGGCGGCGGCGAGTACATCGCCGTCTACCCCAAGCGCGACGCCAGCGGCGTCGAGCGCTGGCACCTGATCACCCGCGCCGGCGCCAAGACCGGGTCGAACCAGATCAAGCCGCTCTACGCCAGCGCGCGCTGCCTCCGCCGCGATCAGCGCTGACGCGCGGCCCGCCTCCTCCCCCGCGTGCGATAGTGGTGGGATGCACGACGACGCCACGGGGGGAGGCGGCGACGCGGTGATCGAGGCGCTGCGTACGGCCTCGCCCGCGACGCCGGTGGCGATCGGGCGCTACGACGTCGTCGGGCGGCTCGGGCAGGGCGGGATGGGCACCGTCTACGACGCGATCGACCGCGACCGCGGGATCCGCGTCGCGCTCAAGACCCTGTCGGTGCCCGACGTCGCGGCCGGCGTGCGGCTCAAGCGCGAGTTCCGCAACGTCGCGGACGTCGCGCACCCCAGCCTCGCGCCGGTCTACGAGCTGGGGACCGAGCGCGGGCTGTGGTTCTTCACGATGGAGCGCATCGACGGCGTGGCGTTCACGCGGTGGGCGCGCGGCCCGTCGAGCACCGAGCGCGCGACCCGGCGGCTGCCGGTCACGCGCGCGGCCGGCGACGAGGCCGCGCCGGCGGTGTCGACCCAGTCGACGACGCACCGCCAGGTGCTCGAGCGCGCGGCGGTGGAGCCGGTAGCGGCGACGCCGCCGCGCTGCGCGATCGACGCGCTGCGCGCCGTGCTCGCCGACCTGGTGCGCGGGCTGATGGCGCTGCACGACGCCGGGCTGTGGCACGGCGACGTCAAGCCGGACAACGTCCTGGTCCGCGACGACGGGCGCGTCGTCGTCGTCGACTTCGGCATCGCCGAGCGGGTCGGGGTCGCGCGCGCGCAGCGCGGGCCGGCGGCCGGGACGCCCGACTTCATGTCGAGCGAGCAGCTCGTGGGCGCCGGCGTCGGGCCCGCGTCGGACTGGTACGCCGTCGGCACGATGCTGTACGAGGCGCTGACCGGCCGGCTGCCGTTCGAGGGCGACAGCCTGCTCGATCTCTACTTCAAGAAGACGCACCAGACCCCGCCGGCGCCGCGCGAGCTGGTGCCCGAGCTCCCGGCCGACCTCAGCGACGTGTGCCTCGCGCTGCTCGATCCGCGCCCCGAGCACCGGCCGGGCGGCGCCGAGCTCCTGCGCGTGTTCGCGGGCGACGACGAGGCGCGCGCCCGGCCGCGCGCGCGCCCGGCGCGCGCGACGTTCATCGGGCGCCGTCGCGAGCTGCGGGCGCTCGAGCAGGCGTACGGGCTGGCCCGGCGCGGCCGGCGCGTCGTCGTCCACGCCCACGGGCCGTCGGGGATCGGCAAGTCGTCGATGCTGCGCAGCTTCTGCCGCGGCGTCGCGGACATCGACGACGCGTGGGTGCTGTCCGGCCGGTGCTACGAGCGCGAGAGCGTGCCGTACAACGCGTTCGACGGGATCATCGACGAGCTGGCGGCGCGGCTGGCGGACGCGCCCGACGCGCTCGCCGAGCGCCTGCCGGCGTGGATCGGCGAGCTCGCGCAGGTGTTCCCCGGTTCTTCCGACTTACGGGTGGCTCGGATAGAGGGATAGACCGCCGCAGTGGAAGAGGACGGCGGTGCGGAAGTTCGGGAAGCTGCGGTAGCCGAACGCTCGCTTCTTGAGCATCTGGATGACGGAG
>WYBA01000226.1 GCA_011526095.1 Myxococcales bacterium | reverse complement strand
GCGGCCGGCCTCGTCAGCGTGAGCGTGTGCGCCTCCGTCTCCCCGCTCATCCTCGACCAGGCCCGAGCGCCAGGCGCTGCTCCTACGAACAGCTCGTCCAGGCTCGCAGGATCTCGAGGTCCGCTCCTCCTGGGCCTGGCCGAGCGCCAGCGCCCTTCGACGGGGCTCCGGGTGAGCGGGACGAGCCTCACGACGAGCGGAGGGGATCTACGCCGATCGACCCTCCCAGGGTGAGCGGCACAGGGCGGTTCGCCAGACGGCCATTCCCGACGACGTCGGTGAGAGGCCGCGGACGAACGGACTCTTGCCTGCGTCGCTAACTGACGGGCATTGGCCTACGCTCGCGGCTCGACCACGACCAGGCGGCGCTTGCCGGCCGGGCCGGGCGGGATGTCGGCGAGCTCCTCGACGACGACCGGCAGCCCCGGCACGTAGCGGGCGCAGAAGTCGTGGATGAACTGGTGCTGCGCGGCCGGGAGCTTGCCGGGGCCGGCGATCGGCACGACCCGCACCGTCAGGTGGTCGTCGGCGTGCTGCACCACCTGGTAGGACAGGCAGTGATCGACCAGGTAGAGGAACAGCACCGCGAAGAACGTGCCGCCGACGGGCTGCCCGGCGGCGTCGCGCAGGTTCTCGAGGGTGCGCCCCTCGATCGGGCCGATCCGCTGCAGCCACCGCCCGCAGGCGCAGCGATCGGCGGGCCGCTGCACCGCGATGTCGCCGTTGACGTAGCGCAGGTGCGGCACCGCCAGGTTGTGCAGGTCGGTGATCACGACCTCGCCCGACTCGCCGGGGCGGGCGGCGCGGGTCGTGCCGTCCGGGTTCCGGACGATGATCTCGGTGATCTGCGTCTCCATCGACTCGTGCATGCCGTCGTGGGCGTCGCACTCGGCGGCGGTCAGCATGAACTCGCGCGAGCCGTAGGTCTCGAACGTCGGCCCGAACGCGGCGGTGATCGCCTGGCGGTCGTGCTCGAGCAGGCGCTCGGCGCCCACGATCACGGGGATCTCGCCCCACGCGCGCGTGCCCGTGCGCAGCACGTGGCGCGCCAGGTAGGCGCCGGCCTGGCTGTAGGTCACGATGATCTCCGGCTGGAACCGGCGGACCTCGGCGACGACCTCGGCGAGCCGCTCGTCGCTGCGGATCGTGCAGTCGACGTAGTTGTTGCGGTTGAGCGCGCGGTCGAGGTTCATCTTCCATCGCGCCTTGCGGTCGGGCACCGTCAGGCCGAAGCCCCAGTAGTGCAAGGCCTTCATCCCGGGGCGGTAGCCGGCCCAGCCATAGCCGCGCCACCGCGTGGCGTCGCGCCAGTGCCGTGACTCGGCGTTGTACGAGACCTTCATCGGCTGGCCGGTCGAGCCGCTGGTGACCTTGGTGACGGCCGCGAACGGCGGCGCGTCGCTGGTGCGGGCGTCGATCGAGCCGCGCGCGTGGTCGCGCTCGAGCAGCGGCAGCTTGTGGAGGTCCTCGGGCGTCCGGAAGTCGTCGGGGGTCAGCCCGCGCTCGTCGAGCCGCGCCTTGTACCAGGGGGTGTGGTGGTAGGCGTGGCGGACCAGCCGGCGCAGCAGGCCGCTCTGGATCGCGTGCAGCTCGTCGGCGCTCGCCCACTGGGTGCGGTCGAGGTCGCGCATCAGCCCCACCGTCGGCCGGCCGCGCGCCGCCTCGAACCCGGGGAACAGCACGTCGTGCACGAGGCGACCGTAGAGATCCATCGCGCCCCTGTATCACCCGCGACCGCGCCGCGGCAACGCCGCCCGCGTGCCAGCCCGTGCCGCTCGCTGCCGGGGTCGTGCCGGGAACACCGCGTCCGGCGTGCGTCGGCCGGGTCAGCAACCCCACACCACGCGACGACCGTCCACGCCCGATCATGGAGGATCCGATGTCTGCTCTGTCTCGCTGCCGCCTCGCGCGCGCCGCCTTGCTCGCCACTCTCACCACCACCGCCGTCGCCAGCTGCGCCGACGAGCTGACGCTCGGCGAGGACGCCGAGGCGGTGCTGCTGTCCCCGACGGAGAAGCTGTCCGTGCGCGCCCCCGGCGACGTCGGCGACACCAGCGGGCGGCCGCTCGCCGTGTCCGCGGACGGCCGGTTCGTGGTGATCCGGGACGTCCACGATCGCTCGCTCCGGGCGTGGCTGCTCGATCGTGCCGCCGACACCCGGACGATCATCGATCTGCCGCGCGACTTCATCAGGGACGTCCGGATGAGCGCGGACGGCAACCGGATCGCGATGTCGCTGGCGACGCGCGACGACGGTTCGGGCCGGCCCGCGGGCGTCTACGTCCTCGATCGCTCGACGGGCGAGTGGACCACCGCGTTCGTGGGCGACGTCGAGCTCCGGAGCCTCTCGATCTCGGCCAGCGGCAGCCACGTCGCGTTCGTCACCTACCAGGCGCTCGACCCACTCGACACCAACGGCACGTTCGACGTCTACGTGTACAGCCTGCTCAAGAACACGCTGACGCTGGCCTCCCGCGCGGTCGACGGAGCGATCCTGCCCAGCTACACGGGCCTCCGCGGCGAGACGTTCCTGTCGGCCGACGGCGGCAAGGTCGCCTACACCTACGAGCGCCTCGACGACTACCAGGACTTCGCGGTCGTACGCGACCTCTCGAGCGGAGCGATCGAGCAGGCGTCGCGGCGCCCGAACGGCGCGCCGGAACCAGCGTCGGCGCTGCGGCCGATCGAGGACATGACGCCCGACGGCCGGTTCTTCCTCGTCTACCGCCACGGCTTGCTCCATGTGCTCGACCGGCTGACCTCGACCCTCGAGCTGGTCGAGCGCACGTCGGACGGGATCGCCCGGCCGAGCTCGACGTCGGGCCTCGGCGCCGAGCTCAGCGACGACGGCCGGCTCGTCGTATGGACGACGACAGCGACGATCGATCCGCTCGACACGAGCCTGCGCGACGTCTACATCCACGACCGGTGGATGGGCACGACCCAGCGCGTGACCACCCCGTACACCGGCGTCCACAACAACGGCGACGCGAACGACGCGCTGATCTCGGGAGACGGGACCCTCGCGGCGTTCGAGTCGGCGGCGTCGACCCTGGTCCCGGGGGACGACCTCTACCGCGACGCGTTCGCCCGCCCGCTCGAGGCCGCGCCGGGTGAGGTCGTCCAGCTCAACCGGTGGAAGAACGACGTCTACGGCGCGGTCGTGGAGTACCAGAACGCCGCGCTCGTCACCGACGGCGGGATCGCGGCCTACGTCGACGGCTCGGGCTCGCGCGTGACGTCGATCGCCGGCACGGCCACCTACGTCGGCCGCACCGGCGGCGCCGCGACGGCGGAGGTCCAGCTCACGTTCGACGGCACCGGCTACGACGGCTTCGTCCGCTACACCGATCCCTCGGGCGAGACGTTCGACTCGCGCACCGCCGGCACGCCAGCGTCGCTGACGGTGACGCTGCTGTCCGATCGCGAGGCGCTGATCGACCTGCGCTACGCATCGGACGGCCTGCGCCTCACCGTGCGCGCCGAGCAGCCGTTCGACGTCCTCGCCTCCGGCTGGGCGTGGGCGCACAACGCCACCGGCGACTACGACGCGAGCACCGGGTACTCGTACAACCCGACCGGCTGGAACAACCGGATCACCCGCACCGCGCTCGGCCAGTACAAGGTGCGGTTCACCCGCCAGGCCGGCGCGCTCGGCGCCACCGTGCACGTCGCGGCGTACGGCGCCGGCAACGCGTGGTGCAAGTACGACCGCCAGGAGGCGAGCCCGGCCGGGGACCTCGACGTGATGGTCCGCTGCTTCACGCCGGCCGGCGCCGCGGTCGACAGCCGGTTCGTCGCGAGCTTCGCGCTCGACACCCGCGTCACCGGCGCGGCCGGTCACGCATGGCTGTCGTACGGCGGCGTGGGGTCGACGCTGCGCGCGTCGTCGAGCTCGTCGGGCGGGAACGTCCTGTTCGGGCGCTCCGGCGTCGGCACCTACGGCGTCACGCTCGCCGGGCAGTCGGGTGCGCCGGCCAACGTGATGGTCACGGCGTCGGGCGCGAGCGACACCCGCTGCAAGGTCACCTCGAGCGGTGGCGGCCTGGTCAACGTCCAGTGCCACGACGTCTCGACCGGCGCGCTCGCCGACAGCGGGTTCGAGCTGACCTACATGGTGGCGCGCGCGGCCGCCGACGCGCCCGGCGCGTTCGCGACCGCCGGCACGTCCACCGCGTCGAGCTACACGCCGACCGCGAGCAAGCGGTGGAGCTCGTCGGGCGGGACGATCACCGCGGGGCACGCCACGTCGGGTAGCGACGTCACCCACTACGTGACGTTC
>WYBA01000225.1 GCA_011526095.1 Myxococcales bacterium | reverse complement strand
CGGGCGAGGCGACGACGACGACGGTGACGATGTCCGGGACGAGCGCGGACGCGACCAGCGGCGTCGCGTCGATCGCGATCAGCCGGACGCCGGGCGGGTTCGATCAGACGCTGACGTCGGGGCTGGGGGCGTGGAGCACGAGCGTGCAGCTCGTGGCGGACGCGTGCAACGACGCGACGTGGACCGGTGACAACACGTTCGACGTGGTGATCACGGACCGCGCGGGCAACAGCACGACGATCCAGGACGTGGTGTTTCGCTACGACAACTGCGACGCGGACGTGGCGGTGGTGCCGACGCCGAACGTGGCCGCGGACACGTCGACGCTGCTGTACGACGAGCGGAGCGCGACGGTGGCGGTGCGGGCGACGTCGTACGCGCCGTGCCCGTACCAAGACAGCTCGCTGACGCCGACGACCTTGAGCTACGACGTGAACGCGACGCCGGCGCCGGCGGCGAGCTCGACGTCGTACAAGTACCGCGCGAACCACGCGGCTGCGCCGATGGACTGCAGCACCGGGACGGGGTGGATCACCGGCGCGTCGCCGCCGAGCGGGTACAGCCCGCTGGGTGCGAACCGGCTGGGCTGGTACCTCGACGTGCGAGACAACGTCGGGATCCTGTCGGTGCAGTACGAGGTCAAGGGGCCGGGCGAGGCGAGCTATCGCGCGCCGCAGATGGCGGCGGCGTTCGCGCTGGCCGGGTCGACCGCGACCCACCGGTTCTTCATGGACGAGTCGAACGTGACGGGGATGGACGTCGAGGGCGTGTGGGAGGTGCGGCTGACGGTGACGGACCTGACGGGGCGGGTGATGAGCCCGGCGAACCCGATCAAGTGGACGCACCGCGTGCTGGCGGGGCCGTTCTACTTCGAGAGCGTGCCGATCGCAGCGAGCACCCCGATCGCGTCGCCGCTGACAGAGGTGTGGGTCAATCCGAAAGCGACGACCTTTGGGCTGGGGGAGGGCAAGGTGATGACGGGCCTGTACACCGCGTCGAACAAGATCGTGATCCAGAAAGTGACCGTGTACAACGGCACGAGCAAGGACGGCTACGCGGCACTCACACCGTCGGGGAGCCTGAGCTACACGCGGTGGATCTGGGAAGGCAGCCACCGGGACAACTGGGTCAACGTCAAGCCGACCTGCGCCAACGTCGTCGGCGAGGCGTACGCGCCGGCGACGGCGAGCGGAACGTGCCTGGCGAGCGCGCCGGCGGACAGCCACCCGGCGACGGGGCAGAACGGCACCGGACCGGCGTTCGCGGCGCGGGGCATCGACCCTGCGACCTCGCAGGACCGCGCCTCGATCAGCGCCAACGGCAAGACGGCCTACTTGGTGCCCGCGGTCGACGGGGGCAATCCGGGCAAGACGGATCTGTACGTGGTGACTTCGGGCTGGACGTTCTTGTTCGACCAGTCCGGGCCAAGCGACTTCACCTTCACTGCCGCCGGCGGCAGTGGCGCAGCTGCGGTCAACGTCGGCCTGTTCGGCAAGGCCATGGCGAACTGGGCCGTGTACGACCAGTACTTCCCGCCCGGCGATCCCGAAACGGCCTGGCCGCGCCACGCGCGCGCGCGCTACTTGAACGAGGTGAGCGTGAGCACAACTGCCGGCAGCACATTCGCGGATCTTGACGCGTTCGTCACGGCTGCCGGCATCGAGACCGACTACGGCACAAAGACGTTCTCGCTGAGCTTCGCCAGCAGCGAGTCATCCTCCGCCCCCTGACACAGTCTGGAGACCTGATGCGCCCCTTGCACGTAATCGTCCTGATGCTCGCCAGCGCAGTCGCTGGCATGGCGGTCGTCGTCGGCTGTGGTGACGATGGCCCCACCCCGGCCGATGCCGACGCCGCAACTTGCGACTGCGACGGCTTCGAGCCAGCCATCACCGCCGAACGAGTTTACCGTCGGCGTGGCACGGTGGTTCCCCCGGCGGGACCGGAGGTTCGCCCCGCTGGCGCGAGCTGCGACGCTGGTGATGTCGTCATCGGAGGCGGCTGCTCCACGATCGCCGCCGGGACCGTCTACGACGAGACGCTACTCCCAAGCGACAGCATCGGCGGCCCCGACTTCGCCGTGCTCCAGTCCGGCCCTCGTCGCTTCCACGACGCCAACGGCGACGTGACCGGTACCCAGGAGGGATGGGACTGCGTCTTCGATGCCCGCGCCAACACCACAGGGGACGTTCGATTCGAGGCGACCGCCATCTGCCTCGACATCGTCGACGCCCAGTAGGCGGCTCCGGCCCTGGCAACGGCGCGTTCGAACGCCGTGTCAGCGCCGAGGCCAATAAGCCGCAGTAGCCCGAGTGCCTCAACGGGCGGGGGCCTCGGCCAGCTATCGCGTCGTGCACCAGACTCGAACGGCGGCGGGCAAGTAGCGGTTGCCCGAACGGCGGAGCACGACGCTGTCCGCCTCGTCGCAGTCCGGGCGCAGGATCTCCACGGTCGCGCTCTCGTACGATGACTCAAGCACGTCGGTCACCGTGAAGTCGCATGAGCCCAGCAACCAGGCGACGCGCGGCGCCACGCTCCGACGGAACGCTCGTGGGTCGGCGCAGTACGCCTCCAGGTCCGAGAGCGGAGACACCGGGGTGGCCTCGCGAACCTCCACGCCGTCCGCCGAGACGCGCAGCCAGATGATCTCGGCGATGTTCGGGGCGAGCTTGCCGCCGCCGTCGAACGTTCGCGGCGGGCGAAGATGATCGATGCGAATCGTGTCGCCGTTCACGTCGACGTCCGGTCCGGTCATGTCGCGTGCCCAGCGCAGATCCATCCGCCCGGCCGCGACGGTGACGACGACCACCTCGCCCGCGCTGTGCCCCGTCGTGCGCACGGTCTCGGAGAACACGGCGACGTGGTCGCCGCGGACCATGACGATGCCGCTGCGGTCTCCGTCGAGCTCGCGAGCGCTCGATCGACGCCACACCTCGTTCACCCGGACGAAAGAGCTCAATCTTCCGCCCCCGACCGCGTCCGGGTGCTGCCAGAGCGCGACGATCGTGTCGTCGTCGATTACCTCCACCTCGACGCCGGCGAACGACTGTGGGCGGCGCGGGACGAGGTCGCGCGACCATTTCGCCATCGCGTCCACGCTCGCGCCCGGGTTCGCACACGCCCACGACTCCACGGCGCGATCGAGTGCGTCGTAAGTCCTCGCCGCGCCCCGTCTGGGGCGGCGAGCCGCGGCGTGATACTCGTCCGCGCCGCTCGGGCCGGCAGCGTCAGCGCGGCGCCGCGGCGAAGTCCGCGGGCAGCAGCAGCTCGCCGCGGTCGGCGGCGATCACGGCGGCGTGCAGGTACGCGGCCGGGTCGACGCCCTGCAGCTTCGCGGTCTCGAGGATCGTGTACAGCGCGGCGGCGACCTGCGTCCCGAGCCGCGACTTCGATCCGTAGTGGTTCTTGCGGCCGACGACCGGGCCGCGGATCGCGCGCTCGGTGGCGTTGTTGTCGAGCGGGACGTGCGCGTTGTCGACGAACCGGGTGAGCTTGTCCCAGTTGGCGATCGCGTAGGCCGCGGCCTTGCCGATCGATAGCGTCTTGAGCGCGGCCTGGTTCCAGAGCCACGCCTTCAGCTCGGCGAGCACGACGACCGACTCGGTGCGACGCAGCTCCGCGAGTCGCGCGAGGTCACCCTCGGCGCGCGCGTCGATCTCGTAGATCGCGCCGATGCGATCGAGCGCGAACGCCGCCTCGGGGTGATCGCCGACGGCCTCGTCGAACTTGCGGAACACATGCGCCCAGCAGCCGGCGAGCACGATGCCAGGTCCCTCGCGCGCGCCGGCCTCGTGCGTCGCGAGCGCGTCGCACACGATCGTGCCGTGGTACCCGCCGACGAGATCGGCGAACGTCGCGGCGCTCTTGTCGTCGCGGATCCGGTGGACGACGACGCCCGGCGCGGTGAGGCACCACATCTGCCAGGGCTTGTGCCCGGCCTGCTCGATCCGTGGCCAGCCCGTCTGATCGAGCCCGATCACCGGCTGCGCGAGCACGTGCGCGGCGAGCGCCTCGTCGACGATCCGCAGTCGTCGCGCGACCGCGAGCGCGAGATCCCAGAGCGTCTGCGACGTCACGACCAGATCGTGTCGCGCCAGGATCCGGACCTGCCGCTCGAGCGGGATGTGGTCGAGGTACTTGTCGAGCACGACCTTGATCGCGAACGCCAGGGAGTAGCGGCTGCCCGGCAGCGCGCGCGCGGGCCCCGGCGCGGTCTCGACGCAGCCACCGCAGCGACAGACGTACTTCTGCTGCTCGACCTGGACCACGCGGTACTGGATCTCGACGACGTCGATCATCTCCGACGTCTCGAACTGCCCCTCCATCGGCGCGAGCCCGCCGCCGCAGCTCGGGCAGGCGCGGTCGGCGTCGTCGAGCTCGAAGCGCTGCGGCACGTGCGGCAAGTTCGGCTGCGGCGTTGGCCCCGACCGCTCGCGCGGCTTGCGCTCCTTCGGCGCCGGCTCGGGCGCCGGGTGATCGTCTAGCACCTTCGCGTGAGCCTTTGCCTGCTCGGTCAATGACGCGATCAGCGCGAGCGTCTGCTGCAGCTCCTCCTGGTTGCCCGACAGGAACGCGATCTTCTCGGCCCGCCGGCGCAGATCGCGGATCAGCTGCTGCGTCTGCTTGTACAGGGCGAGCGCGACACGGCGCAGCTCCTCGATGTCCTGCTCGCGTTCGATCGCGGCTTCGTCGAGCTGCACCTTTCCCTTAGATCAGATCGTGCGATCCGAGGCAAGCGACTTCGGCACGACTGCCGACGGTGTCAGCGCCCGACGGCCGATCAGATCGCAGCCCTCGATGAACAGCGACAGCTCGGTCGTCGTGAGCTTCACCGCCGCGACGCCGTCGTCGCGCCACAGCTGCGCGAACACACCCTGCTCGAGCCGCTTCTGGAAGATGCACAGCCCGGTACCGTCCCACACGAGCACCTTGCACGCCTTGCGACGCTTGTTGACGAACAGGAACACGTCGCCGCCGAGGACGTCGCAGCCCATTGACGTCGTGACCAGACCGTACAACCCGTCGTAGCCCTTCCGGAGATCCGCGGGGCGCGGGTACGCGAACACGCGGACGCGCCGGCTCGACGCGAGGATCATCCCAGCACCCGCAGCAGCGCGACGACCTCGTCGAGCGCAAGCCCCTCCACTCGGTAGCCGGTCGGCGACACGACGCGGACGCCCGCGAGGGCCACCGGCTCGTCGACGATGACCTCGACCGGGACCAGCGACGTCGTCGCGGTCGAGTCCTTCCGCAGCCACTTGCGCAGCGTCTCGTCGTCGATGTCGAGCGCGCGCGCCACCTCGGTCAGCCGCGCGCCCCCGGCGATCGCGCGCTGCGCCCAGGCCGTAGCGCGGGACCGGAGGTCCGGCGCGTAGCGCTTGCCGCGGCCGCGCGCTCGGGCGGCCAGTTGTCGTCGGAGAGAGCGAAGTTCGTGATCGGACATCCGACGACGCGAGCACAGGCCTACGCGGCGGTCAGGACGGGGCGCGGCGAGGACTTACAGTGCGTCCGCAAGGCTCGCGCCGTACTCAAACTCGTCGGCCCGCCGTCGCACCTCCTCCCGCGCGGCGTGCGGCGCGGGGCAGTCGGCCCCGGCCGAGGACGAGTGCGTCGCTGCCGGTGGGACGGCCACGACGGTAGCGGTGACGGTGTCGAGGTGTGAGGGAGGTCGCGGCGCCACGACGACGACGCCGAGTACAGCGACGCGCACCACGACGGACCAGACCGGACGCACACGGGCCCACCTCATCGCGCCCTAACGTCCGGCGGGCGGCGAGCATTCCAGCTCGTGCCTACCTGAACGCTTGACACCTAGCCGCCGGGCCCGCGATACCGCTTGCATGCCGCGCAGGGCGCCCGTTCCGCTCACCGCCGAGTGGCGCGCGCGCTTCGATCAGGAGATGACGCGGGAGCTGCTGGCGCGGTTGATGGTGTGGACGCAGGCGAAGGTGGACCGGGTGAACCGGCTGGAGGGCGTCGCGGATCACCTGGAGGCGCGCGGGGTGGTGCTAGACGCGTGCTCGCTGACGCTGCAGGGGATCCGGCGGTGGAACCCCGACGGGGCGCGGACGCTAGAGAAGCACCTGCGGCAGACGATCGAGTCGCGCCTGTACCATGACCGTCGGTGGCGACGCGTCCGGCGGCTGCACCGCGACATCGACGCGGTGGACTCGACGGACGGCGAGAGCCCGCTGGAGGCGGAGGTCTCGCTGCGCGCGGAGAACCGCGCGCTGCGACCGGACGGCGCGGTGCTGCTGGCCAGCGTGCGCGCGCAGGTGGTCGACGCGCTGCGGCCGATGATCGGCGAGGACGCGGACGTGGCGGCGCTGCTGGACGCGTGGCTGTCGGGGTGCGAGCACCGCGGCCACGTGATGACGCGACTCGGCTGGTCGCTGAACCAGTTCCGGAACGCCGAGCGACGGCTGGCGACGCTGTGCGCGCGGTTGCCGGCCGAGGTGCTGGAGAGCGCGAGGGCGCTCGTCGACGACCTGCTGCCGCGGCCGTGGGACATGACGCGGCGGCGCAAGCACCGCAAGCGGTCGGACGGCAAGCGTGGCGCGGCGGTGGCGCCGGTGGCGGCGGTGACGAACATGGACGACGCGAGCTCGAGCGACAGCATCGACGCCGTCGGGTGGGACGCGGAGGGCGACGACCCCGACGCGCTGGGATGGGACGACGAGGTCGGGGAGGCCGCGTCGTACGAGCACGACGGCGACGTCGGAGACGAGGAGGACGAGCCGTGACCGACGCCAAGACCGCGCATCGCGACCTAGGGCTGCTCTTCCACCTGGTCCGGGACCATCTCCCGGACGTCGAGCTGCGCGACGCGACCGAGACGGCCGTCGCGGATGCCACCGCCGCGGTGGACGCGGCGGAGCTCGACGCGGCGTGGGCCGAGATCCAGGCGCTGAGCGATGCGGGCTGGCGAAGCCTGCTCGACGAGGCGCGGGCGCGCCGCGCCGCGCCGAAGCCAGCGCCGCTGCGGGACGAGCGACCGCGCGCAGCGCTGCTGGCGCGCCGGGACGAGCTGCTCGCGCGGTATCCGACGCTCGCGGTGCACCACCGGAGCCTGGCGCCCGGCGAGCTGGCCGATGAGGAGCTGCGTGCGCTGGTGCAAGATCTCGAGGCGCTCGTCGGCGCGGCCGGTGTGCCGGGCTCGGATGGCGACGAGGATTGACCGCGCCGCGCGGCTGGTGGCGGCGCGGCAGTCGGCGGAGCAGCTGGCGCGGCGGCTGGGTGTCGCGACGCCCGCCGACATCGACATCGAGCTGATCGCGGAGGCGCTCGGCGCGGAGATCGTCGTGGGCGGGCTGCGCGGCGCGCTCGCGCGCGGGCTGGAGCTCCAGGGCCGGCGCGTGATCCGTCTGTCGGACGAGATCGATCACGCCGGGCTGCGGCGGTTCAGCACGGCGCACGAGCTTGGGCACTTCTGGCTCGCGCATCCCGCGGCGGGCTATGCGGGCGGCTGCACGTCGGCGGCGCTGGAGGAGCGGCAGGCCGACACGATCGAGACCGAGGCCAACGCGTTCGCTGCGGAGCTGCTCATGCCCGGGTTCCTGGTGGAGCCGTGGGCGAACCGCGACGAGCTCGACCTGGACGCGGCGCGCGCGCTCGCGCGCGAGTTCTCGGTGTCGCTGACGGCGGCCGCGGTGCGGCTGGTCGAGCGCACGTCGCAGGCGTGCGCGGTGGCGCTGTGCCGTGGCGGGCGCGTGGTGTGGGCGGCGCGCAGCGCGGCGTTCACCGCGTTCCTGCCGCGCGATCGTGTGCCAGGCCCCGACGCCGCGGTGGTGGAGTTGCTCGCGTGGGGGCGCCTGCCGGCGCACGCGCGCACGATCTCGGCGCGCACGTGGCTCGGCAGTGACGTCGCGGCCGAGCTCGAGCTGGTCGAGCATGCGGCGAAGCTACCGGGCGGGTCCGACGTGCTGACGTTCCTGCGCCTGCGGTAACGCGCGGGGCGCGCAGCGCGCGCCATTTCTGACGCGGTGCAAGTCGTGGATCTCGCTGCGGTGGGATTTCGGGGCTGAAACCCCGCGGGCCATTTGTTGCCGGCACGATCGCGCGGCGCGCGTGGACCGCGGCGCAGAGAAATCGACACGACTGGGTCGATCGACCTGGCTCTCGTGCCGCGCGCGCAGGCCGTATGGGATGTGGGCATCACCATCTCCCGGACCGGGACGCAAAAGAACGACACGAGCCGGTCGATCGACCTGGCTCTCGTGCCGCTGCGAACGGCCGTATGGGATGTGGGGCACGAGCTGCCCACAGAAAGACGCCCGAGATGCTGACCGCGCTTCGCAACATCGCCCGCACGCTGCTCGACGTCGTGACCTCCGTGGTGGAGACGGTGGTCGAGGTGGTCACCGAGGTCGTCCACAGCCCGGCGGCGCTCGGGTTCATCGGCGCGTTCACCGGCGCGCTCTTCTTGTTCTCGCGGTAGCGCGCCGGTCGATCAGGTCGCGCCGAAGAGCGACGCGACCTGTCGATCGACCTGGCTCTCGTGCCGCTGCCAACGGCCGTACTCAGTAAGGGGCAACGACGGCCCCGAACACCACCGGCGGGTCCGTCCCGCCCAGAAGGGAGAGATGTGATGTCCGAGCTGGCCTTCGACCTCAATGGCGATCCGATCGTGCTGCCCGCGAGCGCGCAGTTCTGGCGCGTGCGGCGCTTCCGCACGCCCGGGGCGCGCGGCGCGCCCGAGGTCGTGGAGACCAAGGACGGCGCGCCGATGATCATCCCAATCGACACCGGCTTCGTGGAGTTCCGCGAGCTGGTGGAGAGCGTGCCGGGCCGCTACCGGCTCGACCCGCTCGACGAGCGGCGCAAGATCCTGCCGAACGCGCCGGCGGCATACCTGACGCTGTCCGAGCCGGCACGCAACGGCAATGCGGCCGCGCCGTCGCCGGCGGCCGTGGAGCGCGAGGACGTGATCGCGGCGCTGCTGCGCAGCAACAGCGATCTGGCGCGCATGCAGGCCGATGTCGCGCGCAACCTCACCGACCGCTTCGCCGGGATGATGGAGGCGGCGGCCGTGCTGATCCAGGCGGCCGACGGCGCCGGTATCGTGGCGCGGCTGCCGATCGAGCCAAACGCGGACGACGTGGACGACGTGGAGATGGACGAGCCGGCGCCGACGCCGGCGGCCGACGAGGCGCCGCTGGTCGCGCTGATGAAGTCGCTGGCGCCGGCGGTGAACTCGTGGATGGCGATCCGGGCGGCGAAGGCGTCGGCGCAGCCGCCCGGGAGATCGCGCGGCACGCCGAGCCCGCCGCCGGTGCCGCCGCGCCGGGCGCACGGCGCGAGCGCGCGGCGGCAGGCGCGACCGGCGCCCGCCGCGCCGCGTGCGGTCGAGACGCCGACCGGCGGTGGCCCCCAGCCGACGGGCTCCCCGACGGCGGAGCAGATGGCACGGCTGCTCGCGATCCAGGAGGCGCTCACCGCCGACGAGCGCGTCGCCGCGCAGGCAGCGGCGGCCGGGCTGCCCGACGCCGACCGGGCGCGCCTGATGGACGAGCTGTGCTCGCTGTCGCTCGAGGACGCGGTCGCGAAGATCCGCGCGATGCTCGCCAGCGAGCCCGGCGCGGAGGCCGCGTCGTGATCGTCGAGCCCGTCAACGACGCCGGGTGCCTCGGCGCGGTCACCCAGGTGGTGGCCGACCTCGTCGGGCGCGGCGATCCCGCGCTGACCGAGGTCGCCGGGCGCTTCCGCACCACGCGCGAGCTGGCGCGGTGGATCCGATCGCTGCCGCAGCGCGACGACGTCGGCGCCGCAGGCGACGGACCGCGCGTGCACGCGTGCGAGCCGCCGCAGCGCCTGCGCCTGCCGGCCGAGGACCCGAACTGCGTCGAGCGGTCGGCGATCTACCTCGGCGCCGGCGAGCTGATCGACCCGCGCCCCGAGCGGCGCCTCGCGACGATCGACGTCCCGGGTGGCCGGCACACGCTGCCGGTGGAGAACGGCAAGCCGGTGGTGCTCGACCCGCGCGTGCGCCGCAACGCGGCGCGGGCCGGGCTGTTCAAGCTCGGTCGCCGCCGTAACGGCGCGGCGCCGATGACGCTCACTCCGGCCGAGGCGATCACCTGGATCGGCCAGCTCGCCGCCGAGCCGGCGCGCCACTTCGCGGGCGGGCTCGACCGCGTGGCGCGCGGCGAGCAGGCGATGCGCGCGCTCGTCGAGGGCGGCGAGGTCGACGCCGACGGGACGGCGGACATCGCGTTCGTCCTGGCGCTGGCGGAGCACGAGGCCCGGCTGTTCGGCCCCACCGGCGAGTGCATCGTCCGTACGACCGCGCGCGCCGTGGACGAGCTCGACGCGTCGCTGCGCAACAGGCGCGACGTCCGCGTCGGTCGCTACCGCGTCCGGCCGAGCCTCACGCCCCTGTCGCGCCTGGCGCGCGTCGGCGGACGGCTCGGCCTGCGCGTCGGGGTCGCCGCGGCGCGCGAGAAGCTCGCGGCGCTCGGCGTGAGCGGCGCGGCGCTCGGCGTGCTCGAGGACGAGCTCAATCGCGAAGGGATGTCGCTCGGCCCGCTGGCGGCGGCGCCGCCGTTGCCCGGCACGCTCGCCGCCGTGACGCCCGACGCCGTCGCCGGGCGATGGCTCGCCGACAAGCTGACCTGAACCACCACCCGCGTGCGGCTCGCCCGCGCGCCTGATGACCACCACGCGGCCCGCGCGATGCGCGGCGCGGCGAACGGCCGGGGTGCGCCCCGGCCGCGACAGGAGAGATCTGCCATGCGTGACCCTAACCAGCCCTGGAAGAACCCACCGCCGCTCCCCAAGGGGATGACGATGACGCCGGCGCACGCGCGCCGGACGCCCAACGACGACGAGCAGCTCGCGCGCGACGTGTTCGCGCTCGCGTCGCTGCACGTCGTCGACTGGCCCGAGGCCGAGCGGCGGCTCGAGGCCGCGCGCCGCCACGTCCTGCACACCCTGCGCGCCGAGGTCGGCACCGTCGTCGCGCTCGACGAGGATGACCTGTGGTTCGCCACGCGCTTCCTCATCCGCGCGCTCGATGACGACGTCGGGCTGACGCCCTGCGAGATCGTCGCGGTGCTCGACGCGATCGGCATGCCCACCGACGCCGTGGCGATGTTCGCCCCGGTCGGGGCAGCGCGTGGCTCGGCGGCGTTCGTGCTGATCGCGGCCGCGACCCGCGCGGCGATCGCGCACGCCGTCGAGGTGTGCCCGCGCGGACGGCTCGCCCACCACGACTGCTTCCAGTGCCGCGAGCCCGACGATGACGACGAGCTCGACGACAGCTTCGACGACGACGGCAACGACGACGACCAGCCCAGCTCCGAGGACGACGACGGATTCGCCGTCGCCGCCTGACCCGATCACCGAAAGGAGACCAGCCATGCAGAAGAAGAAGCCCAAGCACAAGCCGAAGCACAAGCCCGGCCACCGCAACAGCGGTGGCGGCGCCGCCATCGCTCGCCCCGCAGCGAGCCGCCCGCGCCGGCGCGCCCTCCACCGCGCGCCCGCGCCGGAGCTCAACACCACGATCGCCTCGATCGCCGGCGGCGGCGGCGGCGCGCTGCTCGGCGGCCTGCTCGCCAGCCAGGACGTCATGAGCCCCGAGAGCATCGGGCTGGCGATGACCATCGGCGGCGGCATCGCCGCGTTCACGATGGACGGCAACGCGCGCGTCGCGGCCAACGGCCTCGCCGCGGCGGGCGCGGGGCAGCTCGCGCTCGCGCTCATGGCGAGCCGCACCGAGGCCGCGGCCAAGGCGAAGAAGGACGAGGCCGGGCCGGCGGACCCGCCGCCGCGCCAGGGCGTCGGCCCGGCGCGCGTGTGGCGCCGCTACCAGCACGAGTCCGCCGACGTCGATCGCGACCTCGGCTTCGTCGAGGACGACGACGGCTACGACGACGTCGCTTGACCCGAGCTCGACCCGGCCCCCCGCGTGAGCGGGCGCCGGGGTCACGCGAGCTGCCAGGACCGCCCGTCCCCCAACCCGAACGAAGGAGAACCCCATGGACGAGTACGCCGACATCATCTTCGTGGACGAGGACGACCTGCGCAACGCGCCCCGCGATCACCGGAGCCAGGACAGCCGCCCCGCGCGGTCGCCCTTCCGCCGGCCGATGCGCGCCGTGATCCATCGTCCGCCGACCGGGGGCGCGCTGCGCCCGCGGCCCGCGGTGGTGGTCGCTCAGCCCGTCGAGGTCGAGGAGGACAAGAAGCTCCTCGCCGGCCTCACCACCGGTCAGCTCGTCGAGCTGGCCGCCCAGCTCCTCGCCGCGATCCAGCCGCTCCCCGCGGCTCCCGCGGCGCAGGGCCGGGCGGACACCGACGTGCAGAACCTCATCACCTACCAGAACGCGCTCGCGATCCACGCCAAGCGCGACGAGCAGCTCCGCACCATCGGTGCGCTCGTCGGCAAGCTGGTGAAGTGAGCAGGAGGAGGACGCGATGAACCCCACGCGCAACCCCATCGCCGCCTCGTGCGGCGGCCTCCTGGGCTGGTTCGCCAGCCTGCTCGGTCCGCGCACCCCCGCGTACGTCGGGGACGGGCAACCGTCCTCGACGTGCGCCGGCGGGTGGAGCCTGTTCGGAGCGACGCCGACCTACCAGGTCGCGGCCCCCGAGCCGGCGCCGACCGATGGCGGTGACGAGGTGTCCTCGACCGCGCCCGACGCCGGCAACGGCGCCGGCACGGACGAGGCGCCGGTGCCGATCGCGATCATCATCCGCCGCGACGTGCGGCCGGAGGATGCCGCGGGCTGAGCGTTCCCGAGCGAGTGACCGAGTCCGACTGCCTGATCGACTGACCGTCTTCAGACGGTGAACCGAGGGCGGCTCCTCGGCAGCTCGCGTGACCCGGGCCCCCGCTCGTCGAGCGACGGGGCCGGGTCGAGCTCCCCCTTTCCCCCAAGACGCGGCGCAGGTGCGCCGCGAGGAGACCGATCATGTCCGAGAGCAAGAGCAACATGACGACCTGGCTGTCCGCGCTCGGCGTGGGCGGCCTGGTCTGGTACCTGATCGACCGCAACGACAAGGCGCGCGTCGGCGCGGATGCGCACCGAGAGGAGCGCGCGTACGACGACGCGCCGCCGGCGCCGTCGAAGCGCACGGGCCCGCCGCCGTCGCGCAAGGACCTCGCGCGCGTGGCGCCGCGGACGTACGACGCCACGTTCGCGATGCACGGTCGCGGCATCCCGGTCGCGTACCTGCGCGCGCTGGCGATGCGCGAGTCCGACCTCAACCCGCGCCAGGTCACCGGCGACGCCGTCGGCCTGCTGCAGGTGATCGACGTCGTCCGGCGCGGCTTCAACGACCGCCAAGGCACGGCCTACGAGCGACGCGACCTCTACGACCCGGCGATCAACGTCGCGATCGCGAGCGACGCGCTGATGCGCATCGCGGCGGCGTACGACCGCAACCACCCCGAGGTGCCGAACCTGCGGCCCGACTGGGACAACCCGCGGTTCGTCGAGCTGCTGACCTTCGGCTGGAACGCGGGGTTCAGCGAGCGCGCCGGCGTCGGACTAGTCGCGACCACCCTCGTCGCGCGGCGCCAGCGCGATCTGACGATCGACGACGTCCACCGCGCGGCGAAGGCCGCGGGCGCGAGCCCCAACCTGTCGAACCCGGCCAAGGTGCGGTTCGCGAAGGCCGTCACGGCGCAGTACCTGCGCGAGCGCACGCGCGACGAGTCCGAGGGCTACGCGGTGCCGCTCGTCGCGGTCGCCGACCCCGGTGCGGCGGAGGCGAGCCCCGTGGCGTCGCCCGCGCAGGTCGAGGCGCAGCCGGCAGGTGCGTCGTGATCCTCCGCTACCGCAACGGCGGCGCGGCGATCTCCGAGGACCGCGGCATCGCGACGATCACCGGGATGAACGACTTCGTCGAGATGCAGTCGGCGCTGCGCAAGTACCTCGCCGACAAGCGCGGCTACGACACGCTCGGGACGACGACGCGCAAGATCCCGCGGACGCTGAACGCCGACGTGCTCCAGCTCGCGGCGATTTGGTCGCGGGCCGTGGCGGGGGCGCGCATGGACGTCTTCGGCATGAAGGCGGCGAAGCGCCAGTGGCAGGAGCAGGCCGCGCGCGTCGTCGAGCTCACGACCGGCGCGCCGCCGTCGGCCGTCTACGCCGACAACCGCGGGTTCTGGGACACGACGAACCGGCTCGCGATCCGCCTGCAGGTTGCGGCCGAGGAGCCGCCCGACCTCACGTTCACCGACGCGCTCGTGAAGAGCGTGGTGGACCTGCCCTCGACGCTGGCCGGCGCCGCGAGCTACGTCCTGGGCGCTGCGGGCAGCGTCGCGAGCGGCGTCGGCGAGGCCGCCGGCGACGTCGCCGAGGGCGCTGGCAGGGCGGCGGCCCGCGGCCTCGGCCCGCTGTTCAAGCCGCTGCTCCTCGGCGCGGGCCTGCTCGGCGGTGGCTACCTCGTCACGCGCGCCGTCCAGACGCGGAGGTCGCGTCGTGCGTGACGCCGCCCTGCCGTGGATCGTCGTCGGCAGCGGCACGCTGGCTGCGGTCGCCTGGGGCGAGCGCAACGCGCGCGCCTCGACGCCTCGTCGCCGGCGCGCGGCGCTGCCGCCCGGCGTGTGGGTCTGGCCGGTGCCGACGTTCCAGGGCCGCGCGCCGGTCATCTCGGACGGCTGGGGCTCCGCGCGCGACGGCGGACGTCGGCTCCACCTCGGCGTCGACGTGATGTTCCGGCGACGCACGCGCAACGACCTCGTCGCCGAGCTGCCGCCCGGCTCGCCGAACGGGAGCAAGTGGCACTTCATGCCCGACGGCGTCGAGGCGCTCGCGATCGCCGACGGCACCGTGTGGTCGGCAGGCTGGACGGCGACCGGGTTCACCGTGGTGCTCGAGCACGCCGGCGGCTGGACGAGCATCTACCGCCACCTCGAGCTCCTGCTCGTCACGCCGACGTTACGCCGCCGCTCGGGCGAGCACGTCGCCGCCGGACAACCGCTCGGCATCGTCGGCGCGAGCCCCGTCGATCGCGAGGCGCTCAAGCACCTGCACTTCGAGCTCCACCTGCGCGGCCGCCCCGTCGACCCGACGCCCCACCTCGCGCGGTGGGCCGCGATCGCCGACGACGCCGGCGCGCTGCGCAACGGCGGCCTCGTCTACCGGTCCGTCGGCGCGCGCGGTGAACCGTACCCCGCGTGGGTGCGCGAGCTCCGCGGACAGTCCGGCGTCTACGTCATCCGCGAGGACGGCGAGGTCGTCTACGTCGGGCAGAGCAGCGCCGGCAAGCTCTACGAGACCCTCACGCGCCACCTGCAGACGTGGCGGCGGTGGAAGGGCTTCTGGCGCGGCCAGTACGGCGAGGGCCACGACCCTGGCCTCACCTACGCACGCGAGCGCGTCGAGGTCGCCGTGCGCATCACCGACCCCGACGACGCCCTCGACGAGGAGGCGCGCCTCATCGCGCGCCTTCGCCCTCGCGACAACCTCCTCGGCCAGCCCGAGGAGCCCATCCCGTTCTGACAGGAGGCCCCCATCGACGAGCTGATCACGACCATCCGCGCCGCGGTCGCCGAGGGCGCCACGGCCGAGCACAAGCAGCGCGGCGCCGCCGCATGCCGCGCGATCCTCACCGCGCTGGACGCGGCCCCCGGGCAGGCGCTCGCCGCACCCGCGGCGGCGGCCGCGCCGACGAAGCCGTTCGCCATCCTGCGCCAGCTCGACGTCGACCAGGTGCTCGACCTCGTCATCGCCCGGCTGCGCGCGGTGGCGCCCGACGGAGCTCCGGCAGCTGCGGCGCGCTCGGCGCTGACGATCCCCACGGTGACGATCCCGAGGCTGTAGCCATGCAAGACACCACCATCGAAGTGCTCGACGACGTGCTCACCGTCGACGAGGTCGCCGCACTGCTCAAGGTCGGCCGCAACGTCGTCTACGAGGCGGTGGGGCGCGGTGAGGTTCCGCATCGACGGGTCGGCAAGCAGATCCGTTTCTCTCGTCGGGCGATCATGCGATGGTTGCGCTCGTGGTCATCGCAGGACGCGCGGGAGGAGCAGTAGCCATGCCCATCCGTCGTGATCCACGAACCGGTCGATGGTTCTTCCGAGCCATCGTCACGCGCGCCGACAAGGTCAAGGTGCGGATTTTCGGGACGCCCGGCATCGCCGGCCCGTACCAGGATCTCCCCAACACCAAGGTCGGCGCACGAGCCGCGGAGGACCGCGCCAAGGCCGAGGCGCTCACGGGCAAGTCCGTGAGCGAGCCCCGAGCCGAGGCGGCGGTCGTCGCAGGGAAGGAGGAACGAACCGTCCCCACGCTGTCCGAGTACGTGCCGACGTTCATGCGCACGTACAAGCCGGAGCAGAAGCCGTCCGAGCGGCGCAAGAAGCAACAGATCCTCGCGCACCACCTGGAGCCCGCGTTCGGCGCGCTTCGCCTCGACGAGATCCGGCAGGAGCACGTCGGGGCGTTCGTCGCCGAGCAGCTCGAGCGGCCGGTGTCACCGAAGACGGTCAACAACCGCCTCGCGGTGCTGTCGAGCTTGCTCAAGTTCGCGCACGTCAACGGCGTGATCCCCAAGCCCGGCTTGCGGTTCACGGTGGATGCGATGGACAGCGAGCTCGTGGCGGTGGCGATGGAGGATGTCGATCGTCTGCTCGCGGCGGCGACGCCGCTGTATCGGGCGGTCGTGTTGCTCGGCGCCGAGGCTGGCTTGCGCGCCGGCGAGATCCGCGGGCTGCAGTGGACCGACATCAAGGCGGGACAGCTCGTCGTCCGGCGCTCGCTGGACACCGACACGGGGCAGATCATCGCGCCCAAGCACAACAAGGCGCGCACCGTGGCGATCTCGTCGCGGCTTGCGGCCTCGCTCGACGCGCTGCCGCGGCGTGGGTTGTGGGTGTGCGCGCACGAGGATGGATCACCGCTCGAGCACCGCCGGGATCTCTACAAGCCGATCCGGGCGCTGTACCAGCGGGCGCAGGTGGCGTTGCCACCCAAGCCGATCCATTGCCTGCGCCACACCTACGGGACCGAGCTGGCGGCGGCGAACGTGCCGCTGCCCGTGATCCAGGAGCTGATGGGCCACGCCTCGATCGAGACGACCCGGCAGTACATCCACGTGAGCGAGCAGGCCAAGCGCGACGCGATCGCCGCGGTTTTCAGCTCGCGAGCGCTACCTCGTGGCAGCCACGTGGCAGCAAGACTGAAACTGACGCCTAACTAGTTGAAATTGCGGTGGAGATAAGGGGAATCGAACCCCTGACCTCTTGAATGCCATTCAAGCGCTCTCCCAGCTGAGCTATATCCCCGCAACGGGTTGTCATCGCTGGCGATGACGGGGTTGCTGTCTACCGGACCGGGTCGGCGGTGTCAAGCCCTCTGGCCGGGCGACCCCCGTGACCGCCACGGTCGACAGCTAGCCGGCCGCGCCCCGGCCGCTCCCGCCCGGGCGGGGCACGTCGTCGGGGTGCATGTACTCGGACAGGTCGTCCTCGGCCGAGGTCGACTCGTCGTCGGTCGGCTCGAACACGATCCCGCCGCGGCGCGGGGGATCGGCGTCGGGGCGCGGCTCGGCGGTGCGGGCCGCGGGCCGGGTGCCGGACGCATCCGGGAAGGTCGGCCGGGCGGGGGCCGGCCGGGCGGGGGCCGGCCGGGCGGATGCCGGCCGCGGCTCGGGGCCCGGCCGCGGCTCGACCCGCGCTGGCTCGGACCGGCGCGGCGGCGCCTCTGCCGGGGTGGCGTCGGTCGGGCGCCACACCCGCTGGTCGGGGTTGCGCGGGCGCGGCGGCGTCCAGTGGCGGGACGACACGGCGCCGTCGGCGTCGCCGCCCTCGTCCTCGTCGCGATTCGGCGCCGGCGACGACGCGCGATCGAACCGCGAGCGCGACACCGGCTCGATCCAGTCGACGCCGGGCTCGACGTCGCGATCGCCACCCTCGTCGCGATCGCGCCCGCCGCGGCCGCGCGCGCGACGCGGCTCGTGCGTGGCCTCGTCCTCGGCGTCGCACGCCTCGACCTGCGCGATCGCCTCGGCGATCTCGCGATCGTCGGCGAGCTCGAGGTGCTGGCCGTCGCGCATCAGCTCGAGCACGCGCTCGCCCAGCGCGGCGAGCGCGTCGTGGCGGCGGCGGCCGTGGCGCACGTCGTCGAGGCGCGCGCGGCCCTCGCGAGCGCCGCGCTCGAGCGCGTCCTTGACCACGCCGGCCTGGGCGAGCGTCGTCCTCAGCAACGTGCCGAGGGTGCCGCGCAGCTCGGCGGACGTGAACGACCGGGGCTTGCCTCGGCGCGGGGGCAGCGGCATGAACGGATTAGACCACACCGGCGCGTCGTCGGTGTGCGGTCGTTCGAAGCGGCGCGCGTCGCTGGCGCGCGCGTCACCGTTGTTCTACGTTCATCGGCCACGGGGATCGTGCAGCCGCACCGTCGACATCCACACGTTCACGGGCGCGTCGGCGCCGTCACGTTCGCCGCCGCGGTGGTCGCCGTGCTCACCGGCTGTCCGCAGCCTGATGCGCCGGTCGCGCCGAGCACGCGCGGCACGGTGCGCGTCCGCGCCGCCACCGACGCCTCGGCGGTCCGGCTGATGGTCCCGGCGGGCGCGTTCCTGTTCGCCGCGGGGCGTCACGGCGTGGACCGATGGAGCCCCGGCAGCGGCGACGTCCTGCCGCTGTCGAACGTCCACGGGCTGCCCGGCGATCGCGTGCTCGCGATGGCCTCGGACGTCGAGCGGATGTGGCTGTGGATCGCGACCGACGGCGGCCTCGGCTACTACGACGTCGCGGCCGAGACGTTCAGCGAGCTGCCGGCGAGCAAGGTCGTGGACGTCGCCGCGGCACGCGGGCCGGGCGAGCTGCACCTCGCGCCCGCGGCGGACGGCGGCGTGTGGATCGGTCACCCGCTCGGGCTGTTCTACGTCAACCCCGCCGCGCAGTGGGCGCCGACGGCGATCACCGGCCGGATCTCCGCGCTCGCGCTCGGCGAGGACGGCTGGCTGTGGATCGGGACGCTCGACGGGCTCGTCGGGCGCAAGCCGACCGGCGAGACGTACCGCTACGGCGCGGCCGAGGGCTGCGACGTCGCGCGGGTCCGGCTGGTCGCGCGCGCGCCCGGCGGCGGCGTGCTCGTCGTCGGCGAGAACGGTGACGGCAAGCAGCGCGTCGCGATCCGCAAGGGCGAGGCGTGGGCCTCGTACAAGGTGTCGCCCGAGCTCAAGCTCGAGGCGCTCGCGCCGTTCGGCGACGGCCTGATCGCGATGGGCGGCCGCAAGCTCTACGCGCTCGACGCGGTCGGCAGCGGCAAGCGGCGCATGCTCACGCGCGACGGCGTGCGCCTGCTGCCGGTCGGTGGCGACGCCGGCGCGACCGCCGCGCCCCTCACGATCGACCCGCTGCCGGCGAACCTGCCGGCGGACGTCACCGGCGTGGCGGTCGTCGGCCGCGAGATCTTCGTCGGGACGCGTGACATCGGGATCGCGCGGCTGGGCGTCGACGCGAGCCACCCCGACGCGTGGCTGCGTCGGCGCCAGCTCCTCGACGGCGCGACGACGCTGACGGTCGCGTGCCGCGCCGCGGACGACTGCCTGCTCGCGACCGGCGCGCGCCGCGCGTGGCGCTACGATGGCGAGGCGTTCGAGCCGACCGGGCCGGAGGCGCAGGCCGTGCTCGCCGTGGTGCGCGACGCCGACGGCGCGATCTACGCGCTCCACCGCCCGGGCGACGCCGCGGCGATCGACGTCTCGCGCGTCGACGGCGAGGCGTGGACGCCGACCGGGATGCGGATCGAGACGCCGGGCGACCGCCCGGAGGTCAGCTTCGCGCGGTTCGGCCCCGGCGGGATCCTGTGGGTCGGGCTGCGCTACCTCGACGGGCGCGACGTGCGCCCGTGGGGCGTCGCGCTCGTCGACCTCGCGGTCGGCGCGGTCGCGTACCACCACGCCACCGCGGATCGCAAGGAGCGCAAGCAGGGCGTGCTGCCGGTCCCGATCGACGTCGTCGACGGCACGTTCGCCGGCGACGACGAGGTGTGGCTGGCGACGACCGAGGGCGCGGCGCGCCTGGTCGGCGACGAGATCACGGTGTGGAACGAGGCCAGCGGCATGGCGAGCGAGCTGGCGCGCGCGATCGCCGTCTCGCCCGGCGGGTTCGTGTTCGTCGCGACCGGCGCCGGGGTCGGGATGTTCGACGGCGAGGCGTGGGCGTTCCCGCGCGAGCTGTCGTTCGAGGTCGAGGACCTCGCGATCGCCGCGGACGGGCGGCTGTGGATGGCGACGTCGCGCGGCGTGGCGCTGTACGACGGCAAGAAGGTCAAGCGGCTCGACGTGCGGCGCGGGCTGCTCGAGAACGACATCCTCGACGTCACGCTCGACGAGCACGGGCGGGTGTGGGCGCGCGGCCGCGAGTCGCTGACCGTCATCACCCCCTGAGCGCTCGGCGACCGCCCGTCGACCGCCCGCGCAGGGCCGCGCTACGGCGTCAGCTCGAGCCACACCAGCGCGCTGCGCCCCGGGCCGTTGATGCTCGAGCCGTGGTAGCGGTACGCCGCGTCGAGCACGTTCTCGAGCACGACGCCGACGCGGGCGTGGCCATCGAGCCGCGCGCCCGCGCGGAGGTCGACGACGGCGTAGCCAGGCGTGCCGCCGGGCGGGATCCGCGGGTCGGAAAGGTCGGCCGGCGCGAGGCGGTCCTGCGGCGCCGCCCACCGCAGCGCCGCCGAGGCGTAGCCCCACGCCCACGGCGCGGTCGCCTCGACCGTGCCGTGCAGCGGTGGCACGCGCGACAGCGGCACGCGCTCGTCGTAGGGCAGGTCGGGATCGGCGGGCCGCTGCTGCGGGTTCGGCCCGTCGCCGCGCGCCCACGAGATCGTCGCGCGTGCGGACCATCGCGCCGTCGCGAGCTCGGCCGCGGCCTCGGCGCCGACGAGGTGCGCGCCGTCGACGTTGACCAGCTGGTAACGGAACCACGACCCCTGGCACTGTGGCGACGCCGGCGGGCAGTCGTCGATCGAGCGCAGCGACCGCACGATCGCGCCGTCGAGCCGCGACGCGAACGCCCACGCCTCGACCATGCCGCGCGCGCCGCGCACGCGCGCGCCGAGTTCGGCGGTGTGCGCGACCTCGGGGCCGAGCGCGGTGTTCTCGAACTGGAAGCCGGGGCCGGCCGCCTGGCGCGCGGTGAGGTCGTCGAGGTTGGGCGCGCGGAACGAGCGATCGATCGTCGCGAGCAGCTCGACGCCGCGGCCGAGCCGGAGCTCGGCGCCGAGCACAGCCGCGGTCGTCGCCCACGCGCGATCGATCGCGGTCGTCGCCGACGGCGCGTCGGCCGGCGCGTGCGCCGCGGCGAGGCCGAGCCGGCCGCCGCCGCGGACGGTGAGCCGCGGCCACCGCGCCGCCGCCTGGGCGAACACCCCGCCGGTCTGGTAGCGCGACCCGGCGAGGTACTGGCCGCGCGAGTCGTAGCGGATGACGTCGACGTCGGTGAACGCCAGCCACGCGACCGAGTCGACGAAGTCGGCGTAGAGGTCGGCGCCGTGATCGATCGCGATCGCCGGCCCCGGCGCGCCGGGCGCGGTCAGCTCCGCGGTCGCGGCCGCGGCGACGCCGAGCGTGCGCACGGCGTCGCGGCCGCCGTCCTCGGCCCGCGCGGTCGGGCGCTCGCGCCGCTTGCGCTCGTGCTGCTCCTGCGCCGACACGACCAGCCGCGCGCCGCGCGCCCACCGCCCGAGGTCGCGCTCGGCCGCGACGTAGACGAGCTGGTGGAACTGCTCGTCGTAGACGAGGCACTCGCCCGCCGGCGCGTACGCGGCCGGGCACTGATCGGTGCGCGGCGCGTCGAGCTGGCGGTAGTCGTAGTACGCGGCGGTCAGCCGCGTCGCGTCGGCGAGGTGGACGAGGCGCGCGTCCCACGTCGCCTCGGTGAACCCGGTGCCGAGCTGGGTGCGGCCGTCGGCGGCGAATCGCGGCACCAGCGCCGGCGCGTCGCCGCCGACGCCGCCGACCGGCCCGCCGCTCTCGAGCAGCGAGGCGTCGCGGAAGCCGACGCCGGCGAGCACCGCGCCGCCCGCCCACGGCCGCGCCGCGAGCTCGAGCCGCCCGCCGACCTCGTGGTCGGCGCTGCCGTAGCGCAGCTCCGCGCGCGGCGCGATCCCGCGCTCCCCCGGCGCTGGCTCGCGCGGCGCGGCGTGGAGCACGCCGCCGATCGCGTCGGCGCCGAACCGCGTCGACGCGCCGCCGCGCACGACGTCGATCGCGCCGAGGGTCCGGGTGTCGACCGTGAAGAAGTACTGGTTCGGCCCCTGGCGCCACAGGCTGTTGTTGAGCCGGACGCCGTCGAACAGGAGCAGCGTCTGCTGCCCGGTGCGGCCGCGCAGGTAGGCCGAGCCCTGCGCGGCGGAGGTCTGCTGGACGTACACACCCGGCTCCCACCGCAGCGCGTCGGGCGCCGACCGCGGCTGGCGCTCGTCGAGCTGGTGGCGTGACACCCGCGAGGTCGCGCGGCCGGCGAGCAGCGGCAGGGGCTCGCCGATCACGATGATCGTCTCCGCCTCCGTCTCTGCCTCCGCCTCCGTCTCCGCCCCCGTCTCCGTCTCCGCCCCCGTCTCCGCTTCCGCCTCCGTGCCCGTCTCCGCCTCCGCCTCCGCCCGCCGCGCCGCCAGCACCGCCACCCCGGCCAGGGCCCACGACAGCCAGCGGCGATGCATCCGCCGCGACGTTAGCGCGATGTGCGCCCGCCACGCACCACCCGGCCCGCGCCGACGCAAATCCACAGCCCGTCCAAGAAGTTGCCCACTCCGGAACGCCCCCCGTACGGTCGGGGCACGTGCGCAGGGTGCTCGCTGACATGCATGTCCCGCCCGCGTGGCGCCGGTGGGCGACCCGCGTCGTGATCGCGCTCGCGGTCGCGCTCGCGGTCGCCTACCTGCCGTGGCGGATCTCGGGCGGCGATCGCGTGCCGCGGCTGCGCGCCCAGCTCGATCAGATCCGCGCCGAATCGGCCTCGCTCGAGGCGGAGATCCTGCGCCTCGACCGCGAGATCCGCGCGCTGCGCGCCGACCCCGCGGTCATCGAGGAGCACGCGCGCGACGAGCTGGGCATGGTCTACCCCGGGGAGCTGGTGCTGCGGATCGATCCGGGGCCCGGGCCCGCGCCCGGGCCCGCGACGGAGACGGAGGCGACGCCGTGACCGTCACCCGCAGCCTGCGGCGCGCCGGCAAGGCCTCGGCCGGCGCGCTCGCCGGCGCGCTGGCGTGCGCGCTCGTCGCCGCCGGCGTCGCAGACGGCGCCGCGCTGACCGCGCCCGGGCCGTGGTCGACCGCGCGGATCGCGCCGATGCTGCTCGTCGCGGCCGTCGCCGTGCTGGTCCTCGCGACGGTCGCGCGCCGGCTGCGGTTCGAGCCGCCGAGCGCGCGCGCCCAGCGCGCCTCGTTCTGGCTGCTCGTCGCCGCGGATCTCGTCGACATCGAGGTGTCGCTCGCGCTCGTCGCCGGCACGTCGACCGCGATCGCCGTGTCCGGCGGGCTCGACTCGCCGCTGCACCCGCTGATGTACGCGGTCGTCGCGTTCGCCGCGACGCTGCTGTCGCGGCCCGGCGCGATCGCCGCGGTCGGCGGCGCGCTGATCGTCGAGGCCGCGCTGATCACCCGCGCCGCGCCGACGTGGCAGGACGCGCTCGTGCCCGCGACCACCCACGCCGCGTTCCTGATCGGCGCCGCCTCGGCCCACGCGCTGATGCTGCGCGGCCTGATCGCCCGCCACCGCCGCCGCCGCGCGATCCGCCTCGACCGCGAGGTCGCGGCGCAGCGCGAGAGCGCGCGCGACTACCGCCTGATCGCGTCGGCGCTCGGCCCGAGCAGCCGCGCCCCGCGCGACCGCGACGACGAGGAGCGGCTGCTCGCCGCCGGCGGCGTCCAGATCATCGCCGACCAGGTCGCGTGGGTGCTCGCGACGCTCAAGCGCTCGCTCGACGCGCGCACGGTCGCGCTCGCCTGGCTCGACGACGACGGCGAGCGGCTCAAGCTCAAGGAGATCGTCTCGGACCGCGACGACGTGGTCGAGCAGCCGCGCCTCGCGACCTCGGGCGTGCTCGCCGCGGTCGTCCGCGATCGCGCGCCCCTCATCCTCGCGGCGACCAAGCCGGGGCAGCTGCCGTACTACCTCGGCGGCGGCGACGGCGCCGCGTTCACCGGCGTGCCGGTGCTCGAGGGCCCGCACCTCCGCGGCGTGCTGTGCGCCGACCGCGCCCGCCCGTTCGACGAGCGCGAGCGCGACCTGCTCGCCGACGCGGTCGGCCAGCTCGTCCGCACCGTCCAGGCCGAGCGCGTGTTCCGCGCGGTCGAGCGCGCCAAGTACGAGCACGAGCGGTTCTTCCAGGCCGCGGCGATGCTCGGCTCGGCGCTGACGCCGGAGCAGGTGATGGAGATCGCGTTCGACGCCGCCGCGGCGATCGTCGGGTTCGACGTCGCCGCGATCTCGCTCTACGACAAGGACAAGGGCCGCCACCGCGTCGCCGCGGTCCGCGCCACGCCGGGCGGCGAGAAGCTGCTCGACGTCGAGCGTCTCGCCAACCTCGAGTTCGCCGACAACGCCGGGCTGACCGCGATGGTGGTCAAGAACCGCCACTACCTTCCGGCGGGCGGCGAGGTCCGCGAGGTCACCGCGCCGGTCTACACCAAGGCGGTCAAGCTCGACGACGTCAAGTCGCTGCTGATCCTGCCGCTGGTGTCGGCCGACGAGGCGATCGGCACGTTCCTGCTCGCGGCGCGCGCCGAGAAGCGGTTCGGCAAGGACGTGCGCGAGATGCTCGGCGTGATCGCGACGCAGGTCGCGGTGTCGCTGCAGAACGGCCTGCTCTACAAGCGGATGGAGACGATGGCGACGACGGACGGCCTCACCGGGCTGACCAACCACCGCACGTTCCAGGACCGGTTCGCCGACCTGCTCGAGCGCGCGCGCCGCCACGGGCTCAAGGCGGCGGTCCTGCTGTGCGACGTCGACCACTTCAAGAAGGTCAACGACAACTACGGCCACCCCGTCGGCGACGAGGTGCTGCGCCGGGTCGCCCGGGTGCTGATGGACGTCGCGCGCAAGATCGACATCACCGCGCGCTACGGCGGCGAGGAGTTCGTCGTCGTGCTCGAGAACACCGGGCTCGACCAGGCGCGCCAGGTCGGCGAGCGGATCCGCCAGGAGGTCGCGCGGATCGTCGTCGAGACCGAGAAGGGCCCGCTCAAGGTCACGCAGTCGATCGGCGTCGCGTGCTTCCCCGACGACGCCGGCGATCGCGCGCAGCTGATCGAGCGCGCCGACCACGCCCTCTACCACGCCAAGCACAGCGGCCGGAACCAGGTCGTCACCTACCCCGAGTTCACCGCGGCGCGGGCCAAGAAGGCCGGCTGAGCCGCGCGACGCGAGTCGGCTCCTTTGAGCCGCGGGCGCGGAGCATAGCCCGGACGCGGCGCGCGCGGGGCGCGGCGCGCGTGGCGTCGTGCGCGCGCCCACGGGGACGAATTGCGACGGCCGCGTTTGACGGCCCCGGCGAGGCGCCCGGATGATCGTGGCGTGGCCGTGAAGAACTACGTCCTCGACACGAACGTCCTGCTCCACGATCCGCGGGCGATCTACGCGTTCGCGGACAACCACGTGATCATCCCGATCTTCGTGATCGAGGAGATCGACTCGTTCAAGAAGGACCAGTCGGAGCTCGGCCGCAACGCCCGCCTCGTCGCGCGGCTGCTCGACGAGCACCGCGCCGACGGCGGCCTGTCGCACCCGCAGCCGACCGAGAGCGGCGGCACGGTGCGCGTCGCGCTGGCCAAGGCGCCGCAGAAGAACCCCAGCTACGACTCGCGGACGATGGACCAGCGGATCCTCGAGACCGCGCTCGAGGTCCGCGACGGCTCGCCGGGCACGCCGACGATCCTGGTGACCAAGGACGTCAACATGCGCATCCGCGGCGATGCGCTCGGCCTGGTCACGGTCGACTACGAGCCCGAGCGCACGCCGGTCGACGAGCTGTACCCGGGCAACCGCGAGGTCACGGTCGAGGCCTCGGTGATCGACGCGCTCTACGCCGACGGCGCGGTCGTCGTCCCGGACGTCGACCTCTACGGCAACGAGTACGTGCTGCTGCGCAACGACGGCAGCGGCAAGAGCGCGCTCGGCCGGTTCGACAAGGCGTCCGGCAAGGTCGTCGGGATCAAGAAGCTGCGCGACGGCGTGTGGGGGATCAAGCCGCGCAACAAGGAGCAGCACTACGCGCTCGACCTGCTGCTCAACGACGACGTCAAGCTGGTGACGCTGGTCGGCAAGGCCGGCACCGGCAAGACGCTGCTCGCGCTCGCGGCGGGGCTGCAGAAGGTCACCGAGGAGCAGGTGTTCCACAAGCTGCTGGTGTCGCGCCCGATCTTCCCGCTCGGCCGCGACATCGGGTACCTGCCCGGCGACATCGAGGAGAAGCTCAACCCGTGGATGCAGCCGATCTACGACAACCTCGAGCTGCTGCTCGGGCTCGGCCGCACCGACAAGAAGGACGGGCGCAGCTACGCCGAGCTGATGGACATGGGGTTCGTCGAGATCGAGCCGCTGACCTACATCCGCGGCCGGTCGCTGCCCAACGTGTTCATGATCGTCGACGAGGCGCAGAACCTCACGCCGCACGAGGTCAAGACGATCATCACCCGCGCCGGCGAGGGCTCGAAGATCATTCTCACCGGCGACCCGTACCAGATCGACCACCCGTACATCGACTCGTCGAACAACGGCCTCACCACCGTGGCCGAGAAGTTCAAGCCCGAGGCGATCGCCGGCCACGTCACGCTGTCCAAGGGCGAGCGCTCGGCGCTGGCCGAGCTGGCGACGCAGCTGCTGTAGCCGTACGATCGCGGCCATGAGGAGCCTGGCCGTCGCCGCGCTCGCGCTCGCCGTCGCCGCGGCGCCCGCGCCGGCGCGCGCCGACGACGCGCCGCCGGCGTGGGAGGTCCGGATCCCGGACACGGTGGACGTGGTCGTCGAGGTCGCGGCGACCGTGTCGCTGACCGTGACGCCGGGCAACGGCCGCACGATCTCGCGCGACGGGCCGCTGCGCGTCGCGCTGGCCTCCGACACGCTGACGCTGCCGCGCCGCCGCTACGGGCGCGACCACGCGGTCGATCCGGCGGCCGACGCGCCGCGGCTCGAGCTCAAGCTGACCGCGCCGGCCGCCGGCGACCACGCGCTCGCGATCGACGTCGCGTTCTGGCTGTGCGGCCCCAAGGCGTGCCGCCCGGTGCGCGTGCGCCGCACCGTCACCGTGCGCGCCGCGCCGCCCGCGCCGCCCGCGCCCCCGCCCGTGTCCGACGCGCCCGACGCCGGAGCCGCCCGATGAGCGCCGTGACCGCCGGCTGGGCGTTCACCGCCGCGTGCGGCGTCGCCGTCGCGGCGATGCTGGTCACGACCAGGGTCGGCCCGCGCCGCGCCGAGTGGGCGCTCAAGCCGCTGGCCGCGTCGAGCTTCGTCGCCGCCGCGATCGCGTGGGGCGCGCTCGACTCGCGGTTCGGGACCGCGCTCTTGGTCGGGCTGGGCTGCAGCTGGTGGGGCGACGTCCTGCTGATCTCGCGGTCGAAGCGGCTGTTCCTCGCCGGGCTCGTCGCGTTCCTGCTCGGCCACGTCGCCTACGCGGTCGCGTTCGCGCTGCGCGGGGTCGACCCGACCGTCACCGGGATCGCCCTCGTCGGCGCCGCGGTCGCGGTCGTGCCGGTGGCGCGGTGGCTGCTGCCCCACGTCGAGCCGCCGATGAAGCTGCCGGTGCTCGCGTACATGACCGTGATCTCGGCGATGGTCGCGCTCGCGATCGGCACGGTCGCGGCGCACGGCGGCGGCGGCACGCCGTGGATCGTCGTCGGCGCGGTCGGGTTCTACCTGTCGGATCTGTCGGTCGCGCGCGACCGGTTCGTCGCGCCCGGCTGGGACAACAAGCTGTGGGGCTGGCCGCTCTACTTCGGCGCGCAGTGCGTGCTCGCGTGGTGCGTCACCGCCACCGCGTGACCGCCTCGCGCAGCTCGCCGAGGCGCGCGCGCGACAGCGCGCCGACCGCGGCGACGACGAGCCCCTCGGGGCGGATCACCCGGCGCGCGACCCGCGCGATGTCGTCGGCGGTGACCGCGGTCATCTGCGCCAGCCGCTCGTCGAGCGTCGGCGGCGGGTAGTACAGCGTCGTGCCGCCGAACCACGCGGCCATCGCCGAGGCGTCGTCGAGCGAGGCGCGCATCTCGTAGCGGTAGCGCGTGCGGATCTTGGCCAGCTCGTCGGCCGACACCGGCGTGTCGCGCAGCGAGCCGAGCAGCGCGAGCAGCTCGCTGACGAGCTGCGGCACCTTGGCGTTGGCCGTGGCGCTGACGACGTCGAGCAGCGCGGCGTCGTGCAGCGGCTCGATCCCGGCGCTGACCGAGTACGCCAGGCCCTTCTGGTCGGCGAGCTGGTAGTGCAGCCGGGTCGACATGCCGTCGTCGAGCGCGCGCAGCAGCGCGACGAACGCCATGTAGTCCGGATCGATCTCCGGGACGCCGCGCAGCAGCACGGTCAGGCTGGTCTGCGACCCGGAGTCGCGGACGTGGCGGAGCTGGACCTCGCCGGGGCCGTCGGGCGCGGGCTGGGCGTGCGCGGGCTCGCCCGCGGGCAGCCCCTCGAGCGCGCGCGCGGCCGCCGCGACGATCGCGGCGTGCTCGACCGGCCCGGCGACGCACAGGATCGCGTTCCTCGCCCCGTAGAACCGCGCGAAGTGGCGGCGCACGTCCGCCTCGGTGAACCGCTCGACGTTCTCGCGCGGGCCGATGATGCGCTGGGCGAGCGGGTGGTCGCCGAACATCAGGCCGCGGGCGATGTCGTCGGCGTTGATCTCGACGTCGTCCTCCGAGTAGTCCTCGTTGATCTCCTCGAGCACGAGCGCGCGCTCGAGCTCGAGGTCGCCGAACCGCGGGCGGCCGAGCAGCTCGCCGAGGACGTCGAGCCCGGCCGGGACCTGCTCGGGCTCGAACGACATCTGGAACAGCGTGTAGTCGCGGCCGGTCTCGGCGTGCAGCGTCGAGCCCAGCCGCTCGATCGCGGTGTTGAGGTCGAGCGAGGTCGGGTAGCGCTCGGTCCCGCGGAACAGCATGTGCTCCGTGAAGTGCGACAGCCCGTTGTCCTCCGGCGTCTCGAACCGCGCGCCGACCTTGACGAACATCGCCATCGTCGCGGTGTGGAGGTGGGGCAGGGCGACGGTGGTGACGCGCAGGCCGGAGGGGAGCGTTGTGGTTTCGACCCGGGGTGTCACGTCGGCGGCCCACGCTAGCACCCTTTCGCGCGGCCGCTCCGCCCGGTGACATGGATCCCAGGCACAGGCGTTGCTGCGCCCCAAGCCCCCGTGCTACCAACGTTTCGGCAAGGCCCGGGCCAGCGAGGACCCACGCGATGTTGCTCAAGAAGATCGTGGTCGCAGAGGACGACGACGCCATCGCTCACCTGGTCAACATGGCCCTGGGTGACGCCGGGTACCTGTGCCTGCGCGCCCACGACGGCGAGGAGGCGCTCCGCCTCGTCCGCGCCCACGACCCGGACCTGCTCGTGCTCGACATCATGATGCCGCGCACCGACGGGCTCGAGGTCACGCGCCGGCTCAAGTCGGACGTGATGTGGTCGCGCACGCCGATCCTGATGCTGACGGCGCTCGGCAGCGTCGACAACCAGGTCGAGGGGCTCGAGGCCGGCGCCGACGCCTACATGGCCAAGCCGTTCAACCTGCGCGAGTTCGCCGCGCGGGTGAAGGCGATGATCCGCAGCGCGCGGCGCGAGCGCGACCGCTCGCCGACGACGGACCTGCCCGGCTCGCGCGCGATCGACGACCACATCGAGGAGGCGCTGCGCGCCGGACGCGTCGTGTGCGCGGTCCACCTCGACCTGTTGCGGTTCGACAGCTTCGCCGACCGCGTCGGGTTCTCGCGCTCCGAGGAGATCGTCCGGACGCTGTCGGCGCTGATCCTCGAGGAGGCGCGCGCCACCACCGGCGGCGGCGCGTTCGTCGGGCACCTCGGCGGCTCGGACTTCATCGCCGTGATGACGCCCGACACCGCGGCGACGCTGGCGCGGCGCGTGGTCGACGGGTTCGAGGCGGGGCGCGCGCAGATCGCGCCCGAGGACACGGACCGTCGCCTCGCGATCACGATCGCGGTCGCGCCGACCGAGGGCCTCAAGGTCAACGACGCCGACGAGCTCGGGCGGCGGCTGGGCGTGGCGATGAAGGAGGCCAAGCGCGAGGCGGCCGACGGCGGGTCGTCGGCGTTCGTGCTGTGGACCCCGCAGCTCGGCGAGCCGGCGCCGGCGGGCTGAGATGAGCGCGGCCGGCGCGGGCGACGCGGGCGCCTCGGGCGGTGGCCGCGGGCCCGACGACGCGGACGGCGCGCGACCGCGCGACGGCGAGGACGTGGGCGCCGCCGAGACGCTCGCCGCGACCGGCGAGACCGCGGCGCGCCCCGGCGGGCTGGCGACCGCCCCGACCGGCGCGTCGCTCGCCACCGCCGAGACGATGGCGGCGTCGGCCTCGCCCGCGCCGAGCGACACGCCCGCGAGCGGCGGCAGCGGCGGCGCGGACACGCGGCCCCAGGCGCGCGCCGGCTACGTCGAGGTCCGCCCGGGCGCCGCGCTCGGTCGCTACCAGATCGAGGACGAGCTCGGCGCCGGCGGGATGGCCACGGTGTTCCGCGCGCGCGACCCGCAGCTTCGCCGCGACGTCGCGATCAAGGTGATGTTCCCGCACCTGGCGAAGAAGCCGGAGGTGGCGCGGCGGTTCCAGCGCGAGGCGCGCGCCGCGGCAGGGCTCGAGCACCCGAACATCCTGCGCGTCTACGACGTCGGCGGCGGCCGCACCGCCACCGGCGGGCTCGACGAGCCGCCGCACATCGTGATGGAGCTGGTGCGCGGCCAGAGCCTGCGCGAGGCGTCGGAGCGGATCGGCCCGATGCTGGCCGAGATCGTCGCGTGCGTCGGGGCGGTGCTGTGCGACGCGCTCGCGGTCGCGCACGCCGCCGGCGTGATCCACCGCGACGTCAAGCCGGGCAACGTGCTCGTGTCCGAGGACGGTCGCCTGCTGCTCGCCGACTTCGGCGTCGCGCGGGTCGAGGACGACGACTCGCTCGTCACCAAGACCGGCGCGCTGCTCGGCACCCCGTCGTTCATGTCGCCGGAGCAGGCGCACGGCGACGCGCTCGACGGCCGCAGCGACGTCTACTCGGTCGGCGCGACGCTCTACCAGCTCGCGACCGGCGCGCTGCCGTTCGCCGGGCCGACCGCGGTCGTGATCGCGGCGATCTCGCGCGGCGAGTACACGCCGCCCTTGCGCCGGCGGCCGCAGCTCGGCGCCGACGTCGCGCGGATGATCGAGCGCCTGATGCACAAGGATCCGGCGCGGCGGCCGGCGAGCGCCGCCGACGCCGCGGCGGCGCTGCGCGCGATCGTCGCCGAGGCCGGGCTGGGCGAGCCGCGCGACGAGCTCGCCGCGTACTTCGCCGATCCCGACGGCTACGAGCGGGCGAAGCGGCCGATCCTCGTCGAGGGCCTGGTCGAGCGAGCGCGCGCGGCGCTCGCGGCGCGCGCGGCGCCGAAGGCGATGGCGCTGGTCGATCGCGCGCTGGCGATGGAGCCGGATCACGCCGCGGCGCGCGCGCTGGCCGAGCAGGTGGCGCGGATGAGCGGCGGCCGGCGGTGGCCGTGGCTCGCCGGCGCCGCGGCGGCGATCGCGCTCGGCGGCGGTGCGGCGTGGGTCGCGCTCGGCGGCGACGACCGCGCGGCGGGCGCGACGGTCGACGCCGGCCTGGCGATCGTCGCGCGCGTGGCGGACGCGGCGCCGGCGGGCGCGACGCTCGACGCCGCCGCGGCGGTGGCGCCGGTCGATGTCGGGGTGGCGGTGGCGGATGCGGCGCCGGGGTTCGCGATCGGTCCGATGACGGGGCCCGAGATCGACGCCGGCCGGCGGCCGCGGCTCGACGCCGGCCGGCCGACCCTCGTGGTCGACGCGGCGGCGCCCGCGGTCGTGATCGACGCGGCGCCGCCCGCGGCCGCGCCCGACGCCGCGGCGGCGACCGTGCGCGCCGAGCCCGCGACGATCGCCGTGTCGTTCGACGCGTGGTGCGACCTGTCGATCGACGGCGAGCCGCGCGGGCGCGCCGACAAGAAGCGGCGCTACGAGGTCGAGCCGGGGACGCACGAGGTCGAGTGCACGCAGGGTAAGGGGATGCCGCAGTGGCGCGGCTCGGTCACCGTGCGCGCGGGCGAGCACCAGGTCGTCCGCGGCAGCGTGCTCGGCGTCGTCCGCGTCCGCGTCGCGGTCGAGCGCGGCGACGGCGTGACGATCGACGGCAAGACCTACAAGAACGGCGCCGTCGCTTCGCTCAAGCCCGGCAACTACGCGATCACCGTGGTCGCCGGCGACCAGACCGTCCTGTCGGGGCGGATCGACATCGCGCGCGGCGACGAGTGCGCCCTGCGCGACCGGCCGGACCTCGGGTGCTACCGGTAGCAGGCCGGCCGGTCCCCCGTGCCCGTGCCCGTGCCCGTGCCCGATTCGGCCTCGTGAAGGGGCAGGGCACGGGCACGGGCACGGGCACGGGCTGGATCGCGACAGCCGTGTCGTGATGCGTGCCGCACGGTGCCACCCGGGCCACGGATCCCGGCCAGTTGGCCGTGGCAAGATGGTTGCAGTCTCTCCTGCTGGCCATGCGCACGCTCCTCGCCACCGCCGTGCTCGCGCTCGCGGCCCCCGCGGCCGCCGGCGGCTGCTTCTACAGCGATCCGATCAACGAGCGGCCGAGCGCGGACATCGAGCGGCAGCCCGACAACCCGGTGCGCGGCGGGCGTGTCCAGGTCGCCGCCCAGGTCATCGACCCCGACGGCGACCCCACCGTGCGGCAGTGGCGCGCCTTCGCCTGCGGCGGCGGCGCGTGCGAGGTCGCGCCGTTCGACGAGGGCACCGAGATCGTGTTCGAGGTCGACGTCCCGACCCACGTCAGCCCCGGCGGCCCGCCGGTCGAGCGTGTGCGCATCGAGCTCGACGTCACCGACGACCTCGGCGCGATCGCCGTGCCGCGCCAGACGCTCGACATCGACATCGGCAACGCCGGGCCGACGCTCGAGCCCCAGCGCCAGGGCCACACCTACCGCGGCCAGTTCCCGGTGGTGATGCCGATGCGGATCGTCGCGGTCAAGGACGATCCGGACGACGGCGCCGCCGGCGTCACGGTCGTCGATCCGCCGACGGTGTTCCCCGCGCCCGGCACCACGCTCGAGGGCTCCTCGATCACGCTCGTCGAGGAGACCGCCGAGGAGGTGACGTGGGAGCTGACCGTGGACGAGCCCGGTCAGTGGGAGGTCGAGCTCACCGGCGTCGATCCGCTCGGCGCCGCGTTCACCGCGATGATCGCCGTGCCGTTCGCGCTCGATCAGTGGCCGTGCCTGGCCTCGGCCGAGCCGGCGTTCCCGCCCGACGGCGCGCGCGTCGTGCTCGACCAGCGCCGGCGGTTCGCCGTGCTCACCGTCGAGGACGATCTGGACGTGTGGCCGCCGCCGCCGCCGGACCCGTACTTCGACGCGGCGTCGTTCCGGTGGTGGCTGGCGAGCCCCGCGTCCGGCGGCGCGCTGGTCCCGCTCGACGGCGTCGATGGCGGCGAGGTGTGGCTCGATCCCGCGCACTTTCTGCCCGGCGATCGGCTCGAGCTGCGGGTCGAGGTCGCGGACCGCGAGGACCGCGCGCTGTGCGACGCCGGCCTGGCGTCGTGCGAGGCCCTCGTCGGCTGCGCCCAGCGCCGGACGTGGGCGGTGGAGGTCCGGTGAGGCGCGCGGCGGCGAGGGGGGCGCGGTGGGGGGGCGTGGCGCTGTGCGCCGTGCTCGGCGCCGCGTGCGGCGCGATGGGCCAGTCCGACGACGACGACGACGATCCCGGGGCCGACGCGGGCGCGTCGGGCGACGCCGACGTCGGGTGCGAGATCGGCGTCGTGTTCGAGCCGATCGCGCCGGTCGTCGGCGACACGATCACCGCGCGCGCGATCGTCCCCGATGCGTCGAGCTTCCTCACGTTCGGGTGGGACGTCGAGGACGCCGCCGCCGTCGACGTGCCGTGGACGCCCGACGCCGCCGACGGCTCGCAGATCCGGTTCACGCCGACCGCCGCGGGCCCGGTCTACGTCCGGCTGCCGGTCGACGGCTCGTCATGCCGCCCGTACGACGGCGCGGTCAACGTCCGCGCGCTCGGCGCGACCGAGACGCCGTGGCGCGTCCGGTTCACCGCGCCGCCCGGGCTGGGGCTGCCGCCGGTGGAGCTCAGCCGCGCGGTCCCCAGCGGCGCCGACTTCAGCATCGGCACGATCGCGCTCGATCCGGGCTACCTGCTGTCGGCGACGCTCACCGACGGGACGTCGCCCGTCGCGGCGTACCTGCGCCTGACCCCGACCGGCGCGCCGGATCTGGCGATCGACGCGTTCGCCGGCGCCGACGGCGTGGTCGAGGCGCGCACGCCGTTCGGCAACCTCGACGTGCTGATCGTCCCGTTCGACCCGGCGCTGGCCCCGCGCAAGCTCGCGAACTGGACCCCGGTCGCCGGGCCGATCACGGTCGACGCCGGCGACCCGATCACCGGGACCGTCCGGACCCCGGACGACCAGCCCCTGGCCGGCGCGCTCGTCACGCTGCGGGTCGGCGGCGTGCCGACGTCGCTCGCCACGACCGACGCCGCCGGCGCGTTCACCGTGCGCGGCCACGCCGACGCCGGCGTGATCACCGAGGTCACCGTCGTCGCGCCGGCGGCGACCGGCCTGCCGCGGCTGGTGTCGAGCCCGCAGGTGTTCGACCTCACCCAGCCGCTCGCGGTGCGCTACGCGCCGGCCTTGGTGACGCGCGACGTCGGCGGCGCGCAGGCGCGCCTCGGCGGCGCCGCCGCGCCCGGCGCCACCGTCACGTTCGTCGGCGAGCTCGCCGGCGCCGGCACCGTCACCCAGGGCCTGTCGGCCGCGCCCGCGGTCGGCCGGTTCGCGATCGCGGTCGCCGCTGCCGACGACGCGGGCGCGGCGCTCGCCGCGCAGGCGGTCCCCGCCGCCCCGGCGACCGCGGTCGTCGCGACCGCCGCCGGCGCCGGGCTCGTCGCGGTCGACCTGACGGCCGCGCCGCCTGCGGTGGTCGACGGCGCCGCCCCGCTCGCCGACGCCGGCCGCGTCGTCGACGGCGCGGGCGCGCCGATCGCGGGCGCCGACGTGCGCGCCGTGCCGCAGGGCGCGCTCGCCGCCGCGGGCGCCGCCGAGGTCCACGTCGTCGCCGCCGGCGACGGCACGTTCACGCTGCCGCTCGCCGGCCGTGGCGCCTACGAGCTGCTCGTCGTCGACCGCGGCGGCGGCCACGCGCTCGCGCGCGTCGCCACCGTCGCGCAGGGCGAGGGCGTCGGCGACGTCGTCCTGCCCGACGGGTTGCGGCTGTCCGGCAAGGTCACGTACAACGGCAGCGTGCTGCCGGCGGTCGCGGTCACGGTGTTCTGCGGGGACTGCACGGGCCCGGCCCGCGCGCTGCCCGCCGCGCTCGCCGGGACGTCGTCGGCCGGGACCTACCGCGCCACCGTCGTCGATCCCGGGGTGACGCCGTGACCGGCGTCCGCGGCGTCCGGGGCCGCACGCTCGTGCTCGCGGTCGCCGTGGCCCTCGCCGGCGCCGCCGCGCCGGAGCGCGCGGTCGCCGACGAGCCCGCGCCTGCCGCCGCGGCCGCCGCCGAGCCGGCCAGGGCGCAGGCGATCATCGCGCTGCTGCCGCTGGCCGCCGAGCGCAAGCTCTCGATCTACGGCCAGCCGGTCGCGGCCGAGGTCGCGCGCGCGCTCGAGCAGCGCGGCTTCACGATCGAGGTGGTCGGCACGGCCGCGCCCGTGCCGGCGAAGGCGCGCCTGGTGATCGATGGACGGATCGTGCGCGGCGACGGCGGGGCGATCCTGCTCGAGGCGCGGGTGCGCGATCCGGCGCTCGGCACCGTCGTCGCGTCGCTGTCGGCGACCGCGCCGAGCCTCACCCGGATCGACGAGGGCGCGGGCGCGCTGGTCGCCGCGCTCGAGCCGGTGCTGCGCGACGGCCTCGCCGCGCAGGACCGGGCGGCCCGTCGCCGCGCCGCGATCGGCGGTGGTGGCGGCGCGCGCGGCGGCGACGCGGAGGGCACGCGCGGCGAGCCCGACGGAGACGGTGCCCACGCCGCGCGGCGCGCCGACGCCCGGCCGCTCGCGGTCGTCTCGATCTCGTCGCCCTCGTCCGCCTCGGCCTCGGCCGACTCGCCCGCGCTCGAGCCGCTGCTGTTCGCCGGCGCCGAGCGCCTCGCCGGCCTCGTCGGTCACCGCGCGACACGCGCCCGCACCGTCGAGCTGGCGACCGCGCGCACGACCCAGGGCGCCGCGCTCGGCGTCGCGATCACGCTGCTCGCGATCGACTACGACGAGGGCGGCGTGATCACCGCGCGCGCCCGCGCGCGCGTCCACGTCATCGACGGCGACGGCGTCGTGTTCTCGCGCGTCGTCCGCACCGACACGCTCGTCGGCGGCCGGGGCGACCGCAAGGACGCGGTCGCGCGCGCCGCGATCGACCAGATCGTCGACATCGCCTACGGCCGCGTCCGGGACGCGCTGGCGGAGGCCCCGTGATCGTCGCGCGCGGCGCCGCGGTGGCGGCGGTCGTCGCCGCCGCGCTCGCGCTCGCCGCGCCGTTGGCGGCGGCGCAGCCCGGCGCCGAGCCGTCCGCCGCGTCCACCGCCGACGCGCTCGCCGCGGCCCAGGACGCCCTGGCCGACGGCGACTACGCGCGCGTGCTCGACCTCGCGCGCCCGATCGCGGGGCCGTCGAAGGCCGACCGGGCCGAGGCGCAGCGGCTGATCGGCCTCGCCCAGTTCTTCCTCGGCGACCTGGACGCGGCCGAGGCCGCGTTCCTCGCCTACCTCGAGCTCGACCTCGACGGCCGCCTCGATCCCGCGCTGGTGCCGCCCGAGGCGGTGACGTTCTTCGAGGACGTCCGGTCGCGCCACGCCGCCAAGCTGCGCGCGATGCGGCCGCGCCAGAAGCGCTACCGGATCCTCAACGTCGTGCCGGTCGCCGGCCAGATCCAGAACGGCGAGATGACCAAGGGGCTGGTGATCGGCGGGCTCGAGGTCGCGCTCGCCGCGACGCACGTCACCACCTACCTGGTGCTGCGCTCGTGGTGCAAGCGCGACGGCTTCACCTGCGAGAGCGACGGTGGCGACGTCCCCGACACCGCGCGCCGGCTGCGCCTGGCGAACTACCTGTCGGGCGCCGCGCTGCTGGGGGTCTACGTGTACGGCGTGTGGGACGCGTTCAAGGGCGATCGCCGGCACCGCGAGCGACCGGCGCCCGTCGTCGGGGCGGTCCCGGTCGACGGCGGCGTCGTCCTCGGTGCGTCGATGTCGTTCTGAGCGCGACAGACGACGACAGATCGGGGCATCCCGACCCCGGGCCCGCGACGACGCATGCACCAACGCGGTGCGGCTGTCGTCGCTGCCCCACGGGCCAAAGGCCACGTTTCGTTTGCGATCGCGACCGCGCCGACGCTACCATCGTTCGCGGATGCGCCAGGCCATCCCGTTCGGGAAATACCTCCTGCTCGACCGCATCAGCGTCGGCGGGATGGCCGAGGTCTTCAAGGCGAAGAGCTACGGCGTCGAGGGCTTCGAGAAGGTCATCGCGATCAAGCGGATCTTGCCGTCGATGGGCGAGGACCGCGACTTCATCAAGATGTTCATCGACGAGGCGAAGATCGCCGGGCAGCTCGCGCACGCGAACATCTGCCAGATCTTCGAGCTCGGGCGGACCGAGGGCGCGCACTTCATCGCGATGGAGTTCATCTGGGGCAAGGACCTGCTCCAGATCCAGAACCGGCTGCGCAAGCTCAAGCAGGCGATGCCGCCGGCGATGGCGTGCTTCATCGTCGCGAAGGTGTGCGAGGGCCTCGACTACGCCCACCGCAAGCGCGACGCGATGGGCCGGGCGCTCGAGATCGTCCACCGCGACTGCTCGCCGCAGAACGTGATCGTCTCGTACGAGGGCGAGGTCAAGATCATCGACTTCGGCATCGCCAAGGCCGCGTCGCGCAGCTCGCGCACGATGCACGGCGTGCTCAAGGGCAAGTTCGGCTACATGTCGCCCGAGCAGGTCCGCGGCCTGCCGCTCGATCGTCGCAGCGACATCTTCGCGCTCGGCACGATCCTCTACGAGTGCCTCGTCGGCGACCGGCTGTTCCAGGGCGACACCGACTTCGCGACGCTGGAGAAGGTCCGCAACGTCGACATCCAGCCGCCGCGCGCGGTCAACCCGGCGATCCCGGAGGAGGTCGAGCGGATCATCCTCAAGGCGCTCGCGCGCGACACCGACGTCCGCTACCAGTGGTGCAGCGAGCTGCTCGCCGACCTGCACCGCTACCTGATGGGCCAGGATCAGGTGTTCACGGCCAAGGCGCTCGCGACGTGGATGAAGGAGGGCTTCGGCCCCGAGCTCGAGCGCGAGCGCCAGCAGCTCGAGTCGTACAAGAAGCTCGGGCGCGAGGGCCTGATCGCCGGCGTGCCGCAGGCGGAGGCCAAGCTCGACGTGGTCGAGCACCTCGGCCCGGCGGGGCAGTCCGAGGACCCGACGATGCTCGGCGGCCCGAGCTTCGACGACCTGCTGCCCGAGGGCGGCGCGACGCAGATCTCGGACATGCCGGGGCCGTCGCCGGCACATGTCAGCGCGCCGCCGGCCGCCGGCAAGCGCGCCTCGACCGCGCCGGGCGCCGGCCGGCCCGCCAAGATCGGCAGCTCGACCGCCGCCTCGCGCGCGATCGACGACGGCTGGGGCGAGCCGCTGCCGGCGGCGGTGTCGGGCGAGGTCGCGGCGCGCGATCGCGACGACGATCGCGACTTCGTCGAGGACGGCCCGACGACGATCTTCGGCGACGAGATGGAGGTGCCCCAGGCGCCCGCGCCCGCGCCGGTCGCGCCGGCGCCGCCCGGGATCCCCGCGCGCGGGGCGGTCGGGCGCTCGACGGTGCAGGGGCCGGCCGTGATCCCGCCGCGCACCGGGCACACGCCGCCGCCGCAGGTCCAGCAGATGTCCGCGGCGGCGCAGCAGTCGCAGCTCGCGCCGCCCCTGCCGCCGCCCGCGTCGGGCCCGGCGGCCAGGACGCTGTTCGGGATGCCGGCGCCATCGAACGTCGGCGCGCCGCCGGCCGCCGCCGCGGTGGCGATGGCGCCGCACATGGCCGTCGGCACCGGGCCGGGACGCAGCGCCAGCGCCAGCGGCGCGCCGCCGCCGGTGCCGCACGCCGGCGAGTCGGCGCCGACCACGCCCTACGTCGGCAACCCGGGCGCGCTCACCGCCGCGCCGCAGGATCCGACGGTGATGAACCTGCACGCCGGCCAGCTCCCGGTCGAGCAGCTCGTCGCGCAGGCCCAGGCGGAGCTGGCGCGTGCGCGCGCCCAGGAAGCGGCCGACCAGAAGACCGTGATGGGCATGCAGGCGCCGCAGCTGCCGCTGCAGGCCGGCCCGCCCTCGGGCGCCGTCGCGCCCTACGGCCAGGCGCCGCCGCCGATGGCGCCGCCGCAGGGCTACGCGCAGCCCGGCTACCCGGGCGCGCCACCAGGCTACCCGCCGCCGGGGTATCCGATGGCGCCCGACGGACAGGCGTACGCGCCGCCCGGCCCGGCCCAGATGGCCTATGGCTACGCGCAGCCCGGCGCGCCGTCGCCCGGCGCGTACACGCCGTCGTTCACGCCCTCGGGCGTGATGATCTCGCCGCCGACCAACCCGGCGGCGGCCGCGGTCGCGGCGCCCGAGAAGCGCAAGCGCCGGGCGTCGCTCGGCAAGGACATCGCGATCGGCGTCGGGATCGCCGCGGTGGTCCTGGGCGTGTTCGCGATCGTCAAGTTCGTCGTGCTCGGCGACGAGGGTGGGGCGCGGCGCGCCGAGGCCGCCGCGGTCGCCAAGCTGGTCGTCAACGTGCCCAAGGGCGCCGAGGCCGTCGTGTTCGTCGGCGAGGAGCGCCGCGGCGCGGTGGCCGAGGGCGAGCTCGTGGTCGACGAGCTCGCCGCGGGCTCGCACACGATCAAGGTGACCCGCGAGGGCATGGAGCCGTGCACGACCACGGTCGAGCTGACCGCGGGCGAGACGGAGACCGTGTCCTGCGAGTTCAAGCCGGTCGCGCCGCCGGTGGCGATCGCCGTCGACGCGGCGCCGGCGGCCGTCGTGGCCGACGCAGGCGTGACCGACGCCGGCGGCGACGCCGGCGTGGCGGTCGCGGTGACGGTGGACGCGGGCGTCGTGGCGCCGCCGGTCGACGCCGGCGCCGCCGTCGCGGTCACCGATCCGCCCGACGAGCCGGACGTGCCCGACAAGGCCGACAAGACCGACAAGACCGACAAGACCGACAAGACGGTCAAGACCGACAAGACCGACAAGACCGACAAGACGGTCAAGACCGACAAGACCGACAAGACGGTCAAGACCGACAAGACCGACAAGACGGTCAAGACCGACAAGACGGTCAAGACCGACAAGACGGTCAAGACCGACAAGACGGTCAAGACCGACAAGGCCGCCGCCGGCACCGACGGCTACCTCGTCGCGTACTCGACGCCGTGGGCGAAGGTGCTCATCGACGGCAAGGACACCGGCAAGATGACGCCGATCGCGCCGCGCGCGAAGATCGCGCTGCCGCCGGGCAAGCACAAGGTGACGTTCGTGGTCGGCCGCGAGTCGTGGTCGTACACGGTGACGATCACCGCCGGCGAGACGACCAAGCTGACCAAGGACCTGCCCGTCTCGGCGCAGTGACGCCCGGGGCGTCGCCAGTCGCCTGGCGGGCGTCGGGCTACGGCTTGGTGAACGTCCGCTCGAAGTCGACGTTGCCCGCGGCGTCGTAGAACTTCGCGCTGAACGTGTCGCCGTCGACGACGACGTACATGAACCCGGCCTCGGTCGCGTCCTCGTAGTACGCGACGTTGCCGCGGGCCATGATGTCGGTGACCTTGGCGCCGGCGCCGCTGACGATCATCTCCGTGCCGCACAGCGCCGTCGGCTCGTTCAGCCACTGCCGGCTGTGGTCGTGGCCGGAGAAGTAGACGTCGCCGATGCCGCACAGGTGCTCGTCGAACCACGCCTTGACGTTGCCGCCGTTGAGCAGCGGGATCGGGTTGGGCAGCGGCAGCCCCAGCACCTCGGGCGCGTCGTAGTTGCCGGCGTTGCCGTGCGTGCCGTTGGAGCGGTACGGGTGGTGCCCCGCGACGAACACCCAGCGCGCGCCGGCGACCTCGTCGAGCGCCGTCGGCAACCACATCGCCTGGTCGCCGTGGGTCGTGTCGTCCCACATCAGGCTGTTGGTGTCGAGCATGATGAAGCCGACGTGCCCGACGGTGAGCGTGTAGTGGGTGTCCGGCATCCGCCACTTGGCGGAGCGCTCGGTGTACTGGACCTCGATCGGGCCCTTGTCCCACTCGTTGCCGATGCCCGGCGCGTTGATGCCGATGACGTCGCCGCCGTAGTCGTGGTTGCCGAGCACCGCCCAGAACGGCAGGTCGATGTCGCGGTACGGCTCCTCGAACTTGGTCTGCCACTGCGGGTCGTCGACGCTCGCGACGCCGTCGTCGTAGATGTTGTCGCCGAGCAGCAGCACGAAGTCGCAGCCGTCGGCCGCGCACACGTCGCGGATCCGCTCGCCCACCGCGCGCTGGTCGGTGTTGCCCTCGCCGGTGTCGCCCATGACGACGAACTTGACGAGGTCCGGCCGGCGCGCGTCCGGGGCCTCGGGGCCCGCGTCGTGCGTCACGTCGTCGTCGTCGTCGCCAGCGGTGTCGTCGCCGGCGGCGCGCTGGCTGCCGCAGGCGGCCCCGGCGAGCGCGAGCGCGCCGAGGGCGAAGGCCACAGGACCGGGGGAGGTCATGTCGCGGACCTTACTCCAGCCGGCGCCACGGCCGCCGACAAACCTGGCTGACCGACGCTGGCCGCGGCGCGGCCGTTCGCCGCGCGCTCGTCCGGCGACCCGTCCGTCAGTCAGGCGGCAGCGGGTCGTCCTCGCCGCGCATCAGCCGAAGCCGGACCTTCTCCTGCTGTCGTGCCTTGTACGCCTCGTGGCTCGACGCGCCGCGCTCGTTCGCCGCGGTCGTCGCCTTGTCGGCGATCTGGAACTCGGTCAGGACGAAGATGACGTGGCTCTGGTCCGGCGAGATCTGGGACGCCGGGACCAGCCGGCTCAGCCGCAGCGGCAGATCCGCGACGAAGTTGATGATGCGGTAGTCGGGCGCCGAGAACTCGTTGACCGGCAGCGGCCGACGCTGGCCGGAGGCGTCGCGCTGCAGCCGGTCCGACAGGGCGTGCAGGTACGGGTCCGCCTCGAGCACCCGGCCGAGATCGATCAGCTGGTTGACCGACTCGCCGGGCACGACGTAGTTGAACGGCACGAGCTGCCGCGTCAGCTGGGTCACCACCGGCAGCAGGTCGTCGTAGTGGGGGACGATCAGGCGGAACCGCAGCTTGTCGTAGATGTTCGCCGCCAGCGTCGAGCGCTTCGCCAGCAGCTTGGTGATCAGCGAGTCGTGCGGCTTGCGGCTCCACTGGAACTCGGCGATCGGCGTGCCCGCGGCCCGCATCTCCTCCACGACCTGCAGGACCTTGCGCTCGATCTGGCGGTTGATCACGTCGTCGGAGACCGCCAGCGTCATCAGCGACTGGCGCCCGGCGATGTGGTGGATGATGTGCATCGCCTTGAGCACGACGCACGCGTGCCTCTGGTTCTCGGCGTCGCGCGACGCGATCAGGAACAGGTCGCGCGCCGGGATCTCCTCGGCGACGTCGTCCGGGATCTGCAGCCCGTGGACGCGGGTCAGGTAGTCCACGGCGTCGGCGCGGAGCGTCTCGAGCCGCTCCATCTCGTCCTCGGCGTCGGGATCGAACTCGTTGATCCTCAGGAACCGGTCGACCTCGGCGTGGTCGCCGAACGCCAGGCGGTGCCAGTCGACGACCGAGTCGCCACGCAGCAGCAGCCGGAGGTTCTCGACGTCCTGGAGCTCCAGGTCCGTGAGAGCCGGCAGGGTCCCCATCCGGGGCAGGACGGAGTCGCGTCCCGGCACGAGGGTCATCTTAACCTCTTCCGGCCCGCGTCCGGGGGGTCACTTGCTCAGGCGAACCGTCGCGGTGAACAGGCTGACGGCGAGCAGGCCGGCGAGGACGTTGCCGATGACAGCGAGCATGCGTGCTTCCTTCTCGACGGAACCAACGGTGATGACGAGGCGTCTATTGCGCGCCCTTTGCGCGCCTGATGCGCCCCCATCACCGCGACAGATCGTAGGGGCCGGTCGGCAAGCGAGTCCAGAAAACGCACTTCTATCACCCGTCGGTACACGGTCGGTCAAGCCCGGACGGCGGTTCAGTTCGCGCCGGTCAGCCCGGCGTACGCGCCGTTGCCGAGGACGCCGAGCCGGCCGATCACGAACGGCCCGTCCGCGCCCATCGCGTCCATCGCCGGGTCGGCCTCGACGTAGTACATGAGGTACGCGTCGTCGGCGCCGACCTCGCCGGGGAGCTGCACCACTCCCGGGGTGAGCTCCTCGTGGTGGGACAGGAACGCCGACACGCGGTCCGCGACCGGGCCGTACGGCCAGGCCGACAGCGCGCCCGGATCGTCGAGCGGCGCGCCGGCGTAGCCGATCGAGTGGTTCGGCGGCATCGGCACGATCTCGCCGAACTGGAACGAGTCGGCGCTCTCGCGCCCGAACGCGGCGAACCACAGCCGGAGCGACGCCCCGTCCGCGCTCTCGGTGACCGCGGCGAACGGGCTGCGCACGCGCACGACGTCGTCCCAGAACGGCGCGCCCGGGGCGCCCGGCGCGACGGTGACGTCCTCGGGGCGCAGCACCGGGCCGCGGTCGTCGAGCGGACCGCCGACCGCGCCGGTCGCCAGGCCGATCGCCGCGCCGTCGCCGATCTGGTAGTAGACCGCGACCGTGCCGTCGGGCAGCGCGACCGCGGCCGGCGCCCGCGCCGCCGACGGCCCGACGCCGCCGACCAGCGCCGTCTCCGGGTCGGTCCAGGTGATCCCGTCGGTCGAGGTGACGACGCGCAGCTCGGCGCCGCCGTCGACCTCGTAGTACATCGCGTAGCCGCCGTCCGTCCGGATCACGGACGGCGCGCGCGCGGTCGTGCCGTCGACGACGACCGGCGACGCCGGGCTCATCGCGAAGTGGATCCCGTCGGCCGACACCGCGCGCCAGATCTCGGTCTGGTCGACCTGGACCTCGTCCGAGACCTCGAGCCACACCACGATCTGCCGCGTCGGCGTCGTCACGGCGAGCGGGCTCGGCTCGAGCACCTGGCGCGGCACGCGCTGCACGCTGCACCGCTCGCCGGCGAGGCACCCGGTCTCGTCCTCGCAGTCGACCGTCGCGCAGTAGTTGCGCGAGTCGCAGATCTCGCCGGTCTGGCACTCCGAGTCGTCGAGGCAGCGGCCGCGGCAGACGCCGTTGAAGCACACCGCGTCGCCGGGGCCGGCGCACTCGTCGTCGCTGAAGCACGGCACGTCGCACCGCTTCTCGGCGAAGGTGCAGACGCGGCCGGCGGCGCAGTCCGACGCCGCGGCGCAGTACGCCACCGTGCACCGGCCGCACACGCACGCCTCGCGCGAGCCGCAGTCGGTGTCGCGGCCGCACGGGGTCTCGCTGATGTTCTGGTCGAAGCACAGCCCGCCCGGCGGGCTCTCCGCCGGGCCGAGGTACTGGTTGCCGAGGCACACCTGGACCGGGCCGAGGTCGGTCCACGGCGCGATGCCGTCGCCGGCGCGCTTGCCGGTGAAGTCGTCCTCCGGGAGGAACCCGCAGCCGGCGACGAGCGCGACCGCGGGCACGGCGAGCCAGCGACCCCGCATCAGAACCTCACCGTCGTGGTGACGCCGGCGTGGAGGATGTCGCCGCCCGACGAGAACGCCTCGCCCGGGTAGACCGCCACGTCCTTCTGCGTCAGCTGGTGCGCGACGTGTTGCCACTGCAGCGCGAGATCGATGTCGATCGGGCGGGTCAGGATCGGCGCCCAGTCGGCGAGCGTGATCCCGGCGCCGGCGGTGACGAGCATGCGATCGCCGTCGGCGTAGCTGGTGATCCCGGTCTGCGGCGGCACCGGCGACGGCAGGTACGCCCAGCCGCCGCGCGCCGCCCAGTGGGTGCGCGCGCCGCGGTGGCGGTACTCGGCGCCGAGCCGCGCCGACACCGTGTCCTCGAACGCGGCGACCGGCGTGTCGCTCGCGACCAGCGGCGGCGTGATGTCGAGCGCGACCAGCACCTTCAGGTCCGCGACGCCGGCGTCGAACCGCGACCAGTTCGCCCAGCTCACGTCGCCGGCGACCGTCAGCGCGTCGGTGACGTCGACCGCGACGCCGGCGGTGGCGCGCGCCGGCGTGAAGTAGTTCGCGGCGCGCAGCGACACCAGCGCGTCGCCGGTGACGACGCCGGCGATCTCGACGTTGGCGAGGATGTCGAGCACGAGGTCGAGCGACAGCTCGCCGCGGAACGTCGCGCCGATCCGGACCTTGTCGTGCGGGCGGCCCTGCACGCCGACCAGCGGCGCCAGCCGCATCGGCAGCTCGATGTCGAGCTGGGCCTCGCCGACGCGCTCGCCGGCGACGACGCCGACGTCGAACACGATCTCGTTGGACCGCGCGTCGGCGAGGATCGACGCGCCGGCGCCGATCGCGAACCGATCGCCGTACGCGATCGCCGCGACCGGCTCGACGACGACGCGGTGCGGGTCGTTGTCGAGCAGGACGTAGTGCGGCTCGGTCGCGGGGATGAGCTGGACGCGGGCGAGGAACTGATCCGGCAGGTACAGCGCGATCCCGGCGCCGACCTTCCACCCGCCGCCGACGTCGATCGGGACGGCGAGCCCGATGCTCGCGCCGTGCGGGTCGAGCAGGCGCGCGTCCTCGCCGTTGATGTCGAGCTGCATCGCGCCGTAGCTCCACCCCACCATCGCGGCGGGGTGCTCGCCGATCGCGACGCCGGCGGGGTTGTGGTGCGCGGCCTCGGCGCCGGCCGCGGTCGCGGTGCGCGCGCCGGCCTGGGCCGCGGCGGCGCCGCCGAACCCGAAGTCGTCGAGCGGATCCGCGGCGGCGCCCGCGGGCGCGGCGACCGCGGCGGCGACGAGCAGCAGGCGGGGCGCCGCGGTCACAGCTCCACCTCCAGCGTGACGCCGGCGGAGAACACCTGGCCGCCGCCCTCGATCTCGGGGTAGCCCGGGTTGGAGATCTGCGCGCCCTGGGTCGCGGGCACGCCCGCGTCGTCGGTGACCTCGTCGCGCAGCGAGGTGAACGGGTCGTAGGGCTCGTCCGCGTCGGGGTCGAACAGCGCCTTGGTCAGCGTCCGCGCGCCGACGAGCTGCGCCGCGACGTGGAGGTCGAGGCGCGCGCGCTTGCCGCCGGCGCGCGTCCACCCCAGGCCGACGCCGGTGGCGATCGTGTGCTTGGGGCCGTCCATCAGGTTGGTCACGCCGGGCTGCTCCGCCGGGATCGGCGAGGTCTCGAACGCGTAGCCGCCGCGCAGTGTGAGCGCGTCGGAGGTCGCGAGCTCGCCGCCGAGGCGGACCGTCACGGTGTCGCGGAACGGCACGTCGGGCAGGGCGCCGGCGAGCGGGCCGACCAGCGGCAGCGCGCTGTTGACCGCGACGAACGGGCCGGGGTAGCTCGACCACCGCGCGTAGGTGAGGTCGAGCTCGCCGCGCGCGCCGCCCTGGCGGTACGCGGCGCCGACGACGAGCTGGTGCGGGGTGAACTGGCCGGACGCGCGCAGGTCGAGGTCGATCGGCTCGCCCGCGACCTCGGTGTCGGCGATCGTCGCGAACGCGACCTCGAACCGCTGGCGGAACGTCGCGCCGAGCCGCAGCGCGGGCGTCACCTGGACCGCGACGCCGGCGATGACGCGGGCGATCGTCGGGACCTTCTCGTCGACGCGCGCCTCGAGCGCGCGGGTCGAGCCCTCGCTGGCGACGATCGCGCCGTCGAGCCCGGCGAGCACGTTGACCGCGGCGCCGACCTGCACCCGGTCCGTGATCCGGACGCCGACGCCGGGCAGGATCACGATCCGCTCGTGGCGGCCCTGGTAGTAGGGAAAGAACGGCTCGTCGGGGAACCGCGCGGTGATCTGGGCGATCTTGCCCGGCAGCAGGTACAGGCCGATGCCGAGGCGGATCCGACCCTCGAGCGGCCCGCCGAGCGGCGCCGGCGCGGTGACGCCGACCACCGCGCCGACCGGATCCGACAGGCCGATCCGCTCGTCCTCGATCGCGAGGTTGGACACCGCGGCGAGGCCGCCGATCGTGGCGTGACGGCCGGTGCCGGCGGCGAGCCCGGCCGGGTTGTAGTAGACCGCGGCGAAGTCGTCGACCGCCGCGGCGCCGGCCCCGGCGGTGGCGGCGTGGCGCGAGCCGAACCCGAACAGCTCGACAGGGCTCGCGTCGGCGCGCGCGGGCGCGAGCGCGGCGACGCCGAGCGCGCCGAGCGTGGTCAGCGTCGTGATCCGGGCGCGGATGGCGCCGCGCGCGGCGGCGTGGTGACGTCGAGCACCCCCCAAGGGACGCTCACTATATATAGACCGCCGATCGATGTGGGGCCGATGGTAGGGTGGAGCGATGGTGCGCTGCGCAATCCCGTTCACCGTCGCGACGATCCTGCTCGGCGCCGGCGCCGCGCTGTCGGCGTGCGGTGGCGGCGGCGCCGACGGCCCCGACGCGCGGGTCTACGGCGAGACGTGCGAGCCCGGCGGCACGTTCGACCTCGACGGCCGCGCCGCGGTGCTCGGCCTGCTCAACGTCCACATCAACGCCTCGGGCCTGGTCGAGACCGACACCACCGCCGAGCTGCTGATCGCGATGGACATCCAGCACGACGGCACGACGATCAACGTGTCGGCGCAGGCGTGCGACATCCAGATCCCGGACGTGCCGATCAGCGGCCAGGACCAGCCGATCCGGTTCGACGTCCAGATGTCGACGATCGACTCGGTCGGCACGATCACCGGCGCCGGCTCGCTGTCGTCGGCGAACCAGACGTGCGCGACGCTCGAGGTCGAGGAGCTGGTGCTGGTGATCGGCGCGATCCTCGACGAGTCCCAGCTCGGGACCGCGCCGCTGCCCGAGGCCGACGACGAGGGCGCGTTCAGCTTCTGCGCGCCGTCGGCGGACACGACGTGCTCGCTGGCGATCGGCACCAACTGCGCCTGCGACCAGGAGTCGGACGCCAAGCCGGGCGCGACGCTGCTGGCCTCGAACGTGCCGGCGGTCGAGCTCGACGAGGTCTACGTGTCGCTGCGCACCAAGTTCTCGCTCAGCGGCGAGGTGTTCTCGTCGGACAAGGTGCTCGGCGAGATCGACGCCGTGCTCGAGCAGGGCATCCTCGGCTGCCACAAGGCGAGCGGCGACATGTGCTCGGCCGCCGAGGTCCGCACGGTCAAGGTGCTCAACCCGGTGATCACGCAGCAGGAGGGCAACCCGTCGCTGTTCCGCGCGGCGCGGGTCGACGAGGGCGCGACCTGCGCCGACATCATCGCGGCGCGCGACGAGCTGTTCCCGCGGTGAGGCCGCGCGCGGCCGCGGTGGTGGTGGTGGCGGCGCTGGTCGCGACGACCGCCGCGGCGGCGCCGGCGCGGGCCGACGAGGTGACCGCGCTGATCGCCGAGGGCGACGCGCTCGCGGGCGCGGGCGAGCCGGCCGCCGCGCTGGCGCGCTACGAGAAGGCGCTGGCGCGCGACCCCGACCGGCTTGCCGCCTACGACCGCGCGACGCCGCTGTGGATCGCCGCGCAGGCGTGGGACGTGGCCACGACGTGGCTGGAGAAGGCGACGCTGCGCCAGCCGCGCTACGCCGCCGGGTGGTACGCGCTCGGCTACGTCTACCGGCGGACGGGCCGGGCCGGGGCCGCCGTCGGCGCCTACCAGGAGTACGTCGTGCTCCGGCCCGACGACGCCGCGGGCGTGCTCGGCCTGGCGATCGCCCACGAGCTCGCCGGCGAGGCGGACGACGCGGCGCGGGCCTACCGGCGCTACCTGGCGCGGGAGCGCGATCCGGCCCGCGCGGCCTACCGCGCCCAGGCGCGCGAGGCGCTCGCGCGCGTCGTCCCGCCGCCGCCAACCGCGCGCGCCGCGGCGCTGGCGATCGTCACGGGCGAGGCGACGTGGGCGGCGTGGGCGGTGCTGGCCGGCGCGGACCGCTGAGCGATCCCAGCCCCGCGCGCTGACCTGCCGGCCTACCGCTCTTCCGGATCGTCGCCCGGCTCGTCGCCCTCGTCGCGGCGCCAGAACCGGCGCAGGCCGCGGCGCTCGTCGTCGCTGGCCGCGGCGTCGTCCCGGGCGTCCTTGGCGTCCTTCGTGTCCCGGGCGTCGCGCTCCTTGTCGCCGCCGCTGGACCCGGCGCGCTTGAGCCGCACGCTGCCCTTCACGTCCGGCTCGACCCCTGCGTAACGCTCGCTGTTGGGGATGAACCGGATCTCGGTCTTCACCTCGAACGACAGCGTCGTGAGCAGCTTGGCGATCTCCTCGCCGAGGTTCATCGTCTGCAGGAACTCGCGGACCTCGCGCGCGATGATCTCCAGGACCTTGTCCTTGGTCGTGTCGGCGGTGGTGGCGAGGTAGCCGGCGACGTCGGGGATGTTGATGTCCTTGGCGATCTTGCGGATGCCCTCCTCGGTGGAGAACACCGCGCCCATCCCGGCGGAGAACGTCTTCTTGACCAGGTCCGGGATCAGCGCCTCGAGGCGCGCGCGCATCCAGTCCGGCAGATCGGACAGCCCGCGGTCCCGGTCCGCGCTGTCGCGCTCGCGGTCCCGCTCGCGATCTCGCTCACGGTCACGGTCAGCATCGCCAGCGGCCTCGTCGCGCGGATCCATCTCACCCCGTTACCCCCTGGGCCCCACCCTGTCAATCGCCGTGGCCCGGGGCTATCATCCAGGCATGAACGCGGCGCGGACGGCCCCCGACGAGGCCGGCGCAGGCCCTGCCGGGCGTGCGCCCGGGGCGTCGCGCGGCGCGCCGTCGGCGCCGCCGGTGCTCGTCGGCGGCGGTGACCCGGAGGGCACCGGCCGCTACCGGATCGCGCGCACCGGGCGGCCGCCGCGCCGGTTCCTGCGGGCGTGGCGCGCGTACTGGACGACGATCGTCGTGATCGCGAGCTACCTGTGGCTGCGGTTCCGGGCGCGCCGCCGCGACCAGGACTGGCTCGTCGTCCAGCTCCGCCGCGTCCACCTGCGCAACGCGCGCCGGATCGAGGGCCGGATCTGCGAGCTGCAGGGCCTGTTCATCAAGGTCGGGCAGCTGATCTCGATCATGAGCAACTTCCTGCCCGAGGAGTTCCGCAAGGAGCTCGAGGGGCTGCAGGACGCGGTGCCGCCGCGGCCGTACGAGGACATCGAGGCGCGGATCCGCGAGGAGCTCGGCGCGGGGCCCGACGAGCTGTTCGCCTCGTTCGAGCGCCAGCCGATCGCGTCGGCCTCGATCGGCCAGGTCCACGCCGCGCGGCTGCGCACCGGCGAGCTGGTCGCGGTCAAGGTCCAGTATCCGGACATCGACGAGATCGTCCGGTCCGATCTCCGGACACTCCGCCGGATCTTCCGCATCGTCGAGCGGTTCCTGCCGTACCAGGGGCTCGACGAGCTGTACCGCGAGATCCGTCTGATCGTGATCGCCGAGCTCGACTTCCGCGCCGAGGCCGACAACGGCGAGCGGATCGCGGCGAACTTCGAGGGCCGGCAGGACGTCGCGTTCCCCACCGTCGTGCGCCCGCTGTCGACCGCGCGCGTCCTGACGACGCACTTCGAGAAGGGCGTGAAGATCAGCGACGTCGCCGGCTGCAAGAAGGACGGGCTCGATCGCCGCCAGCTCGCCCGCCAGGTCGTCGAGGTCTACTGCCAGCAGATCTTCACCGACGGCCTCTACCACGCCGATCCTCACCCGGGGAACCTGCTGGTCCGCCCCGGCCCGCGCCCCGGCGATCCGCCGACGATCGTGTTCCTCGACTTCGGCGCGGTGGCCGAGGTCTCGGCGCAGATGCGCGACGGCATGGTCGAGCTGATCCAGGGCGCGCTCGCGCGCGACACCGAGCGGATCGTCCGCGCGATGAAGCAGATGGGGTTCGTCGCGCGCGGCGCGGACGAGCGCGTGTTCGAGCAGGTCGTCGAGTACTTCCACGACCGGTTCCAGGAGTCGATCTCGCTCGACTCGTTCAACCTCAAGGACATCAAGTTCGATCCCGAGAAGGGGCTCGAGAGCATCGCGGACCTGCGCAAGATGGACGTGTCCATCCGCGAGCTGTCGGCGAACTTCCACGTCCCCAAGGAGTTCATCGTCCTCGAGCGGACGCTGCTGTTGCTGATGGGGCTGTGCACCGAGCTCGACCCGCAGCTCAACCCGCTGACGGTGATCCGGCCCTACGTCGAGCGGTTCGTGCTCGGCGAGGAGGGCGACTGGTCGGAGCTGCTGGTCGAGACGTCGAAGGACGTGGTGATGAGCGTCGCCGCGCTCCCCGCCGAGATCCGCAAGTTCCTGCGCGCGGCGCAGTCCGGCGACCTGCAGCTCAAGGTGCGGAACCTCGAGCCGTCGGCGCGGCTGATGTACCGGCTCGGCCACCAGGCGATCCTCGCCGCGGTCGGGATCGCGGCGGCGGCGTTCGCGCTGGTGCTGGAGGGCCGCGGCGAGCTCGACCGCGCCGAGTGGGCGTGGTGGACCGCGCGCGGCGCGGGCGCGCTGG
>WYBA01000224.1 GCA_011526095.1 Myxococcales bacterium | reverse complement strand
GGGGCATGGACACGGCAGGCTGGTCCTTCGACTGGCCCTCGCTGTCGCTCGGGCCGCTCAGGACGCACGGATCTTGGGTCCCGACGAGGAATCCGAGATGTGTTGGATCCTGAGGATGGTGACAGTCAGGGCTCGCACCGACGCGTCGGCGGCGACGCCTACAGCATCGCCGCGAGCGCCGCCGCGAATGCGTCGGGCTGATCGAGGAACGGCCAGTGGCCGGCGGGCGCGATCTCCACGGTCGGGACGCCGGCGCCGGCGAGCAGCTCGCGCGAGCGCGGGCACGCGCCGTCGGGGTGGCCGGCGACGTAGGTGACCGGGCGCGGCAGGTGGGCGAGCCGCGCCGCCATCGTCTCGGGCTTGCTGTCGCGCACCAGCTCGCGCGCGTGGAGGTGGAACGTCCGCGGGTCGGCGAACGCCATGCTCGCGTGGTACCCGCGCAGCGGCGGCGACTCGAGACCGCCGCGGTAGACGAAGTCGCGGACCTCGTCGAACCCGTGGTCGATGAACGCCTCGGGCGTGAACGCCGCGGCGCGCGCGCTGAACGTGCAGTCCCCGAGCGAGACGTTGCCGTCGACGTTCACGACCTGGCCGACGACGTCGGGGTGGCGCTCGGCGAGCAGCACGCCGAGCACGCCGCCCATCGAGTGGCCGACGATCGTCGGCCGCAGCTTGCGGTCGCGCAGCCACTCGGCGACGACGTCGGCGGTGTCGGCGAGCGACGCCGGCGTCGACGGCCACGCGCTCTTGCCGTACCCGGGCAGGTCGGGGATCAGCGCGAACGTGGCGTCCAGCGCGGGGTGGCGCGCGATCGCCTCGAAGCACCGGCCGGACTCGCCGAGGCCGTGGAGCCAGACGACGACCGGCGCGCCGGCCTCGCCGGGGCGCGCCCGGACGAACATGCCGTGCTCGAGGTGGTGGGCGTAGGGCAGCGCGGTCACGAGAGCAGCATAGGGGAGTCCGCCGCGTCCGGGTCCGGGAGCGGCAGGCCGATCCCGTGCGTCGCCGCGATGCCGCGCAGCCGCCCGAGCTCGGCGCGCATGGCGGCCGAGCGGTCGCCTCGGCCCCACGCGATCACCGCGGCGAACCGGTCCGCCGCGAACGCGAAGTACGGCGGCAGCGCGGGCGGGGTCGCGCGGAGCCGGGCGAGCACGTCGTCGGCCTGGTCCCACGCGCCGTCCCGCACCAGGATGTCGAGCGCGCCGCGGCGGCACATCATCGCGGACATCGGGCGGTCGTCGGTCACGCGCGCCATCACCGCGGCGACTGCCGCCGCCCGCGCCGCGGGCGTGGGCGCGACCGCGCACGTCGAGATCTCGAGGAGGTCGCGCATCATCCCCGTCGCCGACGCCCCGGCGGTCGCCGCCAGCTCGCGGCCGCGCGCGACGGCGAGGTCGCGCTCGCCGCGCGACAGGCGGAGCTCGATCTCCGCCCACCCGATCATCACCGCGAGCAGCCGCGCGCCGATCACGGCCTCCTTCGCGCGCACGTCCTCGATCAGCTCGGGCACGCCGTCGAACCGGCCCGCGTCGACGCGGATCTTGACCAGCGACTCGAGCGCCAGCACCTCTGCGCGCGCCGCGCCGAGGCGCGCGGCCTCCTCGGCGGCACGCCGCACGATCGCCTCGGCCTCGTCGATCCGCAGCAGGTAGAACACGCTGTTGGCGATCATCGCCTGGTTGATCAGGCCGAACCGCACCAGCTCGAGGCGCTCGCACCGGGCCACGCACTCGACGAACGCGGCCTCCGCCTCCTCCAGCCGGACGGAGGCGTAGTGCGCGTCGCCGATCCCCGACAGCGCGCGCACCTCGAGGTCGGGCGCGCCCGCGCGGCGCGCGTGATCGAGCGCGCGGGTGTGGTGCGCCAGGCACGCGGTCGGCGAGCCGATCGCGAACTCGACGCCGCCGCGGTGGTACGCGATCTGCGACAGCTCGGCCTCGAGGCCCAGCGCCCGCGCGATCGGCTCGGCCTGGTCGAGCGCGTCGAGCGCGGCGCGGGTCGTGGCCGCGGCGCGGTGCGCCGCGCCGAGCCCGATGGCCGCGCGGCACCGCGCGGCGTCGGTGCCCGCGTCGGCGAGCGCGGCGGTGAACGCGGCCGCGGCGAGCACGGTGTTGCCGACGTCGAGCTGGAGCCGCCCGATCAGCATCTGCAGGTCGTGGCGCAGCTCCGGCGCCGCGGCGCGCGCCAGCCCGCGGGCCGCGAGCCCCAGCGCGCGATCGACGTCGTGGCGGGCGGCGCGGTCGCGCGCGCACGCCAGCCACGCCGCGGCCGCCTCGGCGTCGCCCGCGCGATCGAGGTGCTCGGCGCGCAGCTCGGGGTCGCGCGTCGCGAAGTAGGACGCCGCGGCGTGGTGGAGCTCGCGGCGACGGGCGTGCGTGAGCGAGGCGTAGATGCCGTCGAGGATCAGCGCGTGGTGGAACATCAGGTCGTCGTCGTCACCGGCGGCGCGCACCAGGCGGCGCGCGATCAGCTCGTCGGCGGTCCACGTCGCGTCCGCGGTGAGGTGGCGGACGACGGCGAGGTCGAACCGCTGGCCGACGACGGCGGCGGCCTGCAGCGCGGCCTTGTCGCGGGCGGCGAGGCGGTCGACGCGGGCGAGCACCAGGCCCTGGAGCGTGCCGGGCAGCGACGCGTCGCGCGTCGCGGCGTGGACGAGCTGCTCGAGGAACAGCGGGTTGCCCCCGGCGCGCTCGACGCAGCGCGCGACCAGCTCGGCGTCGCGCAGGTGCGCCGCCGCGAGCGCGGCCGCCGCCACGGCGTCGAGCGGCTCGAGCTCGAGCTCGAGCGGCGGCGTGGCCGCGGCCTCGCGCCACGCGCGGTCGACCGGATCGCCGTCGAACCGCGTCGTGACGAGCAGCGCGCCGGGCACGTCGGCGAGCGCCCGCGTCAGCGCGCGCAGCTGCGCCACCGTCGGGGCGTCGGCCCAGTGGACGTCCTCCACGACCAGCAGCGGCGGCGCGGCGAGGCCATGCACCAGCGCGGCCAGCGAGGCGAGCTGGCGGGCGCGGCGCTCGCGCTCGTCGAGGTCCGGCGCGTCGTGGTCGAGCTCGAGCAGGCCCGCGACGTGTGGCGCGTCGGCGTCGTCGACGCGGCCGGCGCGCACGGCGTCGTCGAGCGCGGCGCGGCGCGCATCGTCGTCGCTCCCGGTGGCGCCGAGCAGCGAAGCGACCAGCGTCGGGATCGCGCCGGCGCCGCGGCCGGCGCCGAAATCGAGCGCCTGGGCGCGGTGGACCGCCATGCCGGCGGCGCCGGCGCGCCGCGCGGCCTCGGCGGCGAGCGTCGACTTGCCGATGCCGGGCTCGCCACGCAGGACGATCAGCGCGCTGGCGCCGCGCGCGCGCGCGTCCTCGAGCCGCGCGTCGATCCGCGCCAGCACGTCGTCGCGCCCGACGACGTGGGCCGGCGCCGTCGCCGCGGCCTCGCGCACGCCGCGCAGCCGCCACACCGGCACGGGCGTGTCGAGGCTCCTGATCGCGAGGTCGCCGACGGGCTCGGCGATCGCGATCCGCGCGGCGGCCTGGTGCACGGCGTCGGAGATCAGCGTCTCGCCGTGGCCGGCGCGCCCTTGCAGGCGCGACGCCAGGTTCACCGCGTCGCCGGTCATCGTGTACTCGGTGTAGTGCGACGAGCCGAGCCCGCTGGCGACGACCTCGCCGTAGGCGATGCCGATCGTCACCGCGAGCGGCTGGCCGACGCGCACCGCGTACGCCGCGAGGTCGGCGTGGATCGCGACCGCGGCGCGGACCGCGCGCTCGGGGTCGTCGCCGTGCGCGACCGGCGCGCCGAACACCGCCATGACGTTGTCGCCGATGTGCTTGTCGATCGCCCCGCCGAACCGCAGGCACGCGCCGTCGACGACCTCGAAGAACCCGGTGAGCAGCCGGTGGACCTCCTCGGGGTCGAGCGTCGTCGACAGCCGGGTGTAGCCGGCGAGGTCGGCGAACAGGATCGCGACCTGGCGCCGCTCGCCGGCGACCGGGCCCGGTGGCGACGGCGGCGGTGGCGATGGCGGGGACGCCGCCGCCGCGTCGACCGCCGCGCCGCAGCCGCCGCAGAACCGCTCGGTCGGCCCGTTGGCGAACCCGCAGCGCGCGCACGCGACGTCGAGCGCCCCGCCGCAGCCGCCGCAGAAGCGCCGCCCCGGCCGGTTGTCGTGTCCGCACGCGCCGCAGTGCATCCAGTGGCCCCGGGGCAGAAACATACCCCCTCGCCAGGGGCAGGAGTAAGATCGTACGCCGTGGCCGAGCTCGATGGCTCGATCCTTGTGGTCCACCACGACCGCAAGGCACAGCGGGTGGTGGAGCGCGTGCTCGGCGCGACGCTGCGGCCGGTGATCCTCGTCGACAGCGGCGACGCCGCGCTGGCGCTGCGCGACGGCACGCCGTCGCTGCTGGTGATCTCGAGCCGGCTGCGGGCCGCGCCCAGCGGCGAGCTGCTGCTCGAGCGCGCGCGGATCCAGGGCTGCACCGACGTGATCGTCCTGCACGACGGCCCGTCGCCCACGGCGGCCGAGCTGTTCGACGCCGGCGGGTTCGAGCACCTCGTCACCTCGACGATGCCGGTGCTCGCCGAGGAGCTCGCGATCACCGCGGCCAAGCTGCTGCGCCGCGACGTGTTCGGCCTGGAGAAGTACCTGGCGTGGGGCGCGGTGACGCGCGAGACGATCGTCACCTCGACGACCGACCGGCTGCGCGCGGTCGCGTCGGTCGCCGCCTCGGTCGAGTCGATGCACGTCGGGCGCCGGCAGCAGCAGGCGGCGGAGCTCGTCACCGACGAGCTGGTGCTCAACGCGATCCACCACGCGCCGATCGACGCGCGCGGCCAGCGCTACCTCGCCGCGGTCCCGCGCGGCGCCGCGCACGAGCTGGTCGGGCGCGAGCGCCCGCGGCTGCGCTGGGGCTGCGACGGCCGGGTCCTCGCGATCGAGGTCACGGACAGCTTCGGCACGCTCGACGCGGCGACGACGCTCGCGTACGTCGCGCGCTGCCTCGGGCGCCCCGGCGCGGTGCGCGCCGAGGGCGAGGGCTCCGGGATCGGGCTCGCGATGGCGTTCACCGCGAGCAGCCAGCTCGTGTTCAACGTCGAGCCCGGGCGGCGCACCCAGGTGATCGCCGTGATCGACGTCCGGCCGTGGCCGTCGCGGGTCGCCGCGGACCTGCCGTCGCTGCACCTGTTCCACGTCGAGCCGGCGTAGCGCGCGCGGCCGCTCACCGGGCGCTCCCCCGCCGCCCGCGCGCGCGCCGGGTTACCATCTGAGGTGATGAGACCTGTCCACGCCGTCGTCGCCGTCGGGATGCTCGCCGTCGCCTCGTTCGCCGCGCCGGGCACGGTCGCCGCCCAGAACTCGGTCGAGATCACGCTGACCCAGGAGGGGCAGGACCTCGCCGACGCGCTCGGGATCTCGGTCGCGGAGCTCGAGCAGCGCACCGAGGACGAGATCGCCGAGGCCTACAACGTCTACCGGGTCGACGAGTTCCTCCGCGCGTTCGCCGACGCGACGTCGTTCTCCAACCGCGGCATCGGCGTCGACTACGCGTCCAACGGCGACGGCATCATGTTCGGCGTGTCCGGCGCGGTCGCGGTCGCGGTCGGCGATCTCGGCCGGGACGAGCAGGACGCGGACACGCCGGTCGCCGGCGTCGCGCCCAACCTGGCGATCATGGGCGGCCTCAACTTCGCGCGGTGGGGCAAGCCGGCGCTGACCCTGTACGCCAACGCGTTCCACCGCGGCGGCAAGCTCGACGAGCTGGAGGGCTCGATCACCAGCGTCGGCGTCCACGCGCAGTACAAGCTGTTCAGCCCGACCGGCGGCAAGAAGTCGCTCGTGATGAAGTGGGGCGGGCTCGATCTCACGGCGGGCCTCGAGATGTCGCGGTGGGTGTTCAAGCTCGGCACCGGCGACGCGCTGACCACCGACTTCGGCGTCGACGGCACCACCGGGACGGCGGACGTGACGATGGCCGCGACCGGCGAGTTCGAGGTGTCGTCTCAGGCGATCGTCGTGCCGGTCGAGGCGACGACGTCGCTGCGCCTGCTGTACTTCCTCAGCCTCTACGCCGGCGCCGGGCTCGACCTGCAGCTGGGCAAGGCGGACCTGTCGACCAGCCTCGATGGCACGATGACCGCGATCGATCCGCAGGACCAGTCCGAGGTCGACATGGGCACCGCCTCGGTCGAGGTGTCCGGGGAATCCGGCCCGTCGGCGGGCAAGGCGCGGTTCCTGCTCGGCGTGCAGGTCAACGTGTGGAAGCTCAAGACGTTCGTCCAGGTCAACGCGATGCCGATCCGCTCGGCGAGCGTCGCGTTCGGCCTGCGCGTCGTGCTGTAGCGGCGCCGTTCGCTACTCGCGCAGCCGCGCGCGCGCCGCGGGGAGCGCGGCGCGCTGGGCGCGGCGGACGCGGATGATCGCGCCGGTGGCGTCGGTCGCGATCGCGCCGAAGAACAGCGCGGCGCCGAGCGGCGGGTTGGTCGCGAGCTGCGCGAACGACACGAGCTCGATCGCGGCGAGCGCGATCCCGCGCAGCCACGCGCGCGTGTACATGTGCGCGGTGCCGAAGGTGATGCAGCACGCGAGCAGCAGCGACACGCCGATGCCGCGGCGCTGCGCGATCTCTCGCTCGGTGTCGTGCGCGGTGTGGACCGGCGCGCCGGACAGGCTCGCGCCCGGGCGCGGCTCGTCGACCTCGGTGATCTCGCTCGTCTCGGTGTCCTCGTCGGGGAGCTCGTCGTCGACGAGCGGCGTCGCGGCGCCGTCGCGCAGCTCGCGGATCAGCGCGGCGGCCTGGTCGGCGTCCTCGGCGTCGACCCACACGTCCATCTGGATCGCGGTGCCGCCGAGCATGCCGAGCATGCCGGCGTGGTGCTCGCCGGCGATCACCACCTCGACGCCGTGCGCCGACAGCATCGAGCGCACCAGCGCCGCCTCGGCGGGATCGTGGCAGGTGGCGACGCGGACGCGGCTGTCGCGGGGCGGGGGCACGGCTCGACTGTAGCCTCAACCCGGCCCCTGGGGCCGGCGAGTCCGCGACGAGCACCGGCAAAGTCAGGCCGGCAGGCCGACGTGCTCCACGATCGCCGTGTCCCGCGGCGCGTCCTCGGCGTCCGCGGCGGTGCACAGGCAGGTCGCGAGCACGTGCTCCGGCGTCGGGCGGTGCCAGCGCAGCTCCCACCGCGCGCACGCCGGCGCGCAGTCCTCGGGCAGCGCGAGCGAGACGCGGCCGTCGTCATCGAGCGTCACCGTGATCCGCTGCAGCGGCGCGCTCAGCGCGTCGCCGCGCGCCTTGGCGAGCGCCTCCTTCACGCTCCACAGCAGGAAGAACCGGTCGGTGCGTTGCGGCTCGTCCTCGAGCGCGCGCAGCGACGCGAGCTCGACCGGGGAGAACACCTGTTCGGCGATCCGCATGTACGGCACGCGCGGCGACACCTGCTCGGCGTCGAGCCCGACCGCGCACGGCGCGACCAGGCACGCGACGAGCCCCGGCGTGTGGGTGACGCTGACGTGGACGTCCGCCACCGGCCCCTCGACGAGCGGACGCCCGAGGTTGTCGCGGCGGACGGTCCACGCCTCGGCGGGCGTGCGGGTGACCTCGGCCAGCGCGAGCCGCACCAGCGCGTAGGTGGCGGCGAGCTCGCGCCGGCGCTCCTCGATGACCATGCGGTCGTGGCGGTGGCGCTCGGGCGGCGACAGCAGCGACAGACACCGCTCGTACGCCGCCGCGTCGCCCAGGACGCGCGGATCGATCCGAAACAGGTGCGCCACTGTGTCCCCCCTCATCACACGCGATTATCAACGAGGTCGCGGCGGCGCCACACCATCAATGTGTCGTTCCCCACGCGCCCCGGCGCTCCCGAGAAAACTCGCCAGCTTGGGCGCGGCGGGGGATATCCTTTCGGCACCATGCGGGCCTCCCTCGCGTCAGTAGTGTCCTGCGCCCTCACCCTGGTTGCAGCGAGCGTCCTGGCTGGCTGCGGCGGCTGCGGCAACGACGACGACGCGGGCCCCGACGCCGCCGACCCCGGGCTGTGCGGCGGCGAGCTGTGCGCCGACGGCGAGGTCTGCCGCTACGAGGAGTGCCTGCCGCCGCCGCCGCCGTGCGTCGACGGCGAGTGCGAGGGCGACGCGTGGTGCGATCCATCGACGAACGAGTGCCTGCCGTGGGGCGTCGGCCCGTCGGGCGATCACGACGAGGAGTGCGCGCGCGAGGCCGTCCCCGGCGTGTTCGTCCCCGGCGTGCAGTGCGAGTGGCTCGGCCCCGCGCCGACCGACCCGTACCCGGACCACAAGAACGTCCTCGGCGCGCCGATGGTCGCGGACTTCGGCCTGTCGGGCTCGGGCGGCGAGTTCTCGAACCCGTACATCGTGCTGGTCTCGTACAACTTCACCGACGGCGGCGCGCAGAGCTGCCGCGGCACCGACCCGGCGTACTTCGGCGTCGTTCGCATCCTCGACGGCCGGAGCTGCGAGCTGCTCTACACGATCGACGTCCCCACCGTGGTGTCGTCGCCGTCGGTCGCGCTCGGTGACCTCGACGGCAACGGCCGACCGGAGATCGTCGCGTCGCGGACGATCGGCGGGCTCGTCGCGTGGCGGTGGGACGACGTCACCGACACCTGGGGCGTGTACTGGGAGACGACGTCGCTCGCCGGCGACGAGGTGTGCAACTGGTCGGGCCCGTCGATCCACGACCTCGACGACGACGGCGCGCCCGAGGTGCTGCTCCACGGCTGGGTCTACGACGGCCAGACCGGCGAGGCGCTCGACGAGGCGCTGGCGCCGACCACGCTCGATCCCTACGCCAACGGCTACATCCCGGTGGTCGCCGACGTCGACGCCGACGGGCTGCCCGAGCTCGTCACCGGCAGCCAGCTCTACGCGTGGGACCTCGGCAACACCGCGTGGGTTCCGGACGGGCCGGCGCTGCACGGCTCCGGCGGCCGCGTCGCGGTCGCCGACTTCGGCACGTACGGCGCCGATCCGGGGCAGGACGATCGCGCGACGCTCGACGGCGTCGCCGAGGTCGCGTTCGTCAACGCGGGCGTCGTCCGCGTGTGGTCGATCGCCGGGCGGGAGATCTTCTCGGCCGGGCTGCTCGGGAGCCCGCCGGGCAACGGCGGGCCGCCGACGATCGCCGACTTCGACGGCGACGGCCGGGTCGAGGTGTCGTCGGCGGGCGCCGGGGCCTACACCGTGTTCGACGTCGACTGCGTCGCGGGCGCGACGGCCGACGTGTGCCCGAGCGGGCGCACCGACTTCGTGCTGTGGTCGCAGCCGTCGCAGGACTTCTCGTCCAACGTCACCGGCTCGTCGGTGTTCGACTTCGAGGGCGACGGTCGCGCCGAGGTCGTCTACGCCGACGAGTGCTTCACCCGGGTCTACGACGGCGTCGGTGGCCAGGTCATGTACAGCCGCTACCGCACGTCGTGCACGTGGTTCGAGCTGCCGATCGTCGCGGACGTCGACGGCGACTTCAACGCCGAGATCCTCGTCGGGTCGAACGCGAACTGCAACGTGTCGTGCCCGGCGCTCGACCCGATCTTCGACGGCGTGTCGTGCCTCGACGACTCGGACTGCCCGGGCGCGACGACGTGCGGCCGCGAGGTCGCGACCGACACGCTCGGCCGCTGCCGGTGCACCACCGACGACGACTGCGGCGGCGACAACTTCGTGTGCCGCGATCCGATCGCCGGGCCGTCGACGGTCGGGCAGGTGTGCCGCGCCGAGCACGAGGGCCCGGCGACCGCGTCCGGCGTGCGCGTGATCTCCGACCAGCTCGATCGCTGGGTCAACACCCGGCGGATCTGGAACCAGCACGCCTACAGCGTGACGAACGTCGACGACGACGGCGGGATCCCGCGCACCAGCGAGTGGGTGCGCAACTGGATCGTCGCCGGGCTCAACACGTTCCGCCAGAACGCCCCGGGGCAGGGCATCGGCGATGGCCTGGTCGCGACGCCCGACCTGACCGTGCGCAGCGGCAAGGTGACGTGCGAGGGGGCGGACATCAACATCACCGCCGAGGTGTGCAACCGCGGCACCGAGCCGGTCGCGCCCGGCGTCCCCGTCGCGGTCTACCCCGACGCCGGCGGCGTGGCGCTGTGCACGGCGACGACCGCCACCGTGCTGTTCCCCGGCGCGTGCGAGATGCTCGACTGCGCCTACGCCGCCGCCGACGGCGACGTGACGATCGTCGTCGACGACGACGGCGCCGGCGAGGGTGCGAACACCGAGTGTCGCGAGGGCAACAACCGGCTCGACGTCGCGGTCGACTGCCCCTAGGTCACGGCGTGGGCGCGGTGCCGTCGGCGGGCGGGGCCGCCGGCGCGTCGGGCTTGTGCAGGATCTTCATCTCCTTGCACGACTTCTCGAACTCCGGGAAGTTCTTCGTGAGGCCCTTCGCGAGCTCGACCCGGCACGTGTAGTAGTGGTCGTCGCCGTCCTGCCACTTGCCGACGAGCAGCGCCTGCGTCGTGCGGCGGCCCAGCTTCTGCGAGCTGACGATCAGCCGGCCGTTGTCGAGCTTCTCGTCGCGCTCGATCTTGAACGTGTCCTCGTGCTCGCCCGAGATCTTCAGGTTCTCGATCTCGCTCTCCTCGAACCGCTTCGCCCACTCCGCCGCCGGCATCGCGTCGCACATCCCGCCGCACGTGCGGTTCAGCGTGATCGAGTTCCAGAACGACATCTCGTCCTCGGCCGGCTGGAACCGCGCGCCCATGAAGTCCTCCTGCTTCCACCCCTTCGGCACCATCACCGCGATCGTGCCCTCGGCCACCGTCTTCTCCTCCCACTCGAGCTTCACCGGCGGCTGCGCGGCCTCGGCCTCGGCCTCGACCTTCTCCATGATCTCGGCGCACTTGGGGTCCATCGCCTTGGACATCGACATGCACTCGACCGCCTCGGGCGGCAGCTTCACGCACTTCTCCATGAACTGCTTCTTGTCCGCGGCGGTGGGCTTCTCGGCCTTGCCGTCGCCGAGCGCCTTGCTCATGCCCTCGATCAGCGCGACGGCCTCGTTCCACGCGGCCTCGCACTTGTCCGACTTGGACTTCTTGCAGCCGGGCGCGAGGGACACGGCGAGGGTGACGGTGGCGGCGGTGACTAGGGTGCGCATGGCCCGACGCTAATGCGACGTCCGGCCGCGTGGTAGCGTCGCGCGCAGAGAAAAGGGGGACCGATGACCGTCGTCACCACGCACCCGCCCGGCGAGCCGACCTGGGTCGACCTCATGACGTCCGATCCGGACGGCGCCCGCGCCTTCTACGGCGGGCTGTTCGACTGGACGTTCGACATCGGCACGCCCGAGACCTTCGGCTACACGATGTGCTTCAAGGGCGGCCACCGCGTCGCCGGGATGGGCCAGAAGCCGCCCGACATGCCGATGCCGACGTGCTGGAACGTCTACCTCGGCACCGCCGACGTCGACGCGACGTGCGAGGCGATCCGCCAGGGCGGCGGCACGATCGTGCAGCCGCCGATGGACATCATGGAGGAGGGCCGGATGGCGTTCGCCACCGACCCGACCGGCGCCGCGTTCGGGCTGTGGCAGCCGCGCAAGCACGGCGGCACCCAGCTCGTCGACGAGCCCGGCTCGTTCGCGTGGTGCGAGCTCAACACCCGCGATCTGCCCGGCGCGCAGGCGTTCCTGTGCGAGCTGTTCGGCTACGAGGCGCGCGAGGTCCCGATCCCGGTGACCAAGTACGTCACGCTGCACCTGGCCGGTCACGACGAGCCGATCGGCGGCATCCTGCAGATGAACGAGCACTGGGACGGCGTGCCGCCGCACTGGATGGCGTACTTCGCCACCGACAGCACCGACGCGGCCTGCGCGCGCGTCACCGCGCTCGGCGGCAAGGTGTGCGTCCCGGCGTTCGACACGCCCTACGGGCGGATCGCCGTGGTCGAGGACCCGCAGGGCGGGACGTTCAGCCTGATCCAGGCGCTGCCGCCGGCCTGACGCGGCCAGCCGCGGCC
>WYBA01000223.1 GCA_011526095.1 Myxococcales bacterium | reverse complement strand
TCTGGAGCGACCGCGTCTACCTCGACATGTCCCTGCTCGCCGACCATCACGCCGCGGCAGCGGCGTGACCCACCTGAACCCGATGCTCTCTCGTCAGGCATTCACACAAGAAAAGAGACTTGACCCTCGAAGTCGCGCCTCGGCACCCAGGTCGCGGCCACGCTCTACACGATCCTCGAGACCGCGAAGCTGCACGCCGTCGACCCGGGGACGTATCTGCACGCGGCCGTGGTCGCCGCCGACCGCGGCGAGCTGCTGCTGCCGTGGGACTTCGCCGCCGCGACCCGCTGACCCCGCCGGCCCGAAGGGCGCGGACGAGTATCACGCCGCGGCCAGGCCGTCCCAGACGGGGGCTGGCGAGGACTTACGGTTCTTCGACACCATCGACCACGGTTGGCTGGTGAAGTTCGTCGCGCACCGCGTTGGGGACAAGAGGATCCTGCGGCTCATCCAGAAGTGGCTGGCCGCGGGCGTCCTCGAGAACGGGAAGTGGTCGGCCACGGAAGAGGGCACGCCGCAGGGCGCGACGATCTCGCCGCTCCTCGCGAACGTCTACCTCCACTACGTGTTCGACCTCTGGGTACAGCAGTGGAGAGCGCGGACCGCGCGGGGTGCGGTGTACGTCGTTAGGTACGCCGATGACATCGTGGTGGGCTTCCAGCACGAGGTCGATGCCGTTCGGTTCCACGCCGACCAGCGACAACGCCTCGCGCACTTCGGACTCGAGCTCCACCCGGACAGGACGCGGCTGCTGCGCTTCGGCAGGTTCGCCGAAGAGCGGCGTCGCGAGCGAGGGCAAGGCAAACCGGAGACCTTCAACTTTCTCGGCTTCACGCACGTTTGCGGGAAGTCGAGGTCGGGGCAGTTCCTGCTGCTCCGATTGACGGTGAAGGACCGGATGCGGGCGAAGCTGAAGGCGATCCGTGAGGACCTCCTTCGGCGACGTCATCTGCCCGTGCCCGTCCAGGGAGAGTGGCTCGGTGCCGTCGTGCGCGGCTACTTCGCGTATCACGCTGTGCCCACCAACACGCAGCGCTTGCAGAGTTTTCGCGTCGAGGTCACACGGTCGTGGCTCCACGCCCTTCGGCGACGGAGCCAGCGGACCCGCATGACCTGGGAGCGGATGCACCGCCTGGCTGAACGCTGGATCCCTGCGCCTCACGTCCTTCATCCCTATCCCTGGGACCGCTTCGACGAGCGAACCCGAGGCAGGAGCCGAGTGCGGTAGTCCCGCACGCTCGGATCTGTGCGGGGGGCGGCCCCAGCCGCGAGGCGAAGGGCCGTCCCTACCGCGATCGATGCGATCCGCGAGCTGGTCGAGCGCCTCGCGTCTGGCGACCTCCCATCCCTCGCAGCGGACGGTCGCATCGGCCGACTGACGGAGGAGGATCTGCGGCGAGCGATCGCCGAGTACGGACGCACTCGTGCGGCTGCCGACCGAGGCGCTCGCCGCGATCTCCGTCTACCCACTCGACGCCATTCCGGGTGGCTTCGCCGTCGACGTCGGGATGTGGACGGTCGAGGAGGGCCGCAGCGACCTGACCCTGCAGTTGACCGCCATCGAGAAGGCTGGCGCGATTGTCATCGCCATCGAGGACCTGCACGTGCTGTGACCGCCGACTGGGACTCAGCGCGCGGACCTGAATCCCACGTGCAAGACACCTTGTACGAGACGTGTCTTGTCTCACGCGAGCATTGGCGATCGTCCGAGCTTGCCTGCAACCCACGAGGTGGTCGGCGCCGGCGGAATCTGCCAGATCCTGCCGCTTGCGTTCCCGAGCCGCGCTGTGGTTTGTGTGGGTTGCGCCGACGGGACGTACGTGAGCCGTCGGGCTGACTGGAGTGAGTCTGTGAAGCACCTTCCGTCGCGCCATCGTTCGCCGTCGAGCCCGGCTGCCTCCCCTCGGTCCAGCGCTCGCCAGGTCTCCGTAGCTGCGAGACTTCGCGCTGCGATCCTGATCGTCGTCCTGCTGCCATCCGCGCTGGCCCTCGCGGCCCAGCCGTTGCAGCCCCAGGGCGCGCATGACCTCACCGTTGGCCCTGGTGGAGGGTTGACGCCGACAACCTCTCCAACAGGTGGGTTTCCTGCGGCCGTGCCGCTCGAGTTGCCGCGCTCGCGTGATGGCCTGCCAGTGCCCGTACAGATCCGGTACACGGCGTCTCCTCGTGTCGGCGCGGCTGGGCTCGCCTGGGAGGTGCCGCTGAGCTACGTGCGCGTCTCGACGTCGTTGATGCGGCGGAAGCCCTCAGCCGAGAGCGACGGAACAGCCCCGTTGGCCGCGCCCCGCCGGGTGTTCGTCGCCCTTGACGGGAACCCGGTGCACATGGTGCCCGCGACGACACCTGGCACGTATGTTCCGTTCGTCGCTGACGAGTACATGGAGCTGCGCGAGGTCGGTGACGGATGGCGGCTCGATACGCTCGGGGGCGTTCAGTACACGTTCCGTCCCGTCACCTCGCTGGGGAACGGCGCGTACGCAGACCCGAACCTCTGGCTCTTGACACAGATCCGGCACGTCGCGAGCCCGGATCGCTGTTGATCGCGGTCTAGGAAGTCATCACTTCGCGCGCCGACGAGCACCACCGGATGTTGCGGGTGCGGCGGGCTTCGCGACGGACTTCGCGGTCTCGGTCTTCGCCTTGTCGGCGCCGCGGGCGGCG
>WYBA01000222.1 GCA_011526095.1 Myxococcales bacterium | reverse complement strand
TCTGGAGCGACCGCGTCTACCTCGACATGTCCCTGCTCGCCGACCATCACGCCGCGGCAGCGGCGTGACCCACCTGAACCCGATGCTCTCTCGTCAGGCATTCACACAAGAAAAGAGACTTGACCCTTCCTGTGGGCCGCCGCCGCGTTCACCGCCGACGCGCGGCTCGCGGGGCACGCCGAGACGCTCGCCGGGCCGATGGCGCGGCGCGGGCTGAGCGTCGCGACGTGGGCGCGCGTCGCGGACCTCGCGCCCGGCGCGGCGCAAGCGCTCGCGATCGAGCTGGCGCGCGCCAACCCGCTGCGCGCGTACGGCCTGCTGATCCCGGGGGACGACGAGGCGCCGGCGGCGCAGCGGCCGTACGCGGTCGCGCCGGCGGTGCTGGCGTGGCTCGCGGGCGGCGATCCGGTCGAGCCGCCGCTGCGGCGCGCGCGGCCGCCCGCGGACGAGCTCGTCCTCGACGCCGCGCAGCGCGCCGCGCTCGCGGAGCTGCGCACGCTCGCCGGCGGCGGCGCCCACCTCGTCCTGTCGGGCGCGTCGGGCACCGGCCGCACGACGGCGCTCGCCCACGCGCTGGGCGAACCGCTCGTCGTGCTCGACGCGGCGACGCTGGCGCGCGGCGAGCTGGTGCCCGCGCTGCTCGCGCTGCGACGCGCCGCGCTCCTCGGCGCCGGCCGCCCCGTCATCGTCCACGCCGACGAGCTCGACGCCGACGCCGCGGCCGCGCTGCGCCGGTTTCTCGACGGCGCGCCGGTGCCGGTCGCGATCACCACGACGCGCGAGGATCTCGACGCAGGCGCACGCCGACCCCTGGCGCGGCTGCGCTGGCCGACGCCCGACGTCGCCACGCGGCAGGCGCTGTGGGCCCGCCACGCCGGCGGCGACACGCCCGCGCTGGCGCAGCTCGCATCGCGATACCCGGTGGGCGCGAGCGCGATCCACCGCGCCGCGTCGACCGCCCGCGCGCTCGGCGCCACGGCGGGCGGACTCGACGCCGACGCGCTCGAGCGCGGGCTGCGCCACGCGATCGCCGAGCGCATGGGCGACGTCGCGACGCGGGTCGAGGCCCGCCAGGGCTGGGACGACCTCGTGCTCGCCGACGACATCCTCGATCAGGTCCGCGGGCTGATCGCGCGCGTCCGCCACGCGCCGCGCGTGCTCGACGGCTGGGGCTACCGCGACAAGCTCGGGCGCGGCGCCGGTGTCGCCGCGCTGTTCAGCGGCCCGCCCGGCACGGGCAAGACGATGGTCGCCGGGCTCGTCGCGCGCGAGCTCGGGCTCGAGCTGTACCAGGTCGACCTCAGCCAGGTCGTGTCCAAGTGGGTCGGCGAGACCGAGAAGCAGCTCGCGCGGATCTTCGACTGCGCGGAGCAGGGCCACGCGCTGCTGCTCTTCGACGAAGCCGACGCGCTGTTCGGGCAGCGCTCGGCCGAGGTCAAGAGCGCGGTCGATCGCTACGCCAACCTCGAGGTGAACTTCCTGCTCCAGCGCGTCGAGTCGTTCGGCGGGGTCGTCGTGCTGACCACGAACCTCGACGGCAACATCGATCACGCGCTCAAGCGGCGGCTCGCCGCGCACGTCGTGTTCGCGCCGCCCGACGAGGACGAGCGCGAGCGGCTGTGGGCGCGCCTGGTCACGACCGCGCGCGCGCCGCTCGGCGACGACCTCGACCACGCGGCCCTCGCCCGCCAGTTCCCGCGGATGTCCGGCGCCCACATCCGCAACGCGGCGCTCGCCGCCGCGTTCCTCGCCGCCGCCGAGCCCGGCGCCGCGACGATCGAGCACGAGCACCTCGTCCGCGCCGCGCGTGCCGAGTACCGCAGCATGGGCCACGTGCTCGCCGAGCGCGGCGGGCTGGGAGGGCGAGAGCGATGAGGCACGGTGACGAGCGTGGAACGGCGACGGACCTCGACCTGGAGGAAGCGCCGCGCGCGCGATGGAACGTGATGGAGGACGACGAGGCCGCCGTGCAGCGCGGCGCGCGCGCGCGATCGAGGGCGATGCTGCGGGCCGAACTCGACGCACCCGCCCGTGACCACCAGGCCCGTGCAGCACAGGCCGAGCTCTCCGATGGGACGGACGCCGAGGTCGTCGACCCCTTGCAGGTCGAAGGCGACGTGCTCGAGGTCGGCGCAGCGGACGCGCCGGCCGAAGCCGAGGCGGACCGCATCGCCGATGGCGTCGTGCACCGCCTCCATGACGGCTCCGAAGATCCGCTGCCGCCGTCTGGCCGCGACGACCAGCCTCCGATCCGGCGCGGTGTCGCGGCCCCGATGACGGAGCCTGGCGCCGCGAGCTCGACGTCCTTCGACGAGCACCGTCCTCGGTTCGAGGCCGCGATGGGCGCGGACCTCTCGGCCGTGGACGTGAGCGTGGGCGGTGATGCGGACGCCAAGGCTGGCGAGATCGGCGCCGCGGCGTACGCCCACGGCGACACCGTGGGCTTTCGCGCCGACACGTTCCGCCCGGGCACGCGCGACGGGGACCGACTGATCGCCCACGAGCTCGCGCACGTGTTGCAGGCGCGAGGCGCAGCCAGCCAGCCCGTCCGGCGGAAGCTCGTCGTCGGTGGCGAGCGCTGGCGGTACGACGACATCGACCCGTTCGTGGCGCGCCTGAGGTCCGAGCACGACGAAGAGGAGCAGAAGGCGCGCGGCCGCCGCCCGCGCCAGGGCAAGGGCAAGCGCGACGTCGCCGCGGAGCGGCGCGAGGCCTACTACCCGACGGACGTCGCCGCGGAGATCCTCCACTCGATGACGGCGTCGAGCCGCACCTTCGCCTACGCGACCGAGGACGAGTTGATGAGGGAGGTCGTGATGCGCCAGCGCACAGTGGCGAACCTCGATCAACCTGCCAGCTGCCAGTACCCGGATGGCGACCACGGGCCTCGGCTCAACCCCGACTACTGGAAGAAGGGCGAGCCCAAGTACCACTGGACCGTGAAGGACGGGGTCAAGCCCTCCGCGGCCGTGCGCAGCATCTTCGAGGGCGACGACGAGGAGTGGCGGCTCGAGTGCTACACGATGACCGTGGCCGCCGTGTACAAGGCCCAGCTCGACACGCTGGGGGACGACCAGTTCGACCGGCACTACCCCGACGGGCTGACGCTGTCGGCGGACGAGAAGCTGGGCGGCCTCCCTGCGTTGAAGGACGCGGGCGTGATCGAGGTTGTGCGAGTGAAGGGCGAGGAGGACCTGTTGCCGGGCGACTGGGTGTACTTCAAGAACCACCCCGACTACGTCTTCAAGCACCCTCGTGGCTCGTGGCAGGGTGAGAACACGGTATGCGTCGGACGCAACGCCGCAGGAGAGATGATGTACCGCGGGTTCGGGATCGAGGACAGCACCGCGCAAGAGCTGCGGAAGGAGCTGGCGGAGCGATTCAACGCGTCCCCCGAGGAGGAAGGCGTGCCCGCGAAGTACCGCAGGATGAAGACGCGCCCCGAGGACATTCCCGGTCCGCAGTTGCGATCCGTGCGGCGACCGGCGAGGGCCGCGCTGGAGGATCGGTGAGATGCGCCGCGCGATGTCGTTCGTGGCCGGGCTCGCCCTCTGGTGCGGCTGCGCGTGCGCGACCGCACCGCACGGCGTGGGAGAGGCGCCCGTGACCGCGGACGTGGCCGAGGTGCTCGCCGCCGCTGTGGCAAGCGGCGCCCCGACGCTGCGCGAGGCCGTCCTCGAGGCGCTCGATTCGCGGCCTGCGGAGGTTGCGGAGTACCTGCGCACCGGCGCCCCGTTGCACGTGTTGCTGGCCGTCGGAGGCGAGATGCCGCGCGACCAGCTCGAGGCGCTGCTCGACCCCGCCCGACGACTGCTGGTCGAAGAGGGCCGGTTCGTCCACGAGTATCGACCGCCGGCTTCCGTCGCGAAGCCAGGGCGAAAGCGGCCGCGCAAACCACCCACGCCTACCGACCCGTCGCTCGACGACTTGCACGAGCGCCTTGCGGTTCCGGACGACGTGATCGCGGCGGCGACCGAGATCGTGCTGCGCACCGCCGAGCCAGGTGACCACGGCCGCGCGCACTCCGAGATCCTGCTGTTTCATCTCGTGCGAGCGACCGAGGCGAGGAGCCGCGACGATCTGGTGACCGCGATGCTCGCGCGTGGCCTGCTGACCGAGATCGAGCCTGAGCGGCTGATCCTGATGATCGACACGCGCCTCATCACGCTGGTGGCCGCGGCGCTCAGGCTCTCGCCGAGCTCACCATCCGTGCGAGAACTCGCCGTGAGGCTCGGCGAGCCGCGATGGGCGTCACTGGGGGACGCGGCGCTCGCCACCGAGCTGGAACGATGGTGGAGTGACGAGGAGCCGTACCTCTACGTGGAGCTCGATGCGCTCGGGCTTGCCGGAGGCTCCGGCGAACCGTCCGACAGTGGCAGCTGGATCGGCGTCGACACGTGGGCGATGTTCACGGGCGCCGCAGCCGCGGACAGGACGGCGGAGGTCCCGGATGCATGGCTCGATCTGCCCTACGGCAAGCGGCTGTCCGAGGCGCGCGCGAGCCTGGCCGAGCGCCGCACGGCGCCTGACGCATGGCCGGTATGGCTGGCCGGCCGGCGGGCGGCGCTCGGGCTGCAGGACGGCGCCCCGAGGTGATGCCGATCGTTGACCGACGGTCCCTGACCTGCGAGGAGTGAGAGTGATGCGAACCCGTTACCTGATGACCCTCGGCGCCGCCGCGCTCGCGGCGGGGTGCTCGCTGCCGCCGCCGGCGGACGTCGACTACGACGCGGACCTGCGGGACGCGACGCCGATCGACGCCGCGGTCGACGCGGCGCCGGTGTGCGTGCCGGACTCGATCGTGTGCGACGAGGGCACGGGGCTCTACGTCGACTGCGACAGCGAGGGCGCGCCGGAGGTGGTGATCGACTGCCCGCTCGGGTGCGCGCCGGACGTCGAGAAGTGCCTCGACGTCGTCGCGAGCAACGGGCTCACCGGCTACCTCGATCAGGCGCGCGACGACGCGGACGTGGTGAGCGTGAGCTTCACCGGCGCGTCGACGATGAACACCGACACCGGCGTGGTGATGATCGGCGCCAACGAGGTCGAGATCCCGAACACGACCGCGAACGGCATCCGCGTCTTCATGTTCAAGTTCCTCACGATCTCCGGGACGCTGAAGGTCACCGGCAGCCTGCCGGTGGCGTTCGTCGCCGACGGCGAGGTGTCGATCACCGGCGTGCTGGACGTCTCGGCGGATCTGCATCTGGACGGCCCGGGCGCACAGACCAGCGGCGCGTGTCTGGGAACCGGCGTCGTCCTTGTAGGGGAAGACGACAAGACCTCCGGCGGGGGTGGGGGCGGGCACGCTGACCCTGGCCAGCTCGGGGGCCCTGCGAATGGCGGACTTCAGGAGGGGACTGCCGGTGCTGCGGCGAGCGACCCCGACCTTGATCCCTTGCGGGGAGGATGCCGAGGTGGCATCGGCCAATACTTGGTGTTTCCCACTCCGCTGCCGTCCGGCGGAGGCGGAGGAGGCGCAGCACAAATCGTCTCTCGTCGTTCGATCAGCGTTTCCGCTGGCGGCCAGATCGACGCGAGCGGAGGTGGTGGAAACGGAGTGGGCGCTGGTGCGGGTGGTGGCTCGGGTGGGTCGGTGCTTCTCGAGTCGCCAAATATCACGATCGATGGCAACGGCACCGTGATCTCCACGAAGGGCGGCAGCGGCTCAGCGGCACGCAGCAGTGCTCAGCCAGGCGCGGGCAGCGACGGTGGCACCAATGAACAACCTGCCCCGGGCGGGGCGAACAGCAGCTATGCATCAGGTGGTGCCGGTGGGACTGATTCCGCACAGCCCATGGGCGGCGGCACCGGAACGGGGAGCACGGGCTTCGCTGCCAATGGTGGCGGTGGCGGCGGCAGCGTTGGAGAGGCGCGCCTGAACGACGCCACCGGCGCCGTCACCGCGACGAACGGAGCCGCGATTCGATCACGCTACGCGAACGCGGCGATCGGATCGCGGCTCGCGCCGTAGCTCAATCGTCGCAGAGGTTGTTCTGGCAGGTGAGGCCGGAGCCGGCGGGGCAGTCGCCAAAGCTCTGGCCACCGCCATCGCCACAGAGGATGCCGCAGTACCAAGTCGCGGTCCCTGCGCTCGGGCTGTCGTTCTGGTACAGGGCGCAGAACGGCGTCCCCGTGGCGCCGCTGTACTGCGCGGCGCAGATCTCGTTGCCACCGGTCGGGGGAGGATCCATCGTCGGGTCGTCAACGTTCGGAGTCGTCCCGCACGACAGCGTGCAGAAGCCGCCGTTCGCCGTCATGTCGAGCTCAGCGCAGATCGAGGCGTTCGTCGGGCAATCCGTGCCAGTACACGTCTGGCCGAGGCCAGTGAGCCCCTGCGCCGCATCGGGCGTCGGCGTCGTGTCCGCGTCGGGCTGCGGGTTGGTCGACGCGTCGGGGGCGTCGTCGTCGTCGCCCTGGTCGTCGTCGCCACTGCCGCCACAGGCGGCAAAGGCGGTGATCGCGAGAGTGCAGGCAAAGAACTTGGTGAGCTGGCGCATCGTGGAAAACTCCTCCGGTCGGGTGCGCGTCACCATATCGATGCGGACCTGACGTCGAAAGAAGTTTCCTCGCCGCGCGCTGGCAGCCCCTGACAGTGGTGCGAAGTCAGCGACGCGCGCGCGGCCGACGCGGCGCGCGGGCCGGGCGGTCGGACCGGCTGACCGGCGCGCGCTTCGCCGCCCGCTTCGTCGTCGGAGATGGCGCGCTGACCGGCGCGGGCGCCGCGTCGAGCTGGGCGACCAGCTTGCGAGGTGCGATCAGCCGGTAGCTACCAAGGATGAGGGCCTCGACCTCGGCCCAGTTCGGAGCCTTCCCGAGGGCGAGATCGACCCAGCCGTGCTTGCCGACGTACGGCGCGATGGTGAACCGCGGGTCGGACGCGACGAGCGCGGCCTGGAGCTCCTTGTCGACCTTCACGCCGAGCTTGCCGCCGCCGTAGCCGGCGAAGATCTTGTCGCGCACCGTCCAGTGCGGGTCCGGCCCCCACGGGGTCTTCTCGCCGGTCTCGGGGAGCGCGCGGACGATCGCGCGGAGGCGCTCGACGATGCGGTCGGCCACGGTCACTCCGGGTGGATCAGCGTGAACACGCAGTCGTCGACGGCGCCGGTGACCGCCGTCATCAGCGCCAGCGGCGTCACGGCGTTCGGCGCGGCGAAGTAGGCGCGCCCGGGCTTGTCGGCGCGCGGGCCGAAGCAGCCCTCGGGTACGACGTCGAGCCGGCGCGCGGCCTCGCAGATCGCGGTGAACACCGCGGGTACGTCGGCGCCCGCCGGAGGCAGGTAGTCGATGATCAGCGCGTAGCGCCCGCCATCGCGGGCGATGCCCTCGCCGCGATCCGGATCGGCGTCGCCGCGATCCCAGGCGAGCCAGCCGTCGGGCCCGGGCGCGACGACGATCTCGTCGCCGAACGTCGGCTTGGCGTGGAGGAACGGCACGTTGACCAGGCGCACGAGGCGCGCGCCGCGCTTGCCGGGCGCGGGGCCGAGGTCGAGCGCCCACGGCGTCTCGGGATCCTCGCCGCTGGCGTGGAGCAGGATCTTGACGCGCTCGCCGTCGGGGCTGGCGGCGGCGTTGATGCGCGGCGTGGCCTTCGCGCCCGCCTTGGCTTTGGCCCGCGCGGGCGCCTTGGCCTTCGACTTCGCATTCGCGGGCGCCTTGGCCTTCGCCTTCGCCTTCGCGGGCGCCTTCGGCTTCGCCTTCGCGGGCGCCTTGGCCTTCGCCTTCGCGGGCGCCTTGGCCTTCGCCTTCGTCTTCGCCGGCGCCTTGGCCTTCGCCGGTGCCTTGCGCGTCGCCTTCCCCTTCGACTTCCCCTTCGCAGCTCGCTTCCGCGTGGTCGCCATCGCCCGCGACGATACACCCGCGCCGCGCGCCCCGCTCACCCCGCGCCCATCAGCCCCGCGCCCGCGGCGACGAGCGCGGCGCCGGCGAGCTGCCTCGGCCCCGGGCGCTCGCCGAGCAGCGCCGCGAAGCCGATCGCGAACACCACCGACGTGTTGCGCAAGGTCAGCACCCAGCCCGCGCCCGCCGATGCCAGCGCGACGAGGAACACCAGGAACGACGTCGCGCACACCACGCCGGCCGCGACCGTCGAGCGCGGCGCGGCGCGCACCGCCTCGACGCCGCCGCGCCACGACACGCGGTTCACCACCGCGAACACCGGCACCGCGACCCACATGCCGATCGCGAACACCGCGGGCGGCGCGGCCTCGGCGCCGAGCGCGAACTTGTAGGACAGGTGGTAGCCGGCGATGAACCCCGCCGTGACCAGGGCCCAGCCAGCCGCGGCGCGCGGCACCGCGCGCGTCAGCCCCGACGCCGCCAGCCCGGCCAGCAGCAGCGCCGTGCCCGCGAGATCGAGCGCGCGCACCGGCTCGGCGAGCAGCGCGATCGACAGCGGCCACACCGCGAGCACCGCGCCGCCGCGCGAGATCGTGTAGACCGGCCCGAGCGCGCCGGCGGTGAGGCCGCGCGTCAGCGCCGCGAAGTAGCCGGCCTCGCACAGCCCCGCCGCGAGCGTCCACGCCGCCGCGGTCCACGTCGGCAGCGGCCCGCGCGCCGTCGCGATCCACCACGCGGCCGCGACCACGGTGGACGCCGCGCCCGCGATCGACATGACCGCGACCGCGGCGGCGTCCTTGCGCGGGTGCCGGCGCAGCAGCGCGTTCCACCCGGCGTGGAGCAGCGCCGACGCGAGCACGAAGCCGACGAGCACGCCCGACGATGGCACGCCGCGTCGTCATCGACCTAGGCAAACCGCATGACCGTGCGTCACCGCCGCGGACGTCGCCACCCGGTGTCGATCGGCGTCGGACTGAACCATGGCGACCGAGTCGACGGCGTACGCTCGGATGCGTGGAAGTCGGCATCGTCGTCGGTCCGATCGTGCGACGCGTCGAGCAGTCGTCCGCGGCCGTCTGGCTCGAGCTGAGCGCGGACGCGGCCGTGGTTGGCCGCGCCAAGCCCTTGCTCGGCGGCGCGAAGAAGGCCAGGAAGCAGCACGTCGACTCGAAGCTCGCGCACACCACCCCGGTCGGTGGCCGCTACTACGCCATCATTCGCTTCGAGGGCCTGCAGCCCGGCGTCGTCTACGCGTACTCGCTCACCGCCGCCTATGACCCCGGCGAGGACGTGGCCACCGTCAAGCGCGTCCGACAGAAGGGCGCCGCGCTCCCCCTGAAGGGATACGCGATCAACGGCGAGCTCCCCGCGTTCCGCACGCTGCCGAAGGGCTCGACGGAGCCGCTGCGCGTGGCGTTCGGCTCGTGCCGCAACTTCGAGGGAGGCTACGACGAGAAGGAGGGCGAGGACACGCTCGCGCTCTACGGCCGCATGCTCGCGGACATGTTCGAACGCCGGCTCACAAACTGGCCGCACGTGCTGCTGCTGCTGGGCGACCAGATCTACGCTGACGACGTCCCGCCGGACGTGCGCGAAGCGATCGCGAAGCACCGCGCGCGGCGGCGCAAGGCCGGCAAGCGCGTCCCCGACGGCCTGAAGAACATGGCGCTCCCCGACTTCGCCGAGCTCGACGCCGCGATGGCGCGCGGCCAGGTCGGCTCGCGGCGCGCGGGCACGGGCGGCTTCCAGCTCCAGGACTTCGAGGAGTTCGCGCTGCTGTATCAGGCGAGCTGGAACGATCCCGACATCAAGAAGCTGTTCGCCAACGTGCCCGTGTTCATGCTCCCGGACGATCACTCGATCGCGAACGGCTGGAACATCACCGGGAGCTGGATGCAGCAGGCCCTCGGTGACCAGGACTGGCGCACCGCGCTCCGCGGCGGGCTCATGGCCTACTGGCTGTACCAGGGCTGGGGCAACGTCGACGAGGCGGCCGCGATCGCCCATCCCGTCCTGAAGCTCATCGAGCACGCCCACGTCGGCGACGCCATCCAGGACCTCAGCAAGCGCATCGACCAGCAGCTCGACCGGACGATCAGCGCCCCCGTCTACTTCACCGTCCCGAGCGAGCCGCCGATCATCGCGATCGACGCCCGGACCGACCGCGAGTTCGCGGCCCCCGTCGAGGTGCGCGGCGACAACGGGGCCCGGCTGACTGCGCACACGCACCCCGACGATCGCATGCTGGGACCGGAGCAAGTCGCGTGGCTCGAACGACAGCTCGCGCGTCACGACACGCCGATCGTCGCCTGCTCGCTCCCGCTGTTCCAGACGCTGATCGGCGACCGGCTGCTCGCCCAGACGCGGGTGCCGGTCAGCGAGCAGCCGTTCACGATCACGAAGCAGTCCCAGCTCGATGGCCACGAGGCCTTCGTCCGTGAGAACGACGCCGAGACCTGGTTCGCGTTCCCCGATAGCACGTACGAGCTCCTGCGCCTGTTCTCGACGCGGAAGACCGTCTACTTCCTCGCCGGCGACGTGCACTACTCGTACGTGTACGACGTCGTGGGCTTCAAGCTCGAAGAGCCGTACCCGCTGGAGGCCAAGACCCGGCTGGTGCACGCGGTCTCGTCCCCGCTGCGCTACCCGGAGAACCCGAAGCGGCTCACGGCGCTGATCGAGTACGGCTCGGAGGACAAGCTCGAGCTAGACCGCGCGACGGGCAGGTACGAGGTCGCCCTTCAGGTTGGCAACAAGGAGCATCCGCTGAGGGATCCGTTCGGGCTGCCGGCCGAGGTCTTTCCCGATGACAAGGTCAAGAACCGATACACGCCGTTGAACGTGATCGCAGAGCTTCACGTGGAGGCTAGAGGGGGCCGCCTTGTTTGGTTGAGCCCACAAGCCGATGAGCTCTTCGAGGTCACCCGCTATCCGTCCGAGTGAGTTGGACGAAGGGTGACCCGCACGCGCTGGATCACCAGCGGGGCCTTCTCTGTTTCCGCTGCGTGGAATACCACGACCTCGTCCTCACCCGCGACCACGTTGGCCGTCGCGAACCAGCTCAGCGAGGAAGGGACGTCGATGGCCTCGAGTGCGATCGGCGCCCCCGTGTCCTTGGGCACGATCACCAGCTCGAGCTTCGCTGCGTCGTCGATGTCGAACGAGCGCAGGGTGATCAAGGTCCCCACCTTCAAGATGACGACGGACTCGGCGACGCACTGCAGCAGCCGACAGGGTAGCTCAACGCGTTGAAACGGAGCGACCAGCGATGAGCGCTCCCACAAGGAAGGCGACCGCCCGTCCTGCGCGAAGTAGATGGCGCCAGACTGCACGCGCAGGTAGCCCCTGGCGTGGGGGTACTGCCACGGCGCCTCGTGCAGTGCCGTGAGTCGACCATCGCCGTTGAAGATGGCGACGTACGGCTCGTCCCGGTTCCTGTGACGAGGCGTGAAGCGCGCCCCCTGGACCTCGAAGGCGTGTCGCGTCGTTGCCGCCACGACGAGCCAGTCCTCGTCTGACGCGATCGACGGATCATAGACACCCGGGAAGACCGCGAACCACACGATCTGCGCGTGCTCGTCGAGCCGGGCGACGAACCTCCCGTCCGGCTGAATCGCGGACGCCGGCTGCCCCCACATGGTGCCCGTGGGCGCCCTGAGCGCGCCGTACCCCGCGGCGATGTCGACGCCATTCGAACGAGCCACGACGCGAACGCTGCTTACGGCCGCGTGGTCGCCGAGCTGGCGCTCGACCTCGATCGCCCCGTCCGCGATGCGGATCCGCATCACGAGCAGGTCACCGTTCACGGCGTCCGGTCGGCTCCCGACCGCCCGGCGTTCGCGCCCACGATATCGGATCGAGTCGTACGGTGAGCCACCCACTTCGTAGCCGAACGCGATGCCCACCCAGACGGACTGCCCGGCGACCGCGAGATCGAGCCGGGACGAGTGGGTCTCGATCTCCAGCAACTCACGCACCACACGCCCGTCGTCGTCGACGTGAACGATCCGGAGCTCGTCGCCACGACCGACGGCGACAATCCCACCACCAGCGGCGAGCGGCTCGAAGTCGAGCAGCGCGCCGTCTGCGTCGATGACCAGGTCGGGCAGCCGCTCGACCACCAACTCGGGGGGCACGGGTGCGGCATCCGGCGCAGGGACCTCGACGAGGTAGCGCGTCGCGGCCGGGCCGCAGCGACACGCCACGACGGCCAGGCTCAGGCACACCGCCACCGCCGCGCTCCGCGCCGCCGTCACGTGGTCGAGACCTCCAGCGCCTCGTAGACGAACCCGTCGGTGGCCAGGACGATGTCGAACTCCTCGATCACCGGGTACGCGTCTGCGGCGAGCTCCCGTCCAGGTGCGACCTCGCCCTCCAGCGTCACGTAGTCCGGTCCGGGCAGCGCTTCGCGCTCCACCACGCGGCGACCTTCGATGTCAGCCAGCAACCGGGCGAGCGCGGACCCTTCGCCGAGGCTGAAGCCCCGGCGCCCCTCGATGTGCTCGGCGAGCCACGACAGGGCTTCGCGCTCGCGCCCGGGTCTGATCGGCACGCACGTCCGCACCCAGGGGCTGTTGAGGAGCTCATTACGACGGCGATCGCCGTCGAGCTGGATCAACCAGCCGAGGGACTTGCCGAAGCGGGCCGGCTCGCTGTCGTCGGTGATCTCGTAGTCGCTCCGGGCGACCCCGTAGCGGGGCTTCCACCACGCAGGGTGGACGAAGTAGAACATCGACGAGATCTCGAACAGCCGGTGGAAGATCTCGATCTCGACCGGCTCGGGCAAGCTGCCGGATGGGCTGCGCTGGAACGCGGTCTCGATCATCCGGTTGAGCAGCTCGTAGCGCTCCTCCTCCCGGAGGTCTGCGGCCGGCCGAGGGCGGACCTGGCCCTTCGCGAAGATCACGCGCTTGCCGCGTTCGAACGCCGCCTCGGCCTGCTCCGCCTCCCAGCTCTGCCGTGCGGCCTCCACCTTCGCCAGCCAGTCTCCGAGCGCCGCCTCGGATGGCTCGAAGTGGCGCGTGTAGCCGACCGTGACCACGGACGCGGTCCCGGCGCTGATCGCGAACGCGTAGGTGATCGCGTGCTCCGTCTCTTCGGCGGGGAGCACGGTGCTCAGCATCCCGGGCGCCTCGGCGTCCTTCTCTTGCGGATCCGCGTCCGAGACCGTGTCGATCGCGACCGCCGTGTACTCCTTCGCCGCGTCCTTCGGGAGCGTCAACCTGATCACGCGGTACGGGCCCGATCGCTCGACACGAACGGTGGCCGTACCGTTCTCCGCACCGCCCTGCGGACGCGGCGGTGCGTTGGGCACCTCCGACGGCAACACCGGCTCCGCCTCGCGGAACATCACGAGCTTGCTCTGAGCGAGCCCTGCGCCTGGGTGGCGGACGTAGAGCTGCCAGCACAGCCGCGGCCCGAGCGCCTGGAGCTTCACCCGGACCGACCGCAGCACGCGGCGCAGCCCGTAGCTGACCGGGTGCTCGAGGTCGTTCCGGACGGTCCTGCGCACGCTGTTGCTCTCGGTGAGCTCGGTGTGGCTCTTGACCGAGATCGAGTAGCTCTTGCGCAGCGTCTCGGCGCTTCGCTGCGTGCGCGCCGCCGTCCGCGTGGTCGCCACTTCGCGCGACCGTTGCGTGGATTCGGCGAGGTCGAAGCTGCCGCTCGCAGCACCGCTCCAGATCCCGATCGTGCCCTCGGTGGACGCGGAGATCCCGACCTGCATGTCGCGCTGGATCGAGGTGGCCACGTGGTCCGAGACCTCCTCGATGGTCGACTGCTCCGCGCTCTTCTCGAGGGTGACCTCCGTGCCGTAGGTCTCGGTGCGCTCGACCGACTCGCGCCGGCTCATCTGCTGGAGGATCTGCAGCTCCTCCTTGGGCGCGAGGCTGAACGCATGCTCGATCGGCCCGACACCAGATCCGCCGTCGAAGTACAGCTGGCGGAACACGTGCGCGATCCCGATCGGCGAGAGCGCGTGCTGCAGGCCCGACACGCCGAGCAAGTGCGGGATCTCTCCGTCGGACAGCGACCGCTCGAGCTCCGCGGCGGAGAGCTGCTCGTCCGCGAGCACCGCCCCGAGGAGCCGTCGCCGTCGCTCGACCTCGTCCTTGGGGATCTCCCGGTGGCGGGCCGCCGGCCGGATCGTCGGCGCGGGCGACCGAGCTGGGCGGCGCGCGCGCGTCTCGTCGACGTCGTGCGCAACGGGCGCGACGGGCGGTCGCCAGTCGAAGCGCCCGATCGTGGGGACCGACCGTCCGACGCCACCTCGTCGCGGCGCGTACCGGTTCGCCAGCGCGTTGACCAGCGTCGTCACGCCCGGCAGGCTGATCCAGTCGAGCAACATGGCCTCGTAGACCGCGACCCGGACGGAAGCATACGGCTGGCGGAACGGCCTCAGGATCGCCATCGGTCACTCCAGCGAGTGTGCGCACCGCGAGGCCGCGCGGTGCGCGTGCCCAGGGGCGGGTGTCTCGACATGTGCGAACGATAGTCCGGTCTGGCGGCACGGTCGACCACGACGACTGGCCACGGGCAAACCGCGTGACCGCGCGTCACCCGCCCGGATCGCCGTGATAGGGTCGCCGCGCGCTCCCGGCGCGACCGCCGCGACCCCGTCTTCGAGGTTCCATGCCGCCCAAGCCGCTCGTCTACAACGCCACGCTCACCGAGCGCGTCGACCTCACCGACGCCCTCGCGATCTTCCGCATCACGCCGGACGAGCCGCCCGCGCGCGACGCCGGCGGCGCGTGGTTCACCGCCGGGCAGTACTGCGTGATCGGGCTCAACAACGAAGAGAAGCCGGAGCTGGGCTCGGTGCGGCGGTCGATGTCGATCGCCTCGGCGCCCGAGGACCCGCTGCCGATCGAGTTCTACATCCGCTTCGTCAGCAAGCCGGAGTCGGACAACCCGCTCACGCACCTCTTGTGGAAGCGCAGGTCGGGCGACCGGATCTACCTGCGCCCGGTCCCGGCGGGCGTGTTCACGGTCAAGGACACGATCGGCGACGACGATCCGCGGTACCGCATCCTCGTCGCGGCCGGCACCGGCTCGGCGCCGTTCGTGTCGATGGTGCGCAGCGCGCTGCGCCGCGACCCGAAGGCGGACCTGTCGCGGTTCGTGATCCTGCACGGCGCCTCGTACGACACCGACCTCGGGCATCGCGACGAGCTGCTCGGCTACGTGAAGTCGAACGGGCTGAAGTACTTCGGCACGGTGTCGCGGCCCAAGGACTGCCCGTCGTGGACCGGCGACACCGGCCGCGTCGAGTCGTTCTTCGAGCCTGGCAAGCTCGCGATGCTCGAGCAGCGGCTCGGGCTCGGCGAGGGCGGCATGACGCCGAAGACCGCCGCCGTGCTGATCTGCGGCCTGCAGGGGACGATCGGCACGACGCTGGTCAACCTGATCCCGCGCGGCTTCGTCCCGGACTTCAAGCGCATCCGCGAGGCGCTCGGCGTGCCGGCGGAGCAGCCGGCGAGCCTGTTCTACGAGCAGTACGACACCGAGCCGGTGATCGACATCAAGAACCCCGAGGTCGTCGAGCCGCTGCGCGCGCAGATGGCGGCCGGGCTCGCGAAGCTGTCGTCGTGACGGCGATCGCCTGGGTCGCCGGCGCGACCGGCTTCGTCGGGCGCGAGGTGGTGGCGCGGCTCGCCGGGCGGGCGCGGGCGATCGCGCACGTGCGGCCGGAGTCGAAGAAGCTCGCCGACTGGCGCGAGCGATTCGGCGCGCTCGGCGCCGAGGTCGACGCGTCGCCGTGGCAGGTGGACGCGGTCGCGGCGGCGCTGCACGCGCGCGCCGTGACCCACGTGTTCTGCTGCATCGGCACGACGCGCGCGCAGGCGCGCGCCGACGGCATCACCGGCGATCCGTACGTCGCGGTCGACTACGGGCTGACGAAGCTCCTGTGCGACGCCGCGGTCGCGGCGGGCACGCGGCCGCGCCTGGTCTACCTGTCGTCGGTCGGCGCGTCGGCGGGCGCGCGCTCGGCGTACCTCGCGGCGCGTCACCGCGCCGAGGAGGCCGTGCGCGGCGCCGGGCTGCCGTGGGTGATCCTGCGGCCGTCGTTCATCGTGCCCGGGCGAGACGGCGCGCGGCGCGACGACCGCCGCGCCGGCGAGAAGGCGGCCAGCGTCGTCGCCGACGGCCTGCTCGCGGCGGCAGGCGTGGTCGCGCCGGGGCTGCGCGCGAAGTACCGCTCGATCACGCCGGAGCGGCTCGGCGAGGCGCTGGTGCGCGCCGGCCTCGAGCCGGGCGCGGACCGCGTGATCGAAGGCGCCGAGCTGCGCGAGCTCGCGGGCTGAACGCCTCACGCCGGCTCGAGCACGAAGTCGAACCGGGCGCGGGCGCCGCGGCGCGTGCGCTCGACCGGCATGATCAGCGACGGCACGAGGAACGGGTCGCCGTCGTTGTAGGGATCGCCGTCGAAGTAGAGCTGCGTGGTCAGCGGGCGGTGGCCGGCGGCGCGCAGCTTGAGGTGGAGGTGCGCAGGGCGGTAGCGCCGACCGTTGAGGTAGCGGCCGGGGAGGATCGTGCGCACGTCCCACCGGCCGTCGGCGTCGCTGCGCAGCGCGCCGCGGAAGGTGAACCCGTCGTTATCGTAGGCGCCGCGGTGATCGGCGTGCCAGATCTCGAGCCGGACGTCGCCGAGCGGACGGCAGTCGGTCGAGGTGACGAGGCCGCCGACGGCGAGGCGCTCGCCCGGCGTGTCGGCGGCGACGAGCACCGAGCGCGACGGTGCGCCGGGCTTGAAGAACGGGCCCTCGATGTTGTCGGCGGTGGGCGCGGTGCACGCCAGCGGCGTGGCGTCGTCGAGCGCCGCGTCGTCGTCGTCGTCGTCTCCGTCGTCGGGGATCGCGGCGGTCGGCGCGAGCGCGTCGGCGGGGCCGCGGCGGCCGCCGCACGCGGCGAGCAGGCCAGCGCCGAGGCCGGCGCGCAGCACGGCGCGGCGCGAGAGGAACAGGGCGCGGGGATCGGGGCGGGTGGAGCGGGTCACGTCCAGACAACGCGGCGGCGCGGCGACCGGCGCACGGGATCTCGCGGCGTCGGCGTGTAGGTGATCACGCGCGTCAGGCCGCGACAGGCCGCGTCAGGGCCCCACCACCCGCGGCGTCGAACGGCGGACGGCGCGGACGTGCAAGGCCGCGAAACGACGTGTGGCCCGGCGGTTGCTCTACCGGGAGCGTCCATGTCATCCCCCTCCCTCCCCCGCCTCGTCACCGGCGCCGCCCTGGCGCTGGGGATCTGCACCGCGCTCGCCGCGCCCGCCCGGGCCGAGAGCGTCACCGTCGGCCCCGCGCCGCGCGACGGTGTGACCGCCGCGTCACCCGTCGCCGAGGCGCCGGCGCGGCTGCGAGCGATCGCCCTGTTCGTCGCGTTCGGCGTCAGGCCGCCGACGGTCGAGCTCGCGATCCGCCCGCACCGTCACGTCGAGCTCGCGGCCAGCGTCGAGTCCGAGTCGCTCGATCGACCGCTCGCCATGGCGCGCGCGGTCTACCCGATCACCACCGGGCGCGCGTGGACGGTCGCGCTCCACGCCGGCCTCGGCGCCGGCGTCGCCCGCGGCGACGACGAGATGTCGACGCGCGCGTTCGGCCGCGCCGACGCGGGCGTCACGCTCGAACGGCGTGGCTTCACCGTGCGCGTGTCGGGCGGCGTCGACGCCTACGGCGCCAGCGAGCGCGCCGCGTTCGCGTCGCTCGGCGTGGGCGTCGCGTTCTAGGTCTCCCGCCCGAGAGCCGTGCGCTCTGGCGACCCGAGCTGAACCGGCGGGGATGAGCGGAGCGACGGAGACGGAGGCGCACACGCTCACCCTGGTGATGCCGTGGCCGGCCGCGGGCACACGCGCAGGGCCGCACGGAGCCAGCCGTCGAGGGGCGCGCTCGCGTCCACGTGGACGCTCGCCTGCTCGACGGCGCGCGTGATGTCCGCCGGGCGGAAGCCGAGTCCGCGCAGGGCGGCCCTGACCTCGGCCACGACGTCCGCGCCGTAGGGCGTGGCGCCGGCGCGCTCGAAGCGAAGCGCGTGCGGGGCCTCGCCGGTGATGCGCAGGTGGCCGTGATGGACCGCGGCGTGGTGATGGGAGCACGCGGTCGTGAGGTTTCGGGGCCGGTGGTCGCCGCCGCGCGAGCGCCACTGGATGTGGTGCAGCTCCAGCCCGCGCGTCGAGCGGCAGCCGGGCACGGTGCAGCGATGCTGATCGCGCGCGAGCACCGCGGTGCGCGTGCGCCCGGGGATGGTGAGCGTCGGGGCTGCGACGTGCTCGCCATCGACGCGGCCGAGGTGGACGGCGTCGCAGCAAGCCTGCTCGACGGTCTCGGGGCGGATGTCGAGCACGTCGCCGGCGGCGGCCTGCGTGGCGTGGTCGCACCGCGGGCAGAGCGTGATCGCGATCTGGTACGGCGGGCGTGAGGTGGCCGGCGCCGCGGACGTCGCAGACGCCGCCGTCGCCCCGGCGGGCTCGAGCGCGCGCCTGGCCATCGTCGTGATGACGGCGCTGTCGTCGAGGCGCTCGCCC
>WYBA01000221.1 GCA_011526095.1 Myxococcales bacterium | reverse complement strand
CGGGCCGCGCCGCCGGACCGCGCCGCCGGGCCGCGCCGCCGGGCCGCCGGGCCGCCGGGCCTGCCGGGGTCGACCGGCCCGGCCACTCGAGCCGCCAGCCCGCGCGGAACCCCGCGAGCTCCCACGATCCAGCCCCGGCGAGGATCTTGCTCTTGCCCCGGCCAGCCCATGCGCCGGCGCCTCGCCCTGCCCCTCACCCTCCCCGCCTGCCTGCTGGTCGCCGCGTGCGTCGCCGACCCAGGATCGGCGGACGACGCCGCAGACGACGACGCCCTCGGCGGCGCCGGCGGCAAGGACGACCGCGGCGGCGCCGGCTTCGTCGAGGTCGACCCGACCCACTCGAGCGCGGCGTTCCGCGACTACGTCGAGCGCGCGATCCGGGCGCTCGAGCGCGACGGCTCGGAGCTCGCGCGCCACACCGCGCGGTCGATCCGCGCCGGCCGCGTCCGCATCGACGAGCTGGTCGACCTGACGTGCTGGGACTTCGAGCGCGTGCGCGCGGAGCTGACGTCGGTCGAGCTGACCTCCGATGACTACGCGCGGCTGACACCGGGCAGCGCCGTCGCGCGCGCGATCGCCGACGAGATCGACGGCTACATGTGGAGCGACCGGATCTACGTCAGCCGCGGGCAGCCGACGCGCCGGCTCGCCGCGACCCTCGTCCACGAGGTCAACCACGTGATCAACCGCTCGGAGGTCGGCTACTGGGACGACCTGCCGACGTCGGCGTTCGTCCACGAGTACCGCGCGTTCCACGCCGAGGCGATGTTCGACCCCGCGGCCTACGAGGACCTCGACCTGATCGATCACGTCGTCGAGCTGTACGACCTCGACCGCGAGGCGATCGATCCCGAGGTGCTCGCCGCGCCGCTGTCGCCGCGCCTCGTCCCGGACGCGGCCGCCTGGGCCGCGCGCCGCGTCAACGACGACCCGGTCGACGACGAGGCCGCCTGTCCGGGCGCGCCCTGACCCACGCGACGCCCTCGACGCCTGCACTGGCCTACAGCGACACATCGTCGCGCGCGCGGGCGGGCGCCACTGCCCGCCGCGGACGTGGGAGGATCGCGCCATGGGGACGCCACTGGGCGCGATGGACCGGCTGTTCCTGCGGCTCGAGTCGCCGACGACGCCGATGCACGTCGGCGGGGTGCTGGTGTTCCGCGGCGCGGCGCACGCGGCGACGCACCTGGCGCGGCTGCGCGCGGCGCCCGTCGTCGCCTCGCCGTTCGACTGGCGACTGCGCGATCGCCCGGGCGCGCCGGCGTGGGAGCGCGTCTCGGGCGCGACACCCGAGGTCAGTCACGTGCGGCTCGCCGCGCCCGGCGACGACGCGGCGCTGATGGCCGAGGTCTCGCGGCTGCACTCGCGCCCGCTCGATCGCGCGCGCCCGCTGTGGGAGTGCCACGTGATCGAGGGGCTGTCGGGCGACCGGTTCGCGGTCTACTACAAGATGCACCACGCGTGCATCGACGGGGTCAGCGCGATCCGGCGGCTGCAGTCGGCGCTGAGCCCCGATCCGCGCGCGACGACGCCGCCGTTGTGGGCGGCCGAGCCGCCGCCGCGCGCCGCGCGAGCGCGCGCGCCGGGCGGTGGCCCCGCGGGCGCCGCGCGCAGCGCCGCCGAGCTCGCCGCGTGCCTCGGCCGGCTCGCGCTCGCCGCGCGCGATCCCGACCCGACGCGCACCGCGACGCCGTACACCGCGCCCAGCACGCCGCTCAACCCGATGCTCGGCCCGGGCCGCCGCGTCGCGTGGCAGCGGCTGCCGCTGCATGGCGTGCGCGCCGTCGCCCACCGCGCCGGCGTCACGATCAACGACGTCGCGCTCGCGCTGTGCGCCCACGTGCTGCGCGACCTGCTGCGCGCGCGCGACGCCCTGCCCGACCGCCCGCTCGTCGCGATGGTGCCGGTGTCGCTGCGCGGCCCCGCCTCCGACGGCGACGACGCCGGCGCCTCGGCCGGCGGCAACGCGGTCGGCAGCATCCTGTGCAAGCTCGGCACCCACCTGCACGGCCCGCGCGAGCGCCTCGACGCCGTCGCCGGCTCGGCCCGCGCCGGCAAGGCGATGGTGCGCGCGATGTCGCCGGCCGCCGCCGCCGGGTTCAGCCTCGCCTACTCGCTGCCGGCGGTCGCCGCGCAGCTCACCGGCCTGGCGCGGCGCGCGCCCCTGCCGTTCAACGTCGTCGTGTCCAACGTCCCCGGGCCGCGCGCGCCGCTGTACTGCGACGGCGCCGAGCTCGAGGCGATCTACCCCGTGTCGCTGCTGTTCGAGCGCCAGGCGATCAACTTCACGCTCGTGAGCTGCGGCGACCACCTCGACGTCGGGCTGCTCGCGTGCGCCGACTCCGTGCCCGACCTCGGCGCGATCGCCGCACAGCTCGTCGACGCCTACCGCGCGCTCGACGCCGCCGTGTAGGGCGCGACGCCGGCGCGCGCCATCACCGCGCCTCCTCGCCCGGCGCCGCGTACGACACGGCCGCCTCGCCGGCCTCCCACAGCGCGCGCATCGCGGGGGACTCCTGCTCCTCGCGGATGTGGCCGACCAGGCCCGCGCACCGGCTGATCAGCGCGACGCCGCGCAGGATCGCGATCGGCAGGCCGGCGTCGCACACCAGCGCGGCGACCGCGCCGGTGGCGTTGACCGGGATCGGCTTGCCGGCGGCGGCGTCGACCGCGGCGGACAGGGCCTCGAGCGCGGCGCAGTGCGCGCCGTACCCGCCGACGGCGCGCGCGTGGTCGAGCAGCGCGACCGTGCGCGGATCGACCGGCCGGTGCAGCGGGTGGCCGAACCCGGGGAGCCGGGCGCCCGCGGCGCGCGCCTCGGCGACGATCGCGCGCGCCTCGGCCGCGCCGTCCGGTGCCCGGACGATGCGCGCGAGCCGCTCGGCGCAGCCCTCGGTCGTGCCGACGAACACGCTGCCGACGCCGAGCAGCCCGGCGGCGACCGCGCCCTGCATCGCCTCGGGCGCGCTGCCGTAGATCAGCCGCGTCGCGATCGCGCTCGGCGTCTGGCCGTGCTCCATCAGCGTCACCAGGCACGCGTCGAGCGCGGCGGTCTGCGCCGGCGTCGGATCGCGCCCGGTGAGGTGGAAGTAGATCATCTGCGTGAACGTCAGCTTGCCGACGAGGTCGCGGGGCAGGCTGCGGCCGCGCACGACGACGTCGTCGGCCGTCGCGTGGCACAGCTGGGAGGTGGCGGTCGGGGTGGTCATGGCGGTCCCTGATCGTTGGAGGTGGGCGAGGTGGGCGACGGGGGCGACGGGGACGCGGCAGCCAGCGTCGTCGGTGACGGCAGCCGGCGCTCGAGCTCGTGGCGCAGCACCTTGCCCGAGGCGCTGCGCGGGAACTCGTCGTAGGCGAGGAAGACGAGGTCGCGCGGCTGCTTGTAGCCGGCGAGCTGCGCGCGGCACGCCGACAGCAACTCGACGGCCAGCGCGTCGGACCCCGGCGGCGCCGCGGGCGCGACGAACGCGACCGGGACCTCGCCCCACTTGGGGTCGGGGCGGCGCACGACCGCCGCCTCGGCGACGCGCGCGTCGGCGAGCAGCACGCGCTCGATCTCGGCGGGGTAGATGTTCTCGCCGCCGCTCTTGATCAGGTACTTGCGGCGATCGACGAAGTCGAGCGAGCCGTCCGGGTTGCGGACGAACACGTCGCCCATGTGGAACCAGCCCCCGGCGAACGCGGCCGCGGTGGCCTCGGGCGCCTGCCAGTAGCCGGTGAACAGCGTCGGCCCGCGCATCCACAGCTCGCCCGGCGCGCCGTCGGGCACGTCGCGGCCGTCCTCGTCGACCAGCCGGACCTCGCAGAACGGGCTCTGCTGCTTGGACAGCCGCGCCGGCGCGACGCCGACCGGGATCAGGCTCGACGAGCACGGCGGGCAGCCGGTCTCGGTCGCGCCGAACGTGTTGGCGTAGGGCGCGCCGAGCAGCCGGGTGATCCGCGCCAGCTCGGCGGGCGGCACGAGGTCCGCCATCACGCCGCACAGCTTGATCCCGCGCGGGCGGGTGCCGCGCGCCTCGAGCACGTCGGCGAACCGGCCGACCATCCCCGGCATCAGCAGCAGCCAGCCGATCGGCTCGGCCTCGACCAGCGCGGCGATCCGCTCGCCGTCGAACCCGTCGACGACGAACACCGTGCCGCCGGCCATCAGGGTCGACAGCGAGTACTCGGCGCCGCCCATGTGATAGAGCGGGCTCCAGCACACGTAGGCGTCGTCGGGGGCGATGCCGAACTCGGCGCGCATGACGAGGTTGCGCACGATCTCGGCGCGGTGGCTGATCACGGCCCCCTTCGGCAGCCCGGTCGTGCCGCTGGTGTAGAGGATCAGCAGCGGCGCCTCGGCGTCGAGCTGCGCCGGCGCCGCCGGCGCGGCCGGCGCGGCCCCGGCCACCGCCGCCTCGTACGCCTCGCCGAGCACGAGCACCGGCTCGACGCGCCCGGCGAGCCGCGGCGCCTCCGCCGGGGACGCGATCAGCAGCGACGGCGCGACCAGATCGAGGCAGTGGGTCAGCTCGGCGTCGGCGAGGCGCCAGTTCTGGCACGCCACGATCGCGCCGATCCAGCCGCACGCCAGGAACAGCTCGAGGTACTCGGCGCGGTTGCGCGACAGGATCGCGACGCGATCCCCCACGCCGACGCCGCGCCCGCGCAGGTGGCCGGCGAGGCGGCCGACGCGGTCGAGCAGCGCGCCGTAGGTCCACGTGACGCGGTCGTCGACGATCGCGCGCGCGTCCGGCACGACGCGCGCGCGCGCCGCGAACAACGACGCGACCGTGCTCGACGCGGCCAGGCCCTGGATCGGCAGCATGAGCGGACTGTAGCGGAGGCCGCCCGCGGCGGCTGCTGACGTGGAGCCGTCCACGGGCGCGCCGCGCGATGACGCCGCGACGTATGCTCGGCCCGTGCCGCCCCGGTCCTGGTTCGCCTCGTCTACGCTCGCGCTCGCCGCGTGCGGCGGCGCCCCCGCGGCCTCCGCGCCCGCGCTCGATCACGCGGCCCCCACCGGCGCGCCCGCCCACGCGCCCGGTGATCGCGTGTACGCGTTCGACGGCGCCGAGATCGTCGGGCTGTACTGCGCGATCGGCGGCGCGCTGACCGCGGACGGCTGCGCGTGGCCCGCGACGCTCACGATCCCGACGTTCCACCCGCACACGCTGCGGCTCGACGTCCACGAGCGCCGGCAGTACGATGACTCGGTCGTCGTCGTCAGCGGCTACGGCGCGCCGGCGATGGCCGACACGTTCGCGGTGATCGTGGAGACCGCGCACGGCGTCTCGGCGTGGCGCCTGCCGCGGATCCACCTCGGCGAGGACGTCTACTCGATCATCGGCCCGAGCGCGCAGGAGCTCGACGGCGCGGGCGTGCCGACGTTCGCGATCGACGTCCCGCCCGGACCGGCCCACGAGCTCGTCGTCACCCGCGGCGGGCAGACGTGGTCGACCTCCGCCCCGTCGCACGAGGAGCCGATCGGGTTCGCCGCGATCGACCTCGACCGCGACGGCGTCCCCGAGGCGATCGCGCACGCCCGCGACGACGCCGGCTGGTACACGTTCGCCACCGAGCTCGGCGACGGCGACGGCTTCCACGTGCGCAGCGGCGGCTGATCAGCGCAGCGCCCGGCGGACGCGCCCGGCGATCGCGGCTGACCGGCGCAGCAGGTCGACCGGCCCGCGGTTGCCGTTGGTGACGTAGGCGACCGCGGCGCCGGTGTCGGGATCCGCCCACGCCGCGGCGCAGAACGCGCCGGCGTGGCCGTAGCACCCGCTCGTGCGCGTCCAGCCGTACACCGTCGGCCACGGCGCGCCGAGCAGGAACCCGCGGCCGACGCGGAGCACCACCCGGTTCGACCGATCGTAGGCCGCGGCGTGGCGCGCGGTGTACCGGGCGATCGTCTCGGGCCGGATCAGCCCGCGCCCGCCGTCGAGCAGCAGCTCGTAGAACCGCGCCAGCGCGCCCGCCGTCGCGATCAGCCCGGCGCCGGGGACCACCGTCGCGAGCGTCGCCGGGTCGTTGTGGACCTGCTCCCACCGCGCCGACAGCTCGACGCCCGCGACGTGGTGCCGGCCGCCGGTCCAGTAGCTCCGCGCGAGCCCGTCGAGCGCCGTGGTCGTGAACGCCGCGTCGATCCCGGCCGGGTCGAGCAGCTCGCGACGCAGCAGCGCCGGCAGCGGCTCGCCCGCGACCCGCGCGACCACCTCGCCCAGGATCCAGCCGTACTCGTACGGCGCGTACGCGAGCGTGCCGCGCGGGTAGCGCGGCGGTGTCTCGGCGATCGCGCGGACGAGGCCGTCGCGATCGCCCCACCGCCGCTCGTCGGCGACGAGCTCGGGCAAGAGGATCCCCGCGCGGTGGGTCAGCACGTCGAGCACGGTGCGGTCGGCGGGCCAGCCGTCGACGTGGCGCGCCAGCGGCGCGTCGACGTCGATCAGCCCGCGCTCCTCCAGCATCGCGACCGCGATCGCGACGAACGGCTTGGACGCGGAGAACACGCCGAACCGGGTGGCGGGCGTCACCTCGACCCGCGGCTCGCCGGCGCGCAGCCCGGACGCCAGCCCGACCGCCTCGTCGAGCACGACCGCGCCGCCGCGCCGCACGACGAGCTGACCGCCCGGGAACCCGCCCCGGGCGTGCTGGTCGGCGAGCGGCGTGATCTCCAGCATGGGGTCGCTCACGGCTGCCGGCGCAGCGTCTCGACCGAGTACGCGGTCCATACGCCGTCCTGGCGCGCCTCCCACACCGCCTCGAGCTCGTCGGGCCCGCGGCGGGTCAGCGTCTCGCGCACCTCGACCCGCGCCCCGGCCACGGCGGCCTCGCCGACGAGGATCAGCACGTCGTCGCGCCAGCCCGCCGACCGCACGACCGCGTGCGTGCCGCCGCTGTCGAACATGGTCCGCACGACCTCGCCGCTCACCGGGTCCAGCCCCCACACGTCGTGGATGTCGAGGTCCCGCTCGTCGGAGCGGCCGGTCCCCTGGTACCACCGCCCCGCGAGCACCGGGACCACCTCGTAGCGCAGCGCGAACGTCCGCCCGGTGGCCGGATCGCGCGCATCGATCTGCCACCGCCCGAGCAGCGGATCGAGCGCCGGGATGGCGCCGGTCGGCGCGGGCGCCGGCGCGTCGTCCGCGGACCGCGCGGGCGCGCCGCACGCCGCGCACACCGCCACCGCCGCGAGCGTCGTCGAGAGCTGGGGCATCGCGGCCGACGATACCCTCATCCGGGGCCGGCCGGCGCCGCGCGCGCCGGCGCCGCCGGCGGCGCCACGTCGAGCAGGCCGGGCGGCGCCGCGCCCAGCGCGACGTCGCCCCACCGCAGCAGCGTCGCGGTCGCGGTCGAGACGCTGCCGACGCCGTAGAGCATCACCAGATCGCCGCGGCGGATCCGACCGGTCGCGGCGGCGAGCAGCAGGTTGGTCGGCATCAGCGCCGGGCCGACGTTGGCGCAGAACGGGTAGGCGGTGACGGTGCGCCCGGGCGAGACCCCGAGCGCGTCGCACGCGACGTCGGTGAACCACGCCACCGGCGTGTTGAACACGAAGCCGTCGACGTCGGCGAGCGTGACCCCGGCCCGGGCCGCGGCCGCGCCGCAGCACGCCGGCAGGTAGCGCAGCGTGTCCTCGAGGAACGTCGTGGCGCGCGGGTCGGCCGCCATCCGGATGTGCGCGGCGCCGTCCTCGACGACGAGGTGGTTGGCGAACACCCCGCAGGTCTCGCCGGTGTGGACGGTGTGCATCCCGACCAGGCCGTCGCGCCCGTCGCTCGCGGCGACGACCAGCGCGCCGGCGCCGTCGCCCGCCACCCACGACAGCGGGCTGCGGCCGTCGATGATCCGCGAGTACGCGCAGCTCGACACGATCAGCGCGCGCCGGTACTGCCCCGCCGCGATCAGGCCGCACGCGGTCTGCAGCGCGACCATCGACGAGCTGCACGTCGACTCGAGGTTCCACGCCGCGCCGGCGACGCCGAGCGCCTGGGCGAGGAACGCGGCCTGGCCGACCGCCGGCTGATCCGACGGCAGCGACGTCGAGATCAGCAGATCGATGTCGCCGCCGGCCAGCCCGGCCGCGTCGAGGGCACGGCGCGCGGCGTCGAGCTCGACGTCTAGCACGCGCTGTCCCGGCGCGAGCGCGAACCGCTGGACCGTGCCGCGGAACGGATCGGCGAGGTAGCGGGCGGCCGCCGGCGGCGCGCCGGCGCGGTGGCCGGGCAACGCGTCGGCGCGGCGCGCCTCGACCGCGGCGACCTCGGCGCCGAACCGGTCGCGGAACCACTGGTTGGTCCGGACCTCGTCGGGGAACGCGACCGCGAGCGCGCGGACCGCCGCGCGCGGCGCCGGCGCGGTCACGCGCCGCCTCCCGCCTGGGCGACCAGGCTGCGCACGCGCGCGACGGTCGGCGCGAGCTCGGCCGGATCGATCCGCACGTCGACGACGACCGGGCCGTCGTGGGCGAGCGCGGCGCGGAGCGCGCCGTCGAGCTCGCGCTCGTCGTCGACGCGCAGCCCGCGCGCGCCGAGGCACCCGGCGAGGCCCGCGAAGTCGACCTGGGGGAACGCGACGTGCGCCGCGCTCCACCCCATCGCGCGGATCCCCTGGTCGCACATGTTGTAGACCGCGTCGTTGAGCACGACCCAGATCGCGTGGACGCCGTACTGCGCCGCGGTGCTGATCTCGTGGGCCATCAGCATCGCGCCGTCGCCGACGACCGCCACCGCGGCGCCGCGAGCGAGCGCCGCGCCGACGACGCCGCACGTCATGTGCCCCATCGACCCGAACCCGGTGGACACGCGGTAGCGCCCGGGCCGCGAGACCCGCAACAGGTGCGTGGTCCAGGCGAACGCGTTGCCGCTCTCGGCCAGCACCGGCACGTCGGTCGCGTCGAGCACCTCGCGCTGGAGCGCGGCCATCACCGCCTGCGGGCGGACCCCGCCGCCCGCGCGCGACGCGATCGCGGGGACCTCGGGCGCCGTCACCGCGACCTGCCGGGCCGGACGCCCGCCCCACCGCGCCGTCAGCCGGCGCGCGAACGCCGCGACGTCGTCGACGACGCCGATCGTCGGGACGTCGCGGTAGGCGGTGGCGAACGCCGCGGGATCGACGTCGACGTGGACGAACGCGCGCGCCGGCCGCAGCGTCGGGCTCCAGAAGCTGGTCGACTCGCCCAGCCGCGAGCCCAGGACGACCACGTGGTCGGGGCGGTGCCGGCGCATCCACGCCTCGACCGACGGGTGCCCGCCGACCCCGGTGACGCCGAGCCACAGCGGGTGCGACTCCGGGAACACGCCCTTGGCGCGCGGCGAGGTCATGACGGGCGCGCCGAGCGCCTCGGCGAGCGCGCGCACCTCGGGCGCGGCGTGGCGCGCGCCGAACCCCAGCCACAGCGCCGTCGGGCCGGACGCGAGGCGCTCGACGATCGCGTCGAGGGCGGCGTCCGGAGGTCCGGCGAGCGCCGGCGCCTCGACGTCGCCTCCGGGCAGCGCGGGCGGCGCGACCAGGGCGGACTGCAGCGCGATCGGCACGGCGAGGTGCGCGACCGTGCCCTCGGGGCGGGCGAGCCGGCGCGCCAGCCGCGCGCACACCGCCGGCAGCTCGTCCGGCGAGCCCAGCAGGCACGCCTCGTGGAACACCCCGCCGGCGGCGTAGATCCCGGCGGGGAGCGTGTCGACCGAGCTCTCCTGCGTCGCGCCGCGGCCGCGGTGCTCCGCGCTCGTCGCGGCCGACAGCAGGATGACGCGCGCGCCCTCCCACCGCGCGGCGAGCACGCCGGTCAGCGCGTTGGTCACGCCGGGGCCGGCGGTCGTGAGCACGACGACCGGCCGGCCGGTCGCGAGCGACAGCTCGGTCGCGGCGAACGCGGCGCCGGCCTCGTGGCGGCAGTGGACGAACCGCAGCGGCGACGCGCACACCGCGCGCACCAGCGCGGCGGCCGCGCCGCCGACGACGCCGAGCACGTCGCGCACGCCGAGCTGGGCGAGCGCGTCGACCAGCGCCGCGGCCAGCGGCACCGGCGCGGCCGCGCGCGACGCGGATGGTGGGGGGACGGGGAGGTGGAGGGTCTGGAGGGCTTCATGCATGGCAGGGACGCCCCGGTAGAGATCGCCGGGGCGTCAGCGTTACCGACGCGCACGCCGCCGGGTGTTCCCGGGGCGCCGCGCGGCTGCCGCGCGATGCCAGCCCTCGCCGGCCTGCGGGCCCGCGCCTAGCGCGTGTGCCACTTCTGGTTGGCCGTGCCCGCGCAGGTCCAGGTCTGCAACCGGGCGCCGCTGGCGCCGTTCCAGTCCTTGATGTCGACGCACTTGTTCGCGATCACGCTGACGAGGTCGCCGGCCGGCGACAGCACGAACTGCTGGGCCGGGTGGCCGCTGCAGTTGGCGAGCTGGATCACCGCACCGTTGGCGGTCGAGCCCCAGGCGACGTCCATGCACTTGCCGCCGGCGCGCACGGTGCCGCCGGTGAACGTCCACTGCTGCGCCGACGTGCCGTTGCAGTCCCACATCTGCAGCGGCGCGCCGTCGACGAAGTTCGACGCCGGCACGTCGATGCACTTGCCGTTGAAGTTCGAGACGATCGCCTTCGCGCCGCCGCCGCCGGAGGTCTTGAGCGTCAGCCCGTACGTCGACAGGATCGGGTTCACCGGCTGGAAGAACGTCGTGCCGCCGGAGCTGCAGTTGCCGGAGCCACCAGAGGTGACGCCCTGGGCCTGGTTGCCGGAGATGAACGAGCCGCCCGAGTCGCCGCCCTGGGCGCAGGCCGAGGTCTGGGTCGCGCCGTAGACCGGGCCGGCGGCGTAGTTGATCGTGACGTTGTGGGCCTGGATCACGCCGCACCGCCAGCCGGTGGTGCGGCCTGAGCGGCACACCGAGCTGCCGACCGCGGCGACCTGCGAGCCGGCGACCGCGACCTGGCCGCCGCCGTGGTCGTTGACCCACGGCAGCGACGCCCACGCGCCGTTGAGCTCGACCCACGCCATGTCGTTGCCCGGGAACACCGAGCCGCGGAACGTCCCCTGCGCGACCCAGTTCGAGCCCGCGGTCGGCGAGCCGACGCCGCCGCAGTGGCCCGCGGTGACGAACCCGCCGTTCACGGCGAACCCGACCGAGCACAGCGTGTTGCTGTTGATGATGTACTCCTCGCCGCCGCGCACGTCGTAGAGCGGACGCGGCCGCTCCGCGCCGGTCTCGACGGCGACGGCGTCGGCCGCCAGGCCGAGCTCGGCGACGAACGCGCGCACCGCGGCGGCGTCGGGCGCGTCGGCGACGACCACGACCCGGTTGGTCGCGACGTCGACGCGCCAGCTGTGGACCGCGGGGTCGACCGCGGCCGGCGCGGCGTCGACCGCGGCGACCAGCGCGTCGAGCGACCGGCTGACCAGCCGCGGCTCCGCGCCCGCGGCGCGCACGTCCTCGGCGAGGGTCGCGTCGGTGATGCCGACCTGGAGCTGGCTGCCGTCGGGGCTCATCCACGCGCCGCCGAACGCGTCGCCGAGCTGCTCGGCGAGCGCGGGCGCGACCTGCGCCGCGATCGCCTCGGCGCGGAGGCGGAGGGCGAGCTGCGCGCGATCCTGGCCGAGGTCGCGCTCGAGCGCGGCCATCATCGATTCCGACACGCCGTCGGGCAGGCCGACCGAGACGTCGTCCGATCCGCCGAGGCCGGGCTCGGGCTCCGGCTCCGGCGGGGCGCCGTCGTCGACGCACGCAGGGGCGCACGCGAGGGCGAGCAGGGACATGATGGCGGGGCGAGACAGCGACGAGCGGATGCTGCGGGTCATGGGCGCCTCCTGTTCGAGACTTTGTTCTTCGTCCGTATCAAGTGGAGGGATGGTGCGTGGGACGTTCACCGATTCCCAGCGCGATCGTGCGCGGACGCGTTTCCGGACATCGCTTCGACGCGAAAGCGCCAGGCGCCCGGCGGCGGCGATGCGCTAGGGGCAATGCCGGGCAGTTTGCGACGCAGGCAAGAGTCCGTTCGTCCGCCGCCTCTCACCGACGTCGTCAGGAATGGCCGTCTGGCGAACAGCACTGTGCCGCTCACCCTGGGAGGGTCGATCGGCGGAGATCCCCTCCGCTCGTCCTGAGCTTCCCACCGACGTCGTCGGAGATCGCGGTCTGACGAGCAGCCTTGTCCCGCTCACCCTGAGGCGCTCGGGCCTACTGAAGGATGAGCGGGGAGACGGAGGCGCACACGCTCACTCTGACGAGGCCGGCCGCGGGCAGGCACGCAGGCTGGCGCGGAGCCAGGTCTCGAGCGGCGCGTCGGCGTCCACGTGGACGCTCGCCTGCTCGACGGCGCGCGTGATGTCCGCCGGGCGGAAGCCGAGCCCGCGCAGCGCGGCCCTGACCTCGGCGACGACGTCGGTCGCGTAGGGCGTGTCGCCGG
>WYBA01000220.1 GCA_011526095.1 Myxococcales bacterium | reverse complement strand
TCCCTGCGGATCTCAGATAACCCAAGCGCGACGCGACCTTGCAATCGTATCGCTGGGTTCCGCCGGGTGGCGTTGCCACTGGTTCCGGCTCCGCTTCCGTTGCTCCCGCTCGTTGTGCCAACGCCGTGGCAACGCCTCGGCCAACGGGCGCCTGCACGTCGCGCGGTGCGTCTGCGGCTCAGGCGTCTGACCGCGACAAGGGAGTCATGGTCCCGGTCGCGAGCGCTGGAGCGGTGGCCATCGTCACGCGGGGTTACACTGGGAGCGGACTGTGCATGGAGGCGTTGCGATGCAAGGCCATATGCGACTGCCGCGGCAGCAGTGGCGTTCAAGGGCAGCGCTGGTGGCGGTTTCGGTCGGAGCCCTCGTCGCAGCAACCAGGTCCGAGGCGAGAGCCGACCTCCAAATCGGGGTCGAGCGCCCGGTTGATTCGCCCATCCCCGCGCCAGACCGGACCGCAGCGTTCCTGAGCACCGCCTCCGATGGCACCAGCTTCCTTGCGGGATGGTCGACCACTTATCCACGCGAGCGTGTAAGGGCTGCTCGCTTCACGGCCGCCGGCGAGGTGCTGGACAAGGTCCCGATCGCGCTGCCCGCCTCTGACGCTCGACAATTCGCCCCGACGATCGCGTGGGACGGCACGGCGTACGTCGTGGTCTGGGGCGAGGCGATGGACGACCCGGAGCTCCAACCACCTGTCGACCTCTACGCTGCCCGTATCTCGGCGGACGGCGTGCTCATCGATGGCTCGGCGGCCCACATCGCCACGGTGACGGACCTGAACTACTTCCAGGCGACGGCCACCGGCGGGACGACGCTGGTCTCGTGGGCGACCGCAACGGGGCGGATACAACTCGCGCGGTTGTCCGACGGCGCCGTTCTCGACGAAACCCCGATCGATGTCGTGATGGCGTATGGAGCGTGGAGTGGAGCGGCGTCGTGCATGACTGCATCCTGTCTGATCGTGTGGTCGACCTGTCCGACGGCAGGCACCTGCTCCGTCCAGGGTCACCGGATCGATCTCGCGAGCGGGGCGTTCCTCGAGGAACAACCGCTCGCGATCGCGGAGGGATACTGGTCCCGCGTTGCCACCGACGGTTCGGCATGGCTGGTCGCGTACAGGCGGCAGGATGTCGAGGGCGATGGGGGGCACCTTGCGGTGTCGCTCGTCGAGGAAACCGGAACGGCCACCGAGTTCTCGTCGCTGTCCATCTCGGGCCCTTGGACGTCGTGGCTCAACCTAGCGTTCGATGGAACGAGCTTTGTGCTCGTCTGGCAAGAACGACGTCCATCGTCGACGAGCGACATGGGCGGGTACGCCATCCGCATCTCGCCCGGTGGAGCCCTCCTCGATCCCTCGGGTGGCGTCGAACTTCCTGGCCCGCCGCATCTCGGTGCGATCGGTTGCATCGGCTCGCTCTGCGCGGTTCCGCTCGGCAACGGCGTCGTAATGATCGACGGCTCCTCGACGCTCGCGCTCTCCGCTCCGCTACGCGTTGCGCATGCCAGCAACACCGAGGAGTACCCGGCCGTCGCCCCGTCGACGGTCGGCTTCGTTGTCGCCTGGCAGGACTACCGGAACCCGGACACAGGAGCCGACATCTTCGCGTCCTTCGTCGACGCCCACGGGTTACCGTCCGGCACGGCCTTCCCTGTCGCGGTGGAAGCGAACGAAGAAACGACGCCGGCGGTCGGCTGGGACGGCGAGTCGAACATCGTCGTATGGCGCGAAGGCTCGACGATGCGTGCGGCGCGCCTGCTCGCGACCGGTGCCGTGGTGCCCGCTGGAGGTATCGACCTTTCCGGGCCAGTGCTGACCGCGAACGCGGTACCAACGATTGGCTGCAGCACGTCGCTCGGTTGCCTGATCGGCTGGACCACGAACCCCGCGCCGTACGACGTTCAGGCACGCGGCCTCGCCGTCGCGCCCGGCGCACCACTGGAAGAAGGCGTCGCCGTACGGCTGTCGGACGAGAACAGCTACCCCTATCGCCTCGCCATTGCCGCGGGGGAGCAGGCGTTCCTTGCCGTCTGGGAGGGCGGCGGACCGGACATGCTCTCGCACATCCGCGCGTCGCTCGTGGACGCGTCAGGAGAACTGGTGCGCAGCTCGCCGATCGAGATCGCGACCCAGGACCCGAGCGACACGTCTCACCAGCTTGTCGGCGTTCCGTCCGTCGCTTCGAGTGGAAGCGAGTTCCTCACCACGTGGCTCGAGTTGGCGCCGGCAGAGCCCGGCTGCGACACCGACGTCGATCCGGGAAGCTGCATGCAGACCGATCTCGTCGGCGCGCGACTCCTCGACGATGGCACCGTGGTGGATGGTCCGGGGGACCGAGTCCATCTCGACGCAACATTCGATGAGGTCGGCACCCCGTCTCTGACGTGGACAGGACGCAGTTACCTCGCGCTCTGGTCGGCGCGCTTCGCGTGCAACGCACAGGTCTGCACCGAGGCGCGCGTGGTGCGCGTCTCGCGGGGGGGAACGATCGTCGACTCACCCGCCGTGTCCGTCGGTGCCTCGGACGCCGACGACGCCAACCCCGTCGCGGCACTCGGCGACAGCGGCAGCGTCCTCGTCGCGTATCACCGGTACGACGAGGCGCCCGGCTACGGCAGCCGACGCGTCGCCATCCGGCTCGTCAACGGCGATGACACCGCTGACGATTGGGCGGAGCCCCCAGTTGGCTGCTGCCAGACGTCACAGTCGCAAGGAATGCCTCTCGGAGCGACATTGCTCTCGGTCGCCGTCGGCGCAGCGTTGAGGCGGCGCCGTTGCCGTCGTCGCGACGTGCAGGGCCCATGACGCCCCCCCGAGGCGACGCTTAGCTCTGCCAGTTCCACTCGTCACTACGGCGTTGCGCCAAACGCCCAGCCGTCGACCGTCCCGCATTCGTACCCTGCCCATGAATCGATCTGCAGAACACCATCGACAACTTCGAGCGCTTGCCGCTGGTAGAGCAGTGTGTCGGGGTCGATGTCCTCGCGCATTGCTTCGGCGATGCACGGCTCGAACCTCGCCTCGTGCGGGGACGACCGAACGCCGTCCTGTTCGATCACGACCGAGTGGATAACGTCTCGCACCGGATGGTCGAGCGCTGACCGGAGACCGATCTCGAAGTAGACGCCCTGAGTACTTGGCCAGATCGCCGCAGGTGGAACCGCGACGCCGTCGACGAGGACGGCCGTCGGGAGCACCTCACCGTCCAGCCGCACCCGATAGATCAAAGTTCGACCCGAAGGTTCGCAGCCTTCCTCCAGCAACTGCTCGGGCGTCGGCAAGTCGGAGCTCGCTCGACAAGCGAGGCCGGCGTACGCACCGCCGCCCTCGAGGTCACCCGAGAAGTCGAGCGAGAAGCTGAAGACCGCCTGATGCCGCTCGGCGGGATCCTGCCCGATCGCAGCTACCTGATCGCAGTCGGCGAAGTCCACGGCGGCACGCCCTCGGTCCACCCCAGCGACGTTCACCACGAACGGAGTGTCGAACGCGAGCGCCTCGTCTCGCGTGGAGAACACACGACGGAGCTGAACGATGCTGTAGCGTTCCGGTGCCCTGATGCCCGCCGACATCTCCTGGTCGGCCCAGCGCACGACGACGCCCTGCGTACCGACGTCGAACGGCACCGCCACCTCCACCTGGATCGCGTACGCCGTCACCGCGCAGACATCGTCGTGTCGGCTTGCCGTGCAGCCGCCAACGCACGCGATGAACAGGGCAAGGACCCGCCACACAAGTCCGGAGGGTACGCCATCAATGGATGCACGGGTGCACGAATCTCGGCAGCACCCGTGGAACGAGGGATACCAACGATCCGGAGACCAGGCTCCATCCACGGGTGCTGGCGCCAGTGGATCGGCAGATCGTCGCGGCACCTGTTCGCTCCCATGTGATCGACCACTCACACGCCAGCTCCCCTCGCCCCATCGGGCGCTTTCGCGAATCCACACAGCGATGTCCTCGTAGACGCGAAGGTGCTCAGCGAATCGACAGCGTAGCGTCGAGTGGCGTAAGGTCCGGCTCGTAACGCACCTCGACGGTCCTCGGCTGATATGCATCCGCGCGCTCACGACGGTCGGTGACAGCGACCGCAAATGCGGCGACGATCCCTGATGCCGGCGGCGTGTAACTGATCCGTTCGGCAGCCTGACGCTGATCCACCCCGACCGCGGATCCCGCCCGTCAGGGGCGGGGCGTCCGCTGAAAGGGATGCTGCCGATGGATCAGGTCTACGTTGTGAGGCACAAGGTGCTCGTCGAGCGCCGGTCGGTGCGTCGGGTTGCCCGAGAGCTAGGCATCTCGCGGAACACGGTGCGGCGGTACGTCGACGGCGCGCCGCCGGGCGTGCGGAAGATCTCACCAACGACGTGCCTCGTCGCTTGGCGGAGCCACCGCGGAACTCCTCTTCAGCAAGAGCGGATAGCGAGCGCGTCGTGGGAGCTTGCCGAGGACTATGTCTACGGCCCCCATGAGGCACCTGGAGTTCAGCAATGTGAGCCATCAGCGACACCGGGATGACGCCGGGAGGGGCGGCCGGGAGGCTCATCGGTTCCGAGGAGGAACCGATGAACGAGCGACGGAAGATCACGGATGAGCGAGAGGCGCTACGCTGCCTGGCGGCGGCCCGCAGAGCAGGCGAGCGAGCTGGGGCCTGGGCCCGGGCGCACGGCATCGACGGCCGGTCGCTGAACGCGTGGAGGATCAACCTCGCGCGACGAGGCGCGGATACGACGCCCGTGCGGACGGCGGCGCGATTGCCCGTCGCGATGGTCGTACAGCCACGGCCTCGCGCGGCGCTGGTCGAGCTGGTCCCGACGTCGCCGCCAGGCGCGGCCATGCGCTACGTCGTCCACGTGGGCGTGCTGCGCGTCGAGGTCGGCGACGACTTC
>WYBA01000219.1 GCA_011526095.1 Myxococcales bacterium | reverse complement strand
TCCTCGATCTTCACCCGGGATCTGGGCGAGGCCGAGCGGTTCCTGTCGGCGAGCGGCACCGACTGCGGCATCGCCAACGTCAACCTCGGCCCGTCGGCGGCCGGCGACGGCGCCGCCCGCAGGATGCTCGACATCGCCTTCCCCCGCGCGAGCTCGTCGATCAGCTTGTCGAGGTAGCGGATCTGCCGCATCAGCGGGTCGGCGACGTCCTCGACGCGCACGCCGCACACGAGCCCCGTGATGAGCCCGACGTTCGGGTTCATCCGCGGCGCGCGGGCGAAGAACGTCTCGAGGTCGACCTTGGCGTCGAGGGCGCGCCGTAGCTGCGCGCCGCGGTAGCCGGTCAGCCACGCGATGATCTCGTCGACCTCCGCCTGCGTCCGCCCCTTCTTCGCGGCCTTCTGCACGTAGAGCGGGTACACGCTCGCGAAGGACATCTTGAAGATGCGTGGCTTGCTGTCCATGGCTGCTGCCTGCGTACCGCGGCGCGCCCCGCGACATCAAGGCGCCGGCCGGCGAGTCAGTCTTCGATCGCCTCGACGCCCTGCGCCGCGAGGCGCGCGAGGTGGTCCCGCATCGCCTGGAGCTGCTCGGGCGCGTGGCCCGTCCAGGCGGTGAGCTCGCCGACGACGCGCAGCGGGGCGCGCGTGCGATAGGACCTCGTCGGGTTGCCCGGGAACTTCTGGTCGGTGAGGTTCGGGTCGTCCTCGATCGGCCCGGTCGGCTCGACGACGTAGATCCGCCCGGGCCCGTCGCCGACGGCGAGCTCGGCGCCCCACGTCGCGGCGTCGAGCGTCCCGGTCAGGTAGACGAACGCTGCCTCCTTGCGCTGGCCGTAGTTCGAGCTGCGCCCCGGCTCGATCAGCGCGCCGGGCGCGAGCGCGGCCTTCGTGCCGTGGAACAGCCTCCCCTCGGGATCGGGGGCGAACGGCGTCGGCGGCTGAAGGGCGGCGAGCAGCGGCTCGAGCGCGTCGAACGAGCCCGTCCAGCCGATCGTCATGCCGGGCCGCTCGCCGACGAACGCCGCGAGCTCGGCCGCGGTCGCCTCGCCGTGCGGCTCGGTCGTCACCGTCACGCGCGTGCGCCCGGGCCCCTCCTCGGCGAGCAGCACGGTGTTGCGCAAGGTCGGCGGCCAGGCCGCCGTGCCGGGCGCGGCCGCGGGCTGCTCGCGCTCGTCGACGAACTGCTGGGTGTAGACGAGGCGCCGGGGCGGATCGATCACGACGTACTCGGCGCGGACGTGCATCGTCCCGTGCGCGCCGGTGATGACGAACAGCGCGCTCTTGCCGACCGCGAGGTCCGCACGGAGAAAGCGCATCGTCGTCCCCGCCGGCGGCAGCCACCGCGCCAGGTGCGCCGGGTTCGCCCACATCTCGAACACGCGCGCGATCGGGGCGTCGAAGCTGCGGTTGATGACGAAGGTCGGCGCGCCGCGCTCGGCCTGCGCGAGGTGCTCGGCGAGGCGGTCCCACGTCGACTCGCCGCCCGCCCGCTTGACGAACTTCACCGCCTCGCGAGCGGCCTCGGGCGTCGGCAGCGTCATCGTCAGGTCCATCCGCGTCCGGCCGCCCTCCTCCGCGAACGTCACCGTCACGCGGAACGACGGCGGCCCGTCCTCGGTGGCGCCGTGATCGTAGACCAGCTGTCGGTGCGGCTCGACGACGAGGTAGCGGGTGACGTTCGGGTAGTCGACGCCGCCGGGGCCGTGCATCGTGAACCGCCAGCTCCCGCCGACGCGCAGGTCCCGGCCGTGCGTGGTGATCGTGAAGCCGCGCGGGCCCCACCACTGCTCGACCTGGGCGGGGATCGTCCACGCGTCCCACACGACGCGCACGGGCGCGTCGTACACGCGCGTGAGCCGGATCTCGTTCGAGCTAGTGCTGGCGGCCATGGCGTCCTCCTCGCGGCTTGCGGCGCGTGGGCGACGGCTTGTCGGTCGCCCGGGTGGTCTTCGTTGCGCGGGTCTCGGGGGTCTCGGGAGCGGACGCGGCCGGGCCCGGCGCGACCCGCTCGAGGTAGGCGCCGAGCCGATCCAGCCGGTCCTCCCACATCGCGCGGTACTGGTCGATCCAGTCCGCCGCGGGCTCGAGCGCGCGCGCCTCGAGCCGGCACGGGCGCTGCTGCCCGTCGCGGCTGCGCGAGATCAGCCCGGCGCGCTCGAGCACCTTGAGGTGCTTCGTGATCGCCGGGCCCGACAGCTCGAACGGCGCCGCGAGCGCCTTGACCGGCGCGTCGCCCCGCGACAGCCGGGCGAGGATCGCCCGGCGCGTCGGGTCCGCGAGCGCCGCGAACACGGTCGACAGATCGGCGGTCGGCATGCCCTTCGTTTACCTATTGGTTAACTAACCTGCAAGTAAAATCTTCGGGCCAGCACCGCCTGGGCCCCGCCCGGGCCGCGTCATCGCGGGCGCCGGAGCCCGGCGAGCATCACCTCGGACAGCGAGCGCGCGACGTCCGCGGGCGCGCCGAGCTCGGCGCCCGCGAGCATGCCGACGGCGAGGCGCTCGATCGCGCCGAGGTTGATGAACGCGACGACGCGCGGGTGGATGTCGCGGATCAGCCCCGCGGCGCGCGCGGCCTGGTTGTGCGCGACCGCGCGCTCGACGAGCTCGTCGTAGAACGCGCGGATCGGCCGGCGGGCGCCGCTCGCCGGGCCGCGCGCCTCCTGCAGCAGCAGCCGCAGCACGTCGAGGTTGTCGGTGAACGTCGCGAGCAGCTCCGCCGCCATCAGCTCCTGCGCGCGCGCGAACTGCTCGAAGCCGGCCGCGGCGCGGATCCGCGCGAGGCACGCGTCCATCGCGGCGAGGGCGCGGGCGCGGAACGGCGCGAGCAGCGTCGCGACCAGCTCCTCCTTGTCGTGGAAGTAGGCGTAGAACGACGCCTTGCCGATCCCGGCGCGCCGCGCGATCTGGTCGATCGACGCGACGTCGAGGCCGTGCTCGAGGAACAGCGCGAGCCCCGCGGCGCACAGCTTGCGGGCGCGCGCGCGCCGGTTCTGATCGCGCGCCCCGCCCTCCGGGCCGGGCCGGATCGCGGGGGCGCGGGGCGGGGAGAAGATCCGGGTCTTCTTTGACTTCGTGGGCCTGGACATCCTGTGCGGATCCGCCGCGGGCGGGCCGGTTGACGCTACCACCGGGACTCCGTAGATAATACGACCGATCGGTCGAGATATTTCCATGACCCTGCCCCGCCGTCGCCGGCGTGGGCGCGCACAGGAGGCGTCCGTATGAAGCTCATCGTCCTGGGAGGCGCCGGCGACGTCGGCAGCCGCGCCGTCGAGGATCTCGCGTCGACCCCGGGGGTCGAGCGGGTCACCATCTGCGACCGCAACGTCGCCGCCGCCGAGGCGATCGCGGCGCGCCTGCGCGGCGCGCCGGCGGCCGTCGAGGTCGTCGGCGTCGATGCCGATGACCACCGCGCCGTGGTCGCGGCGCTGCGCGGCCACGACGTCGCGGCGTCGGCGCTCGGGCCGTTCCACCGGTTCGAGCGGCCGCTGGCGCGCGCCGCGATCGAGGCGGGCGTCGACTACGCCAGCGTGTGCGACGAGTGGCAGGCCGCCGAGCAGGTGCTCGACGAGCTCGACGCGCCGGCGCGCGCCGCCGGCGTCCGCGTCGTCACCGGCCTCGGCGCGAGCCCCGGCATCACCAGCATCGGCATCCGCTACGTCGCGCAGCGGGTCGACCGCGTGCGCCGCGCCGACATCTACGTCTACCAGCCGCTCGACGCCGGCGGCGGCGAGGCGGTGCTGCGCCACATGCTGTTCATCATGAGCGGCGACGTCGCGACCTGGCGCGGCGGCCGGCGCGTCACGGTCCCGGCGTGCAGCGAGCGCCGCACCGTCGAGCTCCCCCGGTTCGGCGCGATCGACGTGTGGAACATGGGGCACGCCGAGCCGCTCACCGTGCCCCGCTTCATCGACGGGATCGAGGAGGTCAACTTCTTCATGGGCTACGGCCGCGGCGCGCGCGCCCTGGTGTGGCCGGCGAAGCTCGGCGCGTTCACGACCCGGCGCCGCGTCGACGCGACGATCCGGCTGCTGACCCGGCTCGAGCGCGCGACGCGCCCGCCGGAGCCGGGGCTCGGCGCGCTCCGCCTCGACGTGTGGGGCGAGCGCGGCGGGCGCGAGGAGCACCACACGCTGTGCGGCGTCGGCCAGATGCGCGAGGTCACCGGGCTGTCGCTGTCCGTGGGCGCGCTGATGCTCGCGCGCCGCGAGCTCGCGACCGACGCGCCGGGCGTCTACGCCCCCGAGGGCTGCATCGACCCGGCGGTGTTCATCGACCGGATGCGCGCCAAGGGGACCGTCGCCTACGAGGATCTCGCGATGACCCGGCCGGTCGGCGGCGCCGCCCCGGCGCCCGAGCGCCGCGCGAGCTGAGCCGGTCATCCGGGCTGCGACGAGGATCACGGTGGCGCTCCGCAGCTGGACCGGCGCTCCGGGGTGATGGATCCACGGGGCTCCCCGGGTTAGCGTGGGCCATGACTCATCTGCACGCCCGGGGGGGCGGTGTGTGCGTGCCGCTCTGCACGCTTGCCATGGTCCTGGCCCTGGGGGCGTGCGGCGACGACGAGCCCACGCCGATGGACCACGCGCCGACGATCGACGACGCGTCGGTGTCGACGGCGGAGGACACGCCGGTCACGGTGACGATCACCGCCGACGACGAGGACGGCGACGTCGTCACCCTCGCCGTCGAGGAGCCGAGCAACGGCACGCTGACCGTCAGCGGCCTCACCGTGACCTACACGCCGGCCGCCGACTTCAACGGCGCCGAGGAGCTCACGGTCACCGCGACGGCCGGCGGGCTCAGCGCCACCGCCGTGCTCGAGATCGCCGTGACGCCGGTCAACGATCCGCCCGAGGCCGTCGATGACGTGCGCGCCGCGGTCGAGGACCAGGTCCAGTCGCTCCCGGTCTCGACCCTGCTCGCCAACGACACCGACCCCGAAGGCGACGCGCTCTCGGTCACCGCGGTCGCGGCGCCGAGCGGCGGCACGGTCGCGCTCGACGGCAGCGACGTGGTGTTCACGCCCGACGCCGACTTCGCGGGCGACGCCGCGTTCACCTACACGGTCAGCGACGGCGAGGCGACCGACACCGCGACGGTGACCCTGCAGTTCGGCGCCGACAACGACCCTCCGGTCGCGGTCGACGACACCGCGACCACCAGCGAGGACACCGCGCTCGTGCTCACCACGGCCTCGCTGGTCGCCAACGACGCCGACGTCGAGGGGCAGACGCTCGACGTCACCGCGGTCGGCGCCCCGGTCAACGGCGCCGTCTCGCTCGCCGGCGGCAACGTCACGTTCACGCCCACCGCGGGCTTCAGCGGCTCCGCCAGCTTCGAGTACACGGTGAGCGACGGCGCCGCCACGGACACCGGCCTGGTCACCGTGACCATCACCGCCGTCAACGACGCCCCCGTCGCGGTCGACGACGCCGGTTCGACCGACGAGGACACCGCGCTCGTGATCACCGCCGCCTCGCTGGTCGCCAACGACACCGACGTCGAGGGCAGCGCGCTCACCGTCACGGCCGTCGCCGGCGCGGTCAACGGGACCGTCTCGCTCGCGGGCGGCAACGTCACGTTCACGCCTGCCGCCAACTTCAGCGGCGCGGCCAGCTTCGAGTACACGGTCAGCGATGGTGACGCGACCGACACCGGCCTCGTCACGGTCACCGTCAACGCGGTCGACGATGCGCCGGTCGCGGTCGACGACGCCCGCTCGACCGACGAGGACACCGCGCTCGTGATCACCGCCGCCTCGCTCGCCGCCAACGACACCGACGTCGAGGGCAGCGCGCTCACCGTCACCGCCGTCGGCGCCGCGGTCAACGGCGCCGTCTCGCTCGCCGGCGGCAACGTCACGTTCACGCCGACCGCCAACTTCAGCGGCGCCGCCAGCTTCGAGTACACGGTCAGCGATGGCGTCGCGACCGACACCGGCCTGGTCACCGTGACCGTCACCGCCGTCAACGACGACCCCGTCGCCGTCGATGACGCGAGAACCACGGACGAGGACACCGCGCTCGTCGTCACCGCCGCCGCGCTCGTCGCCAACGACACCGACGTCGAGGGCACCGCGCTCACCGTCACCGCCGTCGCCGGCGCGGTCAACGGGACCGTCTCGCTCGCCGGCGGCAACGTCACGTTCACCCCGACCGCGAACTTCAACGGCACCGCCAGCTTCCAGTACACGGTCAGCGATGGCGCCGCGACCGACACCGGCCTCGTCACGGTCACCGTCAACGCCGTCAACGACGCGCCGGTCGCGGTCGACGACGCCCGGTCCACCACCGAGGACACCGCGCTCGTCGTCACGGCCGCCTCGCTCGCCGCCAACGACACCGACGTCGAGGGCACCGCGCTCACCGTCACCGCCGTCGGCAGCGCCGTCAACGGGACCGTCTCGCTCGCCGGCGGCAACGTCACGTTCACACCGACCGCCGACTTCAGCGGCTCCGCCAGCTTCCAGTACACCGTCTCCGACGGGACCGC
>WYBA01000218.1 GCA_011526095.1 Myxococcales bacterium | reverse complement strand
GCCCTCCCCTCGGACGGGTCGGCGCGGCGCGTGCGCGATCCGGGGGTGAACCCCGGACCGAGGGGCCCATCCGGCCCGCGCATCGCCTCCGAGTCACCCGGTGCTCGTGCCGGCGGATGCGCCGCGCGCGCGCGACGAGGACGCGCGCGGCGTGCGCGTCCCACCGCGAGCCACGACTGTCACCATCCTTCGACACGGGCCTCGCTGACGCTCGGCCCTGCTCAGGATGAGCGGAGCTTGCTCCGTCTCCGTCTCCGCATCCGTCTCCGTCTCCGCCTCCGTCTCCGTCTCCGTCTCCGTCTCCGTCGCCGTCTCCGTCTCCGTCGCCGTCTCCATCTCCGTCTCCGTCTCCGTCTCCGTCTCCGTCGCCGTCTCCGCCTCCGGCTCCGTCTCCGTCTCCGTCTCCGTCTCCGTCTCCTCCCCACTTGGCAGGGCGCGGCGCCCCGGGCAGACTGCGCGCCCGTGCCGCCCGTGCCGCCGACCCTCGCCGCGATCGCCGACGCGGTCGCGCGCGGCCCGGTGATCGCGCACGGCGCGACGCGCGGGTGGGCGGCGGCGGCGATCGCGACGCTGCGGCGCACGACGCCGCCGGGCACGCCGGTGATCGCGGTCGTCGCCGACGACGAGGCCGCGCGCGCGCTCGATGGCGACGTCGCGGCGATGACCGGCGAGGCGCCGGCGCTGCTGCCGGGGATCGACGTCTCGCCCTACGCCGAGCTGTCGCCGGACCGCGACGCGATCGTCGCGCGCCTCGCCGCGCTGGTCCGGCTCGCCGGCGTCGCCGACGACGACCACGCGCACCCGCCGCCCGGCGTGGTGATCGCGACCGCGAGCGCGCTGTTGCGCCGCACCGTGCCGGCCGACGCGCTGCGCGCGCGCACGTTCGCGATCGTCAAGGGCGCGGCGATCGACCGCGACGCGACCGCCGCGCGCCTGGTCGCCGCCGGGTTCGCGCGCGTCCCCACCGTCGAGGATCCGGGGACGTTCGCGGTCCGCGGCGGGGTGATCGACGTGTTCTCGCCGGTCGAGCGCTACCCGGTGCGGGTCGAGCTGTTCGGCGACGACGTCGAGACGCTGCGGCTGTTCGATCCGCTGACCCAGCGCACGCTGCGCGAGATCGACCGCGTGCTGATCCACCCGGCGCGCGAGACGATCGTCACCGCCGCCGGCGGGCAGGCGGCGGTGCGCGCGCGGATCCGCGACGTCGCCGACGCGGTCGCGCACCCGTCGAAGGCGACGCGCGCGCTGCTCGACCGGCTCGACGACGGCGGCGAGATCGTCGGGCTCGAGGTGCTGACGCCGGCGTTCCACGACCGGATGGACCCGCCGTGGGCGCTGATCCCGCCCGACGCGCGGTGGGTGCTCGTCGATCCCGACGCGGTCGTCGGCGCCGCGCGCGACGAGCACGCCGACGCCGCGCGCCGCCACGACGCACGCGTCGCCGCCCACGGCCTGGCGCTGCCGGTCGACGCCCACTACGCCACCCCCGACGAGCTCGACACCGCGCTCGCGGCGCCGCGCCACCGCCTGGTCCTGCCGACGCTCGAGCTCGCGCACGATCCGCGCGCCGCCGGCGCCGAGGTCGTGCGCCTCGCGCTCGACGACCTGCGCGGCCTCGCCGCCGAGCTCGAGCGCGCCCGCGTCGCCGGCGGCGACGAGCTCGGGCGCCCGCTCGCGGCGTTCGTCGCCCGCCACGTCGAGGCCGGCGCGCGCGTCGCGATCGTGTGCGACGGCGCGGTCCGCGCCGACCGCATCGCCGGGCTGCTCGCGCACTACGGCGTCCACGCCGACCGCGATCCCGCGGCCGAGGCGCACGCGCTCGACGCCCGCCCCGGCGCGGTGACGATCGCGCTCGGCCACCTCGCCGACGGGTTCGCCTCGGCCGCCGACGGCCTGGTCGTGCTGTCGACCGCGCCGGTGTTCGGCGCGCGCCGCGCCGCCCCGCGCCAGCGCGCCGCCGCGAAGAAGGCCAGGGACGCGCTGCTCGGCGGCGTCTCGGACTTCTCGCAGCTCGCCCCCGGCGATCACCTCGTCCACCAGCTCCACGGCGTCGGGCGCTACGTCGGCCTGGTCAAGCTGCCGATCGGCGCGATCGCGCTCGACTTCCTCCACCTGCAGTACGACGGCGGCACGCTGTACCTGCCGGTCTACCGGCTCGGCGAGGTCCAGCGCTACGTCGGCGCCGAGGGCCACGCGCCGCGGCTCGACAAGCTCGGCGGGCTCACCTGGGACAAGGCGCGGACCAAGGCGTCGCGCCAGGTCCGCGCGCTCGCCGAGGAGCTGCTGCAGCTGTGGGCGACGCGCGCCGCCCTGCCCGGCCACCGGTTCCCGCCCGCCGACGACATGTTCCACGACTTCGAGGCGGCGTTCCCGTTCGAGGAGACGCCCGACCAGCAGGCCGCGATCGACGCGGTGCTCGCCGACATGGAGAGCCCGCGGGCGATGGACCGGCTGGTCTGCGGCGACGTCGGCTACGGCAAGACCGAGGTCGCGCTCCGCGCGATCTTCCAGGCCGCCAGCGGCGGCAAGCAGGCGGCGCTGCTCGCCCCGACGACGGTGCTGGTCGAGCAGCACGCGCGGACGCTGACCGAGCGGCTCGCGCCGTGGCCGCTGCGCGTCGGCAAGCTGTCGCGGTTCCAGTCGAAGGCCGAGCAGGCCGCGACGGCCAAGGCGCTCGCCGACGGCGGGCTCGACGTCGTCGTCGGCACCCACCGCCTGCTGTCCCCCGACGTCCGGTTCAAGGATCTGGGGCTGATCGTGATCGACGAGGAGCAGCGGTTCGGCGTCGCCCACAAGGAGCGGCTCAAGAAGCTGCGCGCCTCGGTCGACGTGCTGACCCTGACCGCGACGCCGATCCCGCGGACGCTGCACCTGGCGATGGCCGGGCTGCGCGATCTGTCGATCATCGCGACGCCGCCGGCCGACCGCCACGCGGTGCGCACCTACGTGTCGCGGCTCGACGAGGGCGTCGTGACCGAGGCGATCCGCAAGGAGCTGGCGCGCGGCGGCCAGGTGTTCTGGATCGCCCGGCACATTGGCGAGACCCGCCGGGGCGCGCACGATCCCGACGATCGCAGCCTCGCCGAGTGGGCGCAGTTCATCCGCGAGCGCGTGCCCGGCGCGCGGGTGGCGATCGCGCACGGCCAGCTCGGCGCCGAGGAGCTCGAGGACGTGATGGTCGCGTTCGTCGAGGGCAAGCACGACGTCCTCGTCTCGACGACGATCGTCGAGAGCGGCCTCGACATCCCGCGCGCCAACACGATGTTCGTCGCGCGCGCCGACGCGTTCGGCCTCGCGCAGCTCTACCAGCTCCGCGGCCGGATCGGCCGGTCGAAGCAGCGCGCGTTCTGCTACCTGCTGGTGCCGGCGCCGGACAAGCTGACCGACGAGGCCCGCCGCCGGCTCGAGGCGCTGCAGCGGTTCACCGAGCTCGGCGCGGGCTTCCACATCGCGTCGCAGGACCTCGAGATCCGCGGCGGCGGCGAGCTGCTCGGCGCGCGCCAGTCCGGCACGCTCGCCGCGGTCGGGTTCGACCAGTACGTGCGGATGCTCGAGGGCGCGGTCGCCGAGCTGCGCGGCCAGCCGGTGCACCACCCGATCGACCCCGAGCTGACGGTCGAGGTCCCGGGCTTCATCCCCGACGACTACGTCCCGGACCCCGGCCAGCGGCTCGATCTGTACAAGCGGCTGTCGTCGGCCGAGGACGAGGACGAGGTCCGCGCGGTGCTCGACGAGATCGCCGACCGCTACGGCCCGCCGCCCGGCGACCTGCTGCTGCTCGCGGATCTGATGGTGGTCAAGGCGCTCGCGCGCGGGCTGCACGCGGTCGCGCTCGAGCTGACCCGCGGCCGGCTGGCGCTGGCGCTGGCGCCGAGCACGCCGGTGGACGGCGCCGCGCTGGCCCGCGACCGGGCGTCGCGGTGGAAGGCGACCCCCGACGGCCGGCTGATCATCGCCCTGTCCGCCGACGAGGCCCGGGCCCCGGCCCAGGCCGCCCGGCGGCTCTTGCTCGAGCTGTCGACGCGTGGTACGTGAGCGGAGCTTTTCCTCAACAGAGACGGAGACCTATGCGTCACACGAGCTTCCTCGCCGGCCTGTTCGCCGGGGCCTTGTCGGTGGGCGTCGTGCTCGCGTGCCAGAGCGACTCGCAGGGCAAGAAGGACAAGGGCGGCCAGGCCAAGGGCACCGCCGCCCAGCCCGCGCCCGGCCAGTCCCACGAGGAGCTCGACGCGCCGCTCGCCACCGTCGACGGCGTCGTGATCACCGTCGGCGAGTTCCAGGATCAGCTCAGCCGGCAGTCGCCGTACATCCGCGCCCGCTACACCTCGCTCGAGCAGAAGAAGGAGTTCCTCGAGAGCCTGGTGCGGTTCGAGGTGCTGGCGCGCGAGGCGCAGCGCCGCGGCCTCGACAAGGACGCGGAGGTCGTCCGCACCATGAAGAGCGTCATGGTGCAGAAGCTGATGCGCCAGGAGTTCGACCGCGCGGTGCCGCCGGACTCGATCGCCGAGGCCGACATGAAGGCGTACTACGACGCCAACATCAAGGAGTACGTCAAGCCCGAGGAGGTCCGCGCCAGCGCGATCATCGTCAAGGGCAAGGCGGTCGCCGACAAGATCTCGGCCGAGGCCAAGGGCGACGCCGGCAAGACCAACAAGGGCTTCCGCGAGCTGGTCACCAAGTACACCGTCGACGACGAGACCAAGGTCCGCGGCGGCGATCTGCGCTACTTCGCGCGCGACACCAAGGACGTGCCCAAGGCGGTGGTCGACGCGGCGTTCGGGCTGGCCAAGACCGGCGACGTCTCGGACGCGATCGACGCGGGCGACGGCCGGTTCTACGTGATCAAGCTGACGGGCAAGAAGAACGCGATGACCAAGACGTTCGACGACGTCAAGCAGCAGATCCGCAACAAGCTGCACCGCGAGAAGCGGGTGGCCGCGCAGGAGACGTTCGTCGCGAACCTCAAGACCGCCGCCAAGGTGGAGGTCAACGAGGCCAACCTGGCCAAGGTGCGGATCGACACCTCGCAGCAGGAGGCCGCGGACCCGCACGATCACGGCATGCCGGGCTCGCCCGCCGCGCCCGACCCCAAGGGCGGCGAGGCCGACGGCGACGGCCACGGCGACGAGCCGGCCGGCGGCGGGCAACCGTGAGCCGGCCCGCGCGGTCCCACCGGGACATGCACGCCCGGGCCCGTCGTCTTGCCGTCCTGGTCGCCGTCCTCGCGGTGACGCTCGGCGGCGTCGCGTCGGCGCAGACGCCGCCGAAGGACGACGACCGCGAGCTGCCGCGGCAGCGTGACGTCCGCGACAAGCAGCCGGCCAAGCCGGCCAAGAAGAAAGCGGGCGGCAAGACGTACCTGCTCGAGCGCGTGGTCGCGGTCGTCAACGACGCGATCATCCTCGCGAGCGAGCTGGACGTGCGCCTGCTGCCCATGTTGCCCGACCTCGAGAGCATCGACGACGAGGGCGAGCGGATGCGCCGGCTCGAGAAGCTGCGGCTGCAGACGCTGCAGGACATGATCGACGAGGAGCTGATCGTCCAGGCCGCGGCCGAGGCGAAGATCGAGGTCGAGCCCAAGGAGGTCGACGCCGCGCTCGCCGAGATCAAGGCGCAGAACAAGCTGACGGACAAGGACTTCGAGGAGGCCGTGACGGCCCAGGGGTTCACGATGTCGGCCTACAAGGCCGACCTGCGGCGCCAGCTCACCCGCCACAAGGCGCTCAACCAGATCGTCCGCGACCGCGTCTCGGTCAGCGACGAGGACGTCCGCGCCCGCTACGACGCGCTGGTGCGGCGGTCGGAGTCGGTCCGGGCGGTGCGGCTGTCGCAGATCCTGATCGCCGTGCCCGAGAAGGCCAGCGACTCGGTGCTCGCCGCGGCCAAGGACCGCGCCGCCACGGCGGTGCAGCGGCTGCGCGCCGGCGAGGCGTTCGCCACGGTCGCGACCGAGATGTCCGACGACGCCAGCACCCGCGACAGCGGCGGCGAGCTGGGATGGATCGAGCGCGGCTCGATCAGCCCGGAGTGGGAGGCCGTCGTGTTCGCGATGGAGGAGGACGAGGTGCGCGGGCCGATCAGCGGCCCCCAGGGCCTGCACGTGTTCTACGTGCAGGAGGTCAAGCGCACGGAGATCAAGCCGTTCGAGGAGCTGAAGGACCAGCTCAAGGCGGAGCTGATCCGGCGCGGCATGGACAAGCAGACCAAGCTCTGGCTCGAGGAGCTGCGCCGCAAGGCGTACGTCGACACGAAGCTGTGACGGCGGGCTCCCCGAGCCCCCGCACTCCCGGCTACTATCGAGCCGTGTCTGACAACCGACGCTCCTCGACCCGACACGACGTGGACCTGCCCGCGCGGATCCAGGTCGGCGACCTGACCGAGGACTGCCGCGTGAAGAACCTGTCGATGGGCGGCGCCGGCGTGCAGCTCCGCCGCCTGTCCAACGGCCTGCGCGTGACGGTGTGGTTCCGCGTGCCGACCCACGAGGCGGAGATCCAGGCGGCCGGCGTCGTGCGCTGGGCGACCGACGACGGCGCGGTCGGCGTCCAGTTCGACGGCCTGCGCGCGAAGGAAACATGGGCGCTCGGCGAGTACTTCAAGTCGCTGCAGTCGGCGTAGCGGCGTGGGTCGCGATCGCCGGGGCGCCGGCGACCGCGCGGGCCCAGGCCGCCGCCGACGGTGGCGACGGCGAGCCGGTGATCGTCGTCGATCTCCGGCCCGGCGACGGCGCGGCGCGCCAGCGCCTGCGCGCCGCGCTGATCGGCGAGCTGCGCGGCGTCCAGGGGCTGTCGATCGCGCAGGCGCCGGGCGAGGCCGGCGGGCTCGACGGCGCGCTCGCCGGCGAGGCCGCGGACCGCGACGTGCCCGCGCTGACCGCGGCGCTCGACGAGGCGCGCGCGGCGTTCGGCGCGCTCGACTGCGCGCGGACCACCGCCGCGGCCGATCGCGCGGTCGACCTGCTCGCGGCGCGCCAGGCCTCGGGCCTCGACGACGGCGCGGCGCTGCGCAGCGCGTGGGCGCTGCTGCTGCTGTGCGCCGACCAGGCCGGCGACCGCGCGCGCGCGCAGACCGCGGCGGACCGGCTGCGCGGGCTCGGCGTCACCGACGCCGCCGACGCGGGCCTGTCCGACGCGACGTGGTCGCGGTTCCCCGAGATCGACGCGCAGACCGACCGCGACGTCGTCGCGGTGACGATCGAGGCCGAGCCCGGCGCGGCGGTGTGGGTCGACCACGCGCCGGTCGGCGCCGCGCCGCTCACCGTCTACGTCGCCGCCGGCGAGCACCTCGTCGCCGCCGGCGCCGGAAGCCGGCGCGCCGCCGCCCGCGTCCGCGCCGACCGCAAGGCGGTGACCGCGAAGCTCGACCTCGTCGACCAGGCGGGGACGCACAGCGCGATCGCCGGCGTCGTCGCCGCGTGGCGCGACGGCGCCGCCGCCGCCTCGGCCGAGCAGCTCGGCGCGGTCATGGACACGGTCGACGTCAGGTTCGCGCTCGTGCTCGCCGGGACCGACACGATCCAGGTGTGGGCCAAGGGCCCCGGCGACCGCGTCGCGCGCAAGCTCGACGACGGCGTCGACGACGACGTCATGGGGATCGCGGCGATGATCACCGACCGCGTCGTGGCGTGGGACGGCCGCGCGCCGGACCCGGACGTGCCGCTGCTCTACGAGACGGAGCGCGAGCGAGCCGGTCGCCGCGCCGACCCGGTCCGGTGGTGGGTCTACGCGTCGATCGTCGGCGCGGTGCTGGTCGGCAGCGGCATCCTGTATCTGCAGGACACCGCCGACGACCACCAGACCATCACGATCTCGTTCTGATCCCCGTGCCCGTGCCCGTGCCCGTGCCCGTGCCCGGTGCCCCGCCCTGCCCGACCTACCAGTGGCGTTCGCAGCCGGCTGGCCCCACACTCAGCCCATGTCCGCGCGCCGCCTCGGGTCCTGGCTCCACCGGCTGATCGCGGCCCTCGCGATCGTCGCCGCGCTGGTGGCCGTGGCGCCCGCGAGCCCACCGGTCATCCGGGCCGCGCCGAGCGCGACCGACGCCGGGGACGGCGCGGCCACGCCGCGCGCGCGGCCGCGGCTGACGCCCGAGGCCGCTCGCGACGCGGCGCCCGAGCTGGCGCTGCCGGTGTACGTCGCCGAGGGCCGCATCGTCGTCCGCGCCGAGGCCGGGCTCGAGGCGCTCGCGGCGCGGATCGCGGCGCGCGCCGACGAGGAGCTGCGCTCGATCGCGACCGACCTCGTCGGCCTGCCGGTGCCGGAGATCGCCGAGCTCCGCCTCGTCCACGACGCCGCGGACCTCGGCCGCGCGGCGCCGCCGGGGCGCGGCGCGCCGGCGTGGGCGGCGGGCGTCGCCTACCCCGACGTCGGCGTCGTCGTCGTCGCGACCTACCGCGGCGCCTCGCCGATCGACGTCGGCGGCACCGTCGACCACGAGCTGGCGCACCTCGCGCTCGGCGCGGCGCTCGGCCCGCGCGCGCCGCGGTGGCTGCACGAGGGGTTCGCGTGGCTGCACTCGAGCGACTGGTCGTTCGACCGGACGCAGACGCTGACCGGGATGGCGTGGTTCGGCAGCGTCATCCCGCTGGCCGACCTCGAGCACGGCTTCCCGCTCGAGGAGGCGCCGGCGTCGCGCGCCTACGCGCAGAGCTACGACTTCGTCGGGTTCCTCGCGCGCCGCGGGCGGTGGCCCGAGGCCTCCGATGACGGCGATCGCTACCCGTTCCAGGTGTTCCTCGCGCGCCTCGCCACCACCGGCGATCTCGACGAGGCTGCGGCGTACGCCTACGGCCGCCCGCTCGACTCGCTGTTCGGCGAGTGGGAGAGCGACATGAAGGCCCGGTTCATGGTGCTGCCGGTCGGCGTGCTGCTCGCGGTGCTGTGGCTCGCGGCGGTCGTGCTGCTGGTCCTGGGCTGGCGCCGCCGGCGCAAGCAGAACCGCGCGCGCCTCGCCGAGTGGGAGCAGCGCGAGGCGGAGGCCGCCGCCGCGGCGCGGCGCGCCGCCGAGGTCG
>WYBA01000217.1 GCA_011526095.1 Myxococcales bacterium | reverse complement strand
GACGCACGCCACGCGACGGCGCCTGGCACCGCCACGCCGCCGCCGTCTCGCGCGTCCGCGGTGGGCTCGTCGGGCTGGCGCTCGCAGCGCCGAACGCCCGCGCACTTGGTGCCTCAACGGTGTGCGGCGACGCGAGCCACGGCTGTCGCCATCGTCGCGCGCGCCTTCCTCGTCGTCGACGCATCCTGCGCAGCCCGCTGATCTGAGCTGAGCCTGTCGAAGGAACTTGGCGATCCTGCGGGCTCGGACGGCTGTTCGTCAGCAGCCGCCGCCCGTCGCTTCGCACCGTCCGCTGGCGCTGGCGCTGGCGCTGGCTCGGGGCGAGCGGAACTGACACGCCTTGCCTTATCTGACCAGCATTGGCCCGGGCCCTCGAGCGCGCGGTGACCGCGCCCGCGCGCGTGCGTGCCGGGCCCCTGCGCGATCTGCGACATCGGCCCCAGGTGCCTCCGCCCGCGGGGCGAGGCACGGAGTATCGTAGGTGGATGAGGATCCGGGGTTGGATGGTCGCGGTGTCGCTGATGGTCGCGGTCTCGCCGCGGGTCGCGCCGCCGGAGGCGCGGGCCAACCCGCGGCGCACCGGGGGCATGTTCACGGCCTCGCTCGGCGCCGGCACGTACGTGCCGGCGTGCGAGGGCTGCGAGGCCGGCCTCTCCACCGGGGGCCTGTTCCGCCTCGGCGGGCTGTTCCCGGGCTCCGACGACTTCGCGGTGCACGCCGAGCTCGCGGTGTTCCAGAGCTGGCACGACGGGATCAAGCGGGGCGGGGGCGCGCTGCTGCTCGGGGCGAGCGCCTGGGCCGGCGAGCGCATCTCGATGTCGCTCGGCCTCGGCGGCGCGCTCGCGGAGGACCCGGGCAGCGACGACTCCGCGCGGGTGTCCGGTGCCACCGTCCACGGCTCGCTCGGCGTCGACGTCCATCACTGGCGCCGCAGCGCGCTGGTCGTGCGCGCGAGCCTGCTCGGGGCCGACCACGAGGCGGGGTGGGGTACGTCCGCCCTGGTGGTGATCGGCTTCGATGGCTTCGGCCACGTGGGTGACTGATGGCCGCGATCGCCGGCGATCGACTTGTCTGCTCGGCGCCCTCGCGCTGACCCCGGGGGCCGGCGCCGTCGAGACCACCCGACGTGGACTGACCTCGCCCGCTCACGAGTGCTTGAGCGCCAGGTCCCGGTCCATCTCGTACTCGATCAGCAGCAGCTCGCTGCGGTCGTCGCCGAAGCGGGTCCGCGCGCCGGCGAACAGCACCTGCTCCTCGTCGGCGGCGTGGCGGACGAACGCGTCGCGCAGGTCCCGGACCAGCGGGGACCACGCGCCGCTGTCCGGGGGCAGCGCCTCGAGCACGCGCATCCGCGCCTCGAGATCGGCGTGCTCGCGGCGGTCCTCCGCGACGTGGTCGCCGATCTCGCGCGAGCCCTCGAGCTCGGGATAGAGGATCTCCTCCTCGGCGCGCTCGTGCGCGCGCAGGAAGTGCGCGATCTCGGCGAACGCCGCGGCGCACCCCTCGGGCGTGGGCTGGGCGAGCGCGCGGTCGAACATCGCAACGATCTGGCGATGTTCCTCGACGAGGCGGTCGAAGATCCGGCCGTGTGAAGGGGCGTGAATCCACATGGTGGCCTCCTTGGCCCGGGAAGGCGTGCATCGGGTGGGCCAGGCGGGCCCCCGCGCGTGCGAAGCTGCCGGGGTGGGGCTCGCTCGCGCCGCGCTGACGCTCGGCCTGATCTGGTGCGCGGTCGCGGCGTGCAAGCGCGGCTCGCGCGGCGCGCCGCCCGGCGAGGACGCGGCGGCCACGGTCGACGACCTCGCCGACGGCGACGGCGGCGCCGCGCTCGACGAGGACGAGGTCGAGCTGCTCGCCGCCGTCGAGGACGGCGCGCTCGAGGTCGCGCTCGAGCGCCGCGCCGATCCGGCCGTGGTCGGCGACGTGATCCACGTCCACCGGACCCACGTCTCGTTCGCGCTGGTGGTCGAGGCGACCGGCGACGCGCCGGTGCGCGCGCGCCTGCCGACCGCGCTGTTCGCGCACCTGCCGGGATACGCGTACCCCTACGAGGGGGAAGGGTGCCTGCCGCCGCGCCAGTTCCTCGTCACGCTGTCGGGCGACGCCGTCGAGGTCGCCGCCGGGACGCCGCTGCGGGTCCCGGTCGAGGCGGCGTGGTACCTCGGCAACGCGCACCGCCCGCCGCCCGCCGCGGCGAGCGGGCCCACCCGGTTCACGGTCGAGGCCGCGCCCGACGACGATCCGCTGGTGCGCCTCGCGGAGGAGGTCGCGGACGCGGCGGAGCTCGGCGGCCTGGCGTTCGCGATCGCGGGCGGGTGCTCGCCCGAGCCGTGGCTGACCGAGGCGGCGGTCGGCGGCGTCCCGATCGCGCGGCTCGCACGGATCGAGCAGGCGCTCGCGGCGGCCGGGGTCGAGGCGCGCTCGCCGGCGTTCGACGAGGCGCGCGCGCGCAAGGCCGAGATCCTCGCGCGCCTGGTGACGGAGCTCGAGACCTACCGCGCCCGGGGCAGCATCGAGGGCCTGGCCGTGCTGTACGCCGCGTCCGACCCGGCGTTCCGACGGGCGTACGCCGGAGACCCCGACGTCTCCGCGGCGGTCGCGCGCTACCTCGAGCCGGACGCGTCGGGCGCCCCGCCGGTCATGGTCGAGGCGCTGCTCGCGGCGCTCGCGGCGCCGTCGCCATGAGCTAGAGTGCGGCGCCGTGGTTCGCGCCGTCCTGTTCGCGTCGCTTGGCTCGCTGACCGCGGCCTGCATCGACATCCCGGGCCCGGCGATGGACGTCGTCGACGCCGCGGGCGACGGCTGCGTGACGGCCGCGTTCGCCGACGGCAGCGCGACCGATGTTCGCGTCGTCGGCGGAGACCGGCTCGCGCTGGCGGTGGGCGCCGGCAACGGCAAGTGGCAGTCGCCGGTGCTCGATCGCGGCGAGGTCACGGCGTGGGGCGAGCTGAGCTGGACGACGGCCGCGCCGGCGCGCAAGCCGTTGCCGGGCGACGCGGCGATCGAGACCGGCTACGAGGCGACGGTGGACATGACCGGCAACGTGCTGCTCTACCACCTCGACGAGCCGGCGCCCGCGTCGTTCGCGGACGCCTCGGGGCAGGACCTGGACGCGACGTGTCTCACCAACTGCCCGGCGCTCGGCGCCGACGCGCGGCTCCGCGCCGGGGCCGGGTTCGACGGCGTCAGCGACCAGCGGCTCTACCGCGCCGGCGCGCCGGCGCTCGAGGCGCCGGCGATCACGATCGAGGCGTGGGCGCGCAAGGACGGGGGGCACTCCGATGGCCTCGACGGCTCGGCCGGGATGATCGTGGCCAAGGGATGGAACGGCTCGCCGCCGTACAACTCGTACGCGCTCGATCAGGTCCAGCAGCAGACCGGCCGGCCGACCGGCGCGCTGCGGTGCTGGGCGGGGGTGGCGGGCGCGGACGTCGAGGTCGTCGGGACGACCTCGATCCCCGCCGGACAGTGGTTCCACGCCGCCTGCGTCATCGACGACGACAGCGCCACGCTCTACGTCGACGGGGCGGTCGAGGCGACCCTGGCGATGCCGGGGCCGCTCGCCTATGACACCCTGTTCACCGGCGAGCTGACGGTGGGCACCCGCGGCTACAACGGCCAGGACTTCCACGGCGTGATCGACGAGGTCGCGGTCTACGCGCGGGCGCTGTCGGCGGCGGAGATCCGCCACCGCTGGCTGCGCGGCGCGCTCGACGTCGGCGTCCAGGTCCGTGGCTGCGACGACCCGGCGTGCGACGGCGAGTCGTGGCGCGGCCCCGACGGCACCGACGCCACGCGCTACGCCGAGGCGTGTAACCCGGCGGCCGGGCCGCCGCGGGCGCTGCCGCTCAACGACGCCGACTGCGACGGCGACGGCGTGCCCGACGCCGCCGGTGAGGTGATCGCGCCCAGCCGCTACGTCCAGGTCCGGTTCGATCTCGCCACGCTGGATCCGGACGCGTCGGCCGAGGTGCTGCCGGGCTGGTCGCTGTGTCCGGCGTCGTGACCGCGCGCCGGCCGCGATCGCGGTCGCGGTATCTTCTCGCACCATGAGCTGCGCGCATCTGTCCGCGACCGAGGCCGGGCTCGACCACGCGTTCACCGTCGACGCCTCGCGCGTGACGTTCGGCGCCGGCGCGCTCGCCGAGGTCGGCGCGCGGATCCGGGCGCACGGCGCGCGCCGCGTCGCGCTGTTCACGGATCGCCGGCTGCGCGCGCTGTCGTGGTTCGCCGAGGTCGACGCGGCGCTGCGCGCCGCCGGGTGTGACGTCGCCGTGTTCGACGAGGTCGCGATCGAGCCGACCGACGCGGCGATCGAGCAGGCGGCGCGGTTCGCCGTCGACGCGCGGTGCGACGGCTACGTCTCGCTCGGCGGCGGCTCGGTGATCGACACGTGCAAGCTCGCCAACCTGCTCGCGACCCATCCGGCGCCGCTGGTCGAGTACGTCAACGCGCCGATCGGTCGCGGCGCCCCGGTGCCGGGACCGCTGGCGCCCCACCTCGCGTGCCCGACGACGTCGGGCACCGGCAGCGAGGTGACCGGCATCGCGATCTTCGACCTGCTCGCGCTCCACGCCAAGACCGGCGTCGCGTCGCCGCGGCTGCGCCCGAGCGAGGCCGTGATCGATCCGCGGTGCACCTCGACGCTGCCGGCGGCGGTGGTCGCGGCCAGCGGGCTCGACGTGCTGTGCCACGCGATCGAGTCGTTCACGGCGCGCCCGTTCGACCGCCGCGCGCGGCCGGCGCCGTGGACCGCGCGGCCGATGAGCCAGGGCGCCAACCCGTGGAGCGATCTGGGGTGCCGCGAGGCGCTGCGGCTGGCCGGGGCGTTCCTCGTCCGCGCGGTGACCGACGCCGCCGACGTCGAGGCGCGGACGCAGCTGATGTGGGCGGCGACGCTCGCCGGGATCGCGTTCGGCAACGCCGGCGTCCACGCGCCGCACGCGATGGCCTACGCGGTCGCGGGCCGGGTGCGGGGCTTTCGCCCGGCGGGCTACCCGGACGACGCGCCGCTGGTGCCGCACGGGTTCGCCGTCGCGGTCGGAGCGCCGGCGGTGTTCCGCCGGTTCGCCCCGTCGTCGCCGGCGCGCCACCTCGAGGCCGCGGCGCTGCTCGGCGCCGACGTCCGCGGCGCCGGCCCCGACGACGCGGGCGAGCGCCTCGCCGCCGCGGTCGCCGGGCTGATGCGCGCGGTCGGCACCCCCAACGGGCTCACCGGGGTCGGCTACGCCGCCGCCGATGTCCCGGCGCTGGTCGAGGGCGCCGCGCCGCAGCGGCGCCTGCTCGACAACGCGCCCGTCGCCGTCACCGAGGACACGTTGCACGCGCTGTTCCGCGACGCGCTGAGCTGCTGGTGAGCCTCGTTCCTGGAGTGCTGTCATGCCCGCCGTCCGCCCCATCGCCGCCGACTACCGCCACTTCGTCACCATCACCACGCGGTGGATGGACAACGACGTCTACGGCCACGTCAACAACGTCACGTACTACAGCTACTTCGACACCGCGGCGAACGCGTACCTGATCCACGAGGGCGGGCTCGACCTCCACGCGGCCCCGGTCATCGGGCTCGTCGTCGAGTCGGCGTGTCAGTACCACGCGCCCGTGGCCTATCCGACCGCGCTGCGCGCCGGCCTGCGCGTCGACCGGCTCGGTCAGCGCGCGGTGACCTACGGCATCGCGATCTTCGTCGACGGTGAGGGCGCGGACGCCGCCGCGGTCGCCCACGGCCACTTTGTCCACGTGTTCGTGGACCGGGCGACGCGGACGCCGGTGGCGATCCCGCCGACGATCCGCGCGGCGCTCGAGCGTCTCGTCGCGGGTTGACCTGGCGCCGCGCAGGGTTTGCGGGCGCGAGGCGCCCAGATCCGCGACGGCGCGAGGTGGGCGGATGGTCCACCTGATGCAAGTGCAGGGGATCGATGAAAGCCGTGCCGACCATCCAGCGCTACATGACGCCGCACCCGCACACGATCGCGGCCGGCCGGACGTTGCGGGCTGCACACAACACGATGCGCGAGGAGGGCATCCGTCACCTGCCGGTGATCCGCGGCGAGGTCGTGATCGGGATCGTGTCCGACCGCGACCTCGCGATCATCATGTCGCTCAAGGACGTCAATCCCGACGTGATCACGGTCGAAGAAGCGATGACGCCCGATGTGGTGTCCGTCGAACCGGACACCCCGCTCGACGAGGTCGCGGTGGTGATGGCAGAGCGAAAGGTCGGCTCGGTGGTCGTGGCACAGAATCACAAGGTCGTCGGGATCTTCACCACCGTCGACGCGATGGGGGCGCTGGTCGACCTGCTGAGAACACGGCTCAGGTGATGCGTTCGCGTGGCCGCGCGGATTCACCGCGAACATCCGTGCCCGGCCTATTGCGTCTGGCACGGACCTGGCACAGAAGTGATGCGCCGTGACTCCATCGCCCCCTGACGTAGCTCCGCCGGCGCGACGACGTCCGCGCCGGCGTTCCACGTTCATCATCGCGATCGCCGTGAGCGCGGTGCTGGGCGTCGCGCTCGGCCTCGGCGCGTTCACGTTCGTCTACGCGCGCGGCGCGTCGTACCTGTCGGACGATCCGGCGGCGTGCGCCAACTGCCACGTCATGCGCCCGCAGTTCGAGGCGTGGCAGAAGTCGTCGCACCACGCCGTCGCCGTGTGCAACGACTGCCACGCGCCGCCGGGCGGCGTCGCGAAGTACTACACCAAGGCGCTCAACGGCTATCACCACTCGCTGGCGTTCACCACGGGTGACTTCCACGAGCCGATCCGCATCACCTCGCGCAACCGCGCGATCACCGAGGCGCAGTGCCGTCGCTGCCACGCGGCGACGGTCGACGCGATGGGGCCGCACGGCGGCGGCGCCGGCGTCTCGTGCATCCGGTGCCACGACTCGGTCGGGCACCGCACCGCTGACTGAGGAGCCGTGATGTCCAAGCCCGCGTCCGAATCCACCTCCACGGCGGCCGCCAGCGAGCGCTGGCCCCGCAGCCGCAAGCTGCTGCTGCTCGGCCTCGCCGCGCTCGCCGGCGCGGTCGCCGCGACGATCGCCGCGCTGGTCCTGGTCAGCGTCGCCGAGCACAAGTCGGAGGCGCGCAGCCCGGCGTTCCGCGTCGTCGAGCTCGACGGCACGACGGTCGATCCCGCGATCTGGGGCAAGAACTACCCGCTGCAGTACGACGGCTACAAGCGCACCGTCGACCAGCAGCGCACGCGCTACGGCGGCAGCGAGGCCGAGCCGCGCACGCCGACCCAGGCGGATCCGCGGTCGGTCGTCGCGCAGTCGCGGCTGGAGGAGGATCCTCGGCTGGTCACGATGTGGAAGGGCTACGCGTTCTCCGTCGACTTCCGCGAGGAGCGCGGCCACGCGTACATGCTCGACGACCAGACGTTCACCGAGCGCCAGCAGGTGGCGAAGCAGCCGGGCACCTGCCTGCACTGCCACGCGTCGATCTACGTCGCGTACAAGCAGGCCGGCGGCGGTGACCTGATGAAGGGCTTCGAGCAGGTCAACCCGATGCCGTACGCCGAGGCGCGCAAGCTGGTCGAGCACCCGGTGTCGTGCATCGACTGCCACGATCCGAAGACGATGGCGCTGCGCGTGACCCGGCCGGCGTTCCTCGAGGGGATGAAGGCGCTGCGCGCCAGCCAGGGCAAGCCCGACTACGACGTCAACCGCGACGCCTCGCACCAGGAGCTGCGGTCGTTCGTGTGCGGCCAGTGCCACGACGAGTACTACTTCAAGGGCCCGGAGAAGCGGCTGGTCTACCCGTGGAGCAACGGCCTGGGGATCGAGGGCATCTACGCCTATTACGAGGAGGTCGGGCACGCCGACTGGACCCACAAGCTGTCGGGCGCGAAGGTGCTCAAGGCGCAGCACCCCGAGTTCGAGCTGTGGAACCAGGGCGTGCACGCGCGCTCCGGCGTCGCGTGCGCCGACTGCCACATGCCGTACACGCGGGTCGGCGCGATGAAGATCAGCGATCACCACGTCCGCAGCCCGCTGCTCAACATCAACCGCGCGTGCCAGACCTGCCACAAGTTCTCCGAGACCGAGCTGGCCGACCGCGTGAAGTCCATCCAGGACCGCACGTTCGAGCTGCGCAACCGCGCGATGGACGCGGTCGTCGCGCTGATCACGGACCTCGAGGCGGCGATCGCCGCGGGGCGGCCCGACGCGGAGCTCGAGGCCGCGCGCAAGCTGCAGCGCCAGGCGCAGTTCTACCTGGACTTCATCGAGGCCGAGAACAGCATGGGCTTCCACGCGCCGGGCGAGGCGGCGCGGATCCTGGGCGTGTCGGTCGACCTCGCGCGCCAGGGCCAGCTCGCGCTGCGCGGCGGCGCGACGGCGGCGGCGCCGCCGGTCACGCCGGCGGGCGGTGACAGCGGCGCGGCGACGGGGACGGGCGCGGCGACGGGGACGGGCGCGGCGACGGGGACGGGCGCGGCGACGGGCGCCAAGTAGGCGCGCGTCAGTCGATCAGGCCGTCGACCGGGCCGGCGCCCTCGCGCACCAGCGTGATCTGGTCGCCGTCGACCTCGATCACGGTCGACGGCTGATCCGGCGTCAGCTCGGTGTCGATCACGACGTCGAGCACGTGGCCGAACGCGTCGAGCACCTCGTCGGCGTCGCGGCACGGCTCGCCGGTGGTCGGCGCGATCGCGCTGGTGGTCAGCAGCGGCCGGCCGAGCGCGGCGACCAGCGCCTGCGCCACCGGGTGGCCGGTGATGCGCAGGCCGACGGTGCGGCGCTTGGCGTCGGTGAGGCCTCGCGGCACCTCGCGCGTCGCCGGCACCACGAGCGTGTACGGCCCGGGGAAGATCCGGCGCGCCAGGCGGAACGCGGTCTGCGACAGCTGGCCGAACTGCGACGCGGTCGAGACGTCGGGGCAGATCAGCGCCAGGCGCTGCGACGCCCTCATGTTCTTCGCGCGGTAGATCTTCTCGATCGCCGCGCGCGCCTCGAGCGCGCAGCCGAGCGCGTAGATCGAGTCGGTCGGGTAGGCCGCGACGCCGCCGGCGTGGATGATCTCCACCGCCTTGGCGATCTTGCGAGCCGAGGGGGTCCCCCACGGCTCGATGTGCAGCCGCATCGGCACGGCTACCTCGCGCCGCCCCGGTAGCCGCGCGCCACCACGTACTGCTCGATCGAGAACTGCCGGCTCGACTCGGGCTTCACCATCTTCACCTCGTCGAACTGCTTGCGGCAGCGGTCGATGAGGTTCTTGAACTCGGGGCCCTGGAACAGCTTGCCGACGAAGTTGCCGCCCGGCGCCAGCAGCGCCTCGGCGAGGTCGAGCGCGCGCTCGAACAGCGCCTCGCTGCGCGACTGGTCGAGGTGGCGGATGCCGCTGGTGTCGGGCGCCATGTCCGACATCACGACGTCGAACGCCGCCAGGTCCCCGAGCAGCTCGGCCGGCGTCACGGTGAACACGTCGCCGACGAGCAGGCGGGCGCCGGCGACGCCCGGGATCTCGGTGCGGTCGATGCCGACCAGGCGCCCGCTCGGGCCGACCCGGGTCGATGCGTACTGCAGCCACGAGCCCGGCGCGCAGCCGAGGTCGAGCACGCGCTGTCCGCGGGCGAACAGCGGGCGCGCCTCGTCCAGCTCCTGGAGCTTGAACACGGCGCGCGCGCGGAACCCCGCGCGCCGCGCCTGCTGGTGGAACTTGTCGCGACGGACGTTGCGGTCGCCGAGCTTGGAGCGGGACATGACAGACGTCCGCCGTGGCCGCGAGGCAGGGCAGCTCGCCCCGCCGGACGCTAGCCGCGGCCCGCGGCGGCCTTCTTCGAGGCCTTGAGCGGGTTCTTGGAGCGAACCTCTTCCTTGCCCTGGCCCTTGACCTTGTACGCGGTGCGGGTCGCCGCGGCGTGGACCACGACGTACTCGTTCTTGGCGCCGGGGACGGCGCCGCGGACGAGGATGCAGCCCTCGTCCGGGAGGATCTTGTAGAGCTGCAGGTTCTGGACGGTCACCTGCTCGGCGCCCATGTGACCCGACATGCGCTTGCCCTTGTGGACGCGCTGCGGGGTCAGCCGGCACCCGATCGAGCCGCCGTGGCGGAAGTACTCGTGGGTACCGTGCGTGTTCTTCATGCCCTTCATGTGGTGCATCTTGATCACGCCCTGGAACCCCTTGCCCTTGCTCTCGCCGGTCACGTCGATCGGCGCGCCGTCGGCGAACACGTCCGACGGGGCGATGGCCTGGCCGACCTGGTACTTGTCGACCTCGGCGGCGGGCAGGCGGAACTCGCGCACCACGCGCTGCGGCTTGACGTTGCTGGCCTTGAACAGGCCGGCCTCGGGGCGGCTGACCAGGCGCAGCGGCTTCTCGTCGAAGCCGATCACCAGGGCCGAGTACCCGTCCCGGTCCTCGGTCCGCTTGCCGACGACGTAGCAGGGACCCGCCTGGATCACGGTGACCGGGATGCGCTCGCCGTCATCCGCGAACACCTGGGTCATTCCGATCTTCTTGCCGACAAGGCCGATGCGCTGCGCCATTGGATTCTCCGAGGGACCGATGAGAGCCCGCGTATATACCGGCCACCCCTGGGCCCGTCAAGCACCGGGAACACCTGGCATCGCCCTGTTTCGATCTGTTTCGGTCAGGGGGGCGGGAGCCGGAACACCGCGCAGGTGTTGGCCACGGTCGCGGCCGCCAGCTCGTCCAGCGGCACCCCGGCGCAGTCGGCCACGACCTGTGCAGTATGGACCACATAGGCCGGCTCGTTGCGCCGGCCCCGGCGGGGCAGCGGGGCCAGGTACGGGCAGTCCGTCTCGATCAGGATGCGGTCGAGCGGGACCCGGCCGACCGCGTCGCGGATCGGCTGGGCGGTCTTGTAGGTGACGATCCCCGAGAACGACACGTAGAGCCCGAGGTCGACGTAGGCGGCGGCGTCGTCCGGAGTGCCCGTGAAGCAGTGGATGATCCCGCCGAGCTCGCCGGCGTTGTGGTCGCGCAGGATCGCGATCGCCTCGGGGTGGGCGTCGCGGATGTGGCAGATCACCGGCTTGCCGACGCGGCGGGCGAGGTCGAGGAACCTCACGAACGCCTCGGCCTGGACCTGGCGGGGGGAGTGGTCGTAGTAGAAGTCCAGGCCGGTCTCGCCGATCGCGACGACGCGCGGGTGCAGGGCGAGGCGCTCGTGGACCGCCCACCACGCCGGGGTCATGTGCTCGACGTCGTGCGGGTGGGTGCCGACCGAGGCCCAGATGTGCGGGTCGCGCTCGGCCAGCGCGACCGCGCGCTCGGCCGAGGCTGGCTCGCCGACCGCGCCGATCACGACGATGCGGCGGACGCCGGCGGCGCGGGCGCGGGCGAGGACCTCGTCGCGGTCGGCGTCGAACTCGGGCCCGTCGACGTGGGCGTGGCTGTCGAACAGCTCGACAGGCGCGGGCGGCGCGGGCGGGGCGGCGGTGGTCACGCGCGGGCTCCGATCTGGCGCAGGGCGTCGGCGATGTCGTCGGCGAGCTCGCGGCCCTTGCGGCTGGCGCGCAGCCGCTCGAGCGCGGGCACGTCGGCGGCGTCGCCGGCGGTGGCGAGCTCCTGGACGGCGAGGCCGCGCAGCGGCAGCTTGCGCAGCCCGAGCGCGGCGTGGAGCACGCGTCGCGCCGCCGCCGTCGTCTCGGCGGGCACGGCCGCGGCGCGGGCGATGCGCAGGATCGCGCCGGCGGCGCGCAGCACCGGGTTCGGATCCGCCTTGCGGCGGGTGAGCACGCCGGCGAGCGCGTGGGCGTCGTCGACGGTGCCGAGCCACTCCAGCGCGGTCGCCGCGTCCCACGCCCGCGCGTCGTCGCCGAGCGCGGCGGTGAGCACCGCGCGGCCGCGGGCGTCGCGCAGCTCGGCCAGCGCGTAGGCGGCGTCGAACCGCGCGCCCGGGTCCGGGTGGTCGAGCCGGGCGACGAGCGGCCCGACCGCGCGGCCGTCGCCGATCGCGCCGAGGCTGAGCGCGGCGGCGCCGACGACCTGCGGGTCGGCGTCGGCGAGCGCCGCGACCAGCGGCTCGTAGGCGGCGGCCCCGTCGATCTCGGCGAGCGAGGTGGCGGCCTGGAACCGGACGTCGGGCGGCCCCTCGCGCAGCGCGGTCACCAGCGGGCCGAGGCCGTCGGGGTGGCGCAGGCTGCCCAGGGCGATCGCCGCGTTCTGGCGGACCGCGGCGTCGCCGTCGGTGAGGCGGCGCGCGATCGCGGCGGCGATCGCGGCGGCGTCGAGCTCGCCGGTCGCGCCCTCGCCGATCTCGCCGAGCGAGGCGGCGGCCTCGGCGCGCACGGCGGCGAGGTCGTCGTCGAGCGCGCGGATCAGCGCCGCGGCGGCGCGGGTGCGGTCCGCCGGGTCGGCGGGGTCGGCGAAGTCGCCGAGCGCGTGCGCGGCGGCCAGGCGCGCCTTGGCGCCGCCGGACGCCAGATCGCGCAGGGCGGCGTCGAGCGTGATCGTCTGGGCGGGGAACAGCAGCGACATCGGCGGTCGGGGTGTTAGCACGGGCGGCGGCCGACGCGAGGCGCGGGCGGGCCGCGGCGCGGTGGGGTAGGCTGCGGCGCGTGGAGCCCACTCCCGACGTGCTCGACGCGCTCGACGACGACGTGACGCGCGCGGCGCGCGCGGCGATGGTCGAGGACCAGCTCGTCGCGCGCGGGGTGGCCGATCCGCGCGTGCTCGACGCGATGCGCGCCATCCCCCGCCACCGGTTCGTGCCGCCGGGCTACCGCGCGCAGGCCTACACGGACGGACCGCTGCCGATCGCCCACGATCAGACGATCAGCCAGCCGTACGTCGTCGCGGTGATGACCGAGCTGGCGGCGATCGAGCCCGGCGATCGCGTGCTCGAGGTCGGCACCGGCTCGGGCTACCAGACCGCGGTGCTGTGCGCGCTGACGCCGCACGTCTACTCGCTCGAGGTCGTGCCGGCGCTGGCGGCCGCCGCGGCGGAGGCGCTCGCCGACCTCGGCCTCGCCGCGCACCTGCGCGTCGGCGACGGCTGGGCCGGCTGGCCCGAGCGGGCGCCGTTCGACGCGATCCTCGTCACCGCGGCGCCGCCGGTCGTGCCGCCGGCGCTGATCGAGCAGCTCGCGCCGGGCGGGCGGCTGGTGCTGCCGGTCGGCCACGCGTTCCATCAGGAGCTCATCCGGATCGAGCGGACGCCGCGCGGCCTGGTCGAGCGCTCGATCTTCCCGGTCCGGTTCGTCCCGATGATCCGCGGCGCGGACCACGGCGACGGCGCGCCGTGATCGCCGCACCGCGCGCTCGCGCGCCCGCGCCGGCCGCGCTATAGACGGCCCCCCGTGGCCGCGACCGACGACGATCTCGACCGGGTGCTGGGCGCCCTGGCGGAGCGACGCGTCGCGCTCGACCTCGGCACGCTGGAGCTGTGCTTCCTCGCCGCGCTCCACCTGCGCGCCGGCGCCGGCCAGCTCGCGTCGTTCGGCGAGGCGCAGCTCGAGGACGTGTTCGGCCACGTCGCGCCGCTGGTCGAGGGCCCGGACGCGGCGCGCCGCCGCGCCGGCGCGGTGATCCAGCGGCTGCGCGATCAGCGGCTGCTCGCGCGCGTCGACGGCCAGGGCGTCGTGCGCACCGGCGAGTACGCGCTGTCGCGGCTCGCCACCGCGATCGTCGAGTTCTTCCTCGACGCCGACGTGCTGACCCGGCAGAGCCTGAGCGCGCTGACCACGACGCTCGACGCCACGCTGGCGCAGGTCGTCCGGGCGGCCGACGCGGCCGACAGCCCCGAGGCGTGGCAGGTCGGCGTCGTCGAGCCGCTGCGCGTGACGATCGCGGACCTCGTCGCCGGGATCGAGCGCCGCCAGCGCGGGCTGGACCTGCAGCAGGAGGACTTCCAGGCCCAGATCCGCGGGCTGCTCGACGCCGACTGGTTCGGCGCGGTCGAGCGCTGCCAGGAGCTGCTCACCTCGACCAGCGCGACGCTGCGCGAGCTGGGCGACGTGCTCCTGCGCGGGACCTCGACGCTGCTGGCGCGGCTGCAGGACGTGCTCGAGCGGGCGATCGCCGCGCAGGGGGCGCAAGGCGCGCCGGGCGCCGCCGACGCCGAGGCGGCGGCGCTGCGCCTGATCGACCAGCTCGACCGGATCGCGGCGTGGGGCGCGGCGCGCCAGCGCGCGTGGTCGGAGTACTACCAGTACGTCCACCGCTACCTGCGCGACGTCGTCCGGCTCGACCCGACGCGCGCCTTGACCCACCGGCTGCGCGAGCAGCTCGCCGGCGAGGCGGGGCGGTCGTGGTCGCTCGCGGTCGCCGGCGCGGCGCCGATGCGCGTGCTGCGCACGGTGGCGCCGGCGCGCGAGGAGCGCCCGGTGTCGCGGCCGCGCGCCCAGCGCGAGCGCGACCCGGTGGCGGCGGATCCGGTCGACCCGCAGGCGGTGCTCGACGCGCGCGTCCGCGCCGCGCTCGTCGCCGGGGCGCACGCGCTGTCGACCGTGACGGGCGAGGTCGCGGCCGAGGCGCCGTCCGGCGAGCGGTTCGCGGTCGCCGGGCGCGTCGCGCACAGCGTCGCGCGCCAGGCTGGCGTCGCGCGCGAGCGCGAGCGGCCGTGGGTCCCGGCGACCGACGCGATCGCGATCGAGGAGTGGGAGGTCGTCTCGCCCCCGCGCAAGCCCGAGGAGCCGTGATGTCGCCCGCAGACCGTCCCCCGTTCGCCCAGCTCCAGGACGTGATCGCCGACGACGAGTTCCCCGCGCTCGATCTCGCGCTGCGCCGGGGGCGCCACGTCGACCGCGACGATCTGGCGTGGTACCAGCTGCTGGGCGACGCGCAGGAGCACCTCGAGCCGTTCTACCGGCGCTACGGCTGCGAGCTGATCCACAAGAGCGACGGCTACTACTACCTGTTGCCGGTGGGCGACCGCGTGCCGCGCCGCCAGCTCGCGGTGGGCGACATGCTCGTCGGCCAGGGCCTGGCGCTGATGTACCTCGATCCGGCGTCGGTCGAGCGCGGCGGCGTGGTCGGCAAGGACGATGTCGTCGCGCAGCTCGTCGCGGTGGTCGGCGAGGAGCCGCTGGTCCGCACGTTCCACGGCAAGAAGCGCCGGATCGACGAGCGCGCCGCGCACCGCGTGGTGCGGACGAAGATCGCCGACGCGGTCAAGCGGCTGGCCCAGCTCGGGTTCGTCGACGTGGTGGGCGAGGAGCAGTTGCGGCTGCGGCCGGCGCTGCTGCGGTTCGCGGAGCCGGTGCGCGGCCTGGGCGCGCCGGCGGAGGCGCTGGCGCGGCTGGTGGCGGCGGGGGAGGCGAGCCTGGCGCCGATGGAGACGGAGACGGAGGCGGAGACGGAGGCGGAGGCGGAGACGGAGGCGGAGGCGGAGACGGAGGCGGAGACGGAGACGGAGACGGAGACGGAGACGGAGACGGAGACGGAGGCGGAGGTGGAGGTGGAGGTGGAGACGGAGGCGGAGATGGAGACGGACGCGGAGACGGAGCGTGGCGTGCGCGCGAAGGTGGCGTCCCGTTCCGCTCATCCTGAGCCCGGCCGAGCGCCAGCGAGGCCGGAGTCGAAGGATGGTGACAGTCGTGGCTCGCTCGGAGGCGCCGCTGGCGGTCAGCGTCCTTCGACACGGGCCTCGCTGGCGCTCGGCCCTGCTCAGGACGAGCGGGGGCACGGAACCGGCACCGGTTCCACCTCCGGCCCCGACTCCGGATCGGTCTCCGGCCCCGTCTCCGGTTCCGCCTCCGGATCCGGTTCCGTGTCCGGATCCGTCTCCGGTTCCGCCTCCGTCTCCGGTTCCGTGTCCGGATCCGTCTCCGGATCCGCCTCCGAATCCGGTTCCGTGTCCCGATCCGTCTCCGGTTCCGCCTCCGGATCCGGTTCCGCGTCCGGATCCGCCTCCGGCCCCGGCACCGGCACCGCCTCCGGCCCCGTCTCCGGCACCGACGACGCCGCCGGCACCGACGACGTCGACGACGTCGGCGACGGGTTCGTCTGGCCCGGCCACGACGACGAGGATCGCGGCGACGACGGCTGGGACGATGACGACGGGGACGATCGGGGATGAGCCGCGCGCACGTCACGGCGCTCGCGCTCGTCAACTGGAAGGGCGTGTTCTACGAGCGCTACCTGCTCGACCGCCACGTCACGGCGCTCGAGGGTGCCAACGGCGCGGGCAAGACCACCGTCATGATCGCCGCGTACGTCGTGCTCTTGCCCGACATGACGCGGCTGCGGTTCACCAACCTCGGCGAGAGCGGCGCGACCGGCGGCGACCGCGGCGTGTTCGGCCGGCTCGGCGAGCCCGGGCGCCCGTCGTACGCCGCGCTCGACCTCGCGCTGCCCGGCGGCGAGCGGCTGCTCGCGGGCGTGCGCCTGCAGCGCGGCGCCGAGCCGGCGGTCGAGCTCACGCCGTTCGTCGTCACCGGGCTGGGCAAGGAGGTCCGGCTGCAGGACCTGCTGCTGGTGCGCCGCGACGACGCCGATCACGTCCCCGAGCTCGACGAGCTGCGCGCCGCGGTCACCCGCGCCGGCGGCGCGCTCGAGGTGTTCCGCTCGACCCGCGACTACCTGGCGTCGCTGTTCGAGCGCGGGGTGACGCCGCTGCGCCTCACCAGCGACGAGGACAAGAACAAGCTCAACGAGATGCTGCGCACGAGCATGACCGGCGGCATCTCGCGCGCGCTGACCACCGAGCTGCGCGGGTTCCTGCTGCGCGAGGAGACCGGGCTGTCGGACACGCTGACGCGGATGCGCGCCAACCTCGACGCGTGCCGCCGCACCCGCGCCGAGGTCGCCGAGGCGCGCGTGCTCGAGCGCGAGATCTCGAGCATCTACGAGGCGGGGCTGGCGATGTTCGCGGCCGCGGTCCACGCCGCGCGCGAGGCCGCCGACGAGGGCGAGCGCGCCGCGGCCGCGGCCGCCGCCGCGGTCGCCGCCGCCGAGCGCGACGCGGCCGAGCTCGCCGCCGCCGCCGAGAACGTCACGGCGCGCCAGGGCAACATCGACGACCGGCTCGCCGCGGCGCGCGCCGAGGTCGAGCGCGCGACCGCCGCGCGCGATCGCCGCAACGCGGTCGTCGTCGCGGCGACGCGGGTCGGCGAGCTCGAGCGCGAGCTGGCGGCGCGCACCGGCGAGGCCGCGAGCGCGCGCGGCGCGGTCGACGCGACCGCGGCCGAGCGCGTCGCCTGCCGCCGCGTTCGCGATCACGCCGCCGACGCCTACGACCGCGCGTCGCAGGGCCTGGCGCACCTGCAGACCGGGCTCGACGAGCTGCACCGCCGCGCCCACGCCCACCGTCACCTCCGCCGCCGGCTCGACGAGGCGCGCGCGGCGCTCGGCGAGCCGGGGCTCACCGTCGACGGCGCCGCGGCGGCGCGGGCGCGCCTGATCGCGGGGGGCGGCGCGCTCGCGGCCGAGCGCGCCCGGCTCGACCGCGAGGCGCGCGACGCCGCGCTGGTGCGCGACGAGCACGCCACGGCGCTGGCCGCGCTGGCGGTGGTCGAGGCCGCCGCCGCGCTCGCGGATCGCGGCGCGCCGCCGCCGGATCGCGACGAGCCGCCCCACGCCCGCGCCCGCGCGGCGCTTGCCCGGCTGGCCGATCGCGAGGCGCTGGTCGCGCGCGCCCCGGCGCTGGCGCGGGAGCTGGCGGAGGTCGAGCGCCTGGTGACCCGCCAGGACGCGGCGCGCGCGCGGGCCGAGGCGCTGGGGATCGCGTGCGGCCCGGGCGCGAGCGCGGCGCTGCACGCCCGGCTCGACGCGGTCGAGCTCGACGTCCGGGAGGCGGACGACGCGGCCCGGCGCGACGCCGCCGCCGAGGAGGCCGCGCGCACGCGGATCGGCGAGCTGACCGCGCGGCGCCGGGCGCTGGACAACCTGGCGTCGGCGGCGCGGTTCGCGGCCGAGCTGGCGGGGCGGCTGCGCGCGGCGCTCGACGCGCCGGTGTCGACGCGGGCCGAGCTGCTCGCGCTGCGCGACCGGATCGTCGAGGACCAGCGTGACCTCGCGGCGCGGCGGCGCGCGCTCGGCGACGAGCGCGAGGCGCTGCGGCGGCGGGCCGCCGCGCTCGACGCCGCCGGCGGCGAGGTCGATCCGGAGCTGCTGCGGCTGCGCGACGAGCTCGGCGCCGAGCTGCTGGCCGAGCGGTTCGAGGACCTCGACCCCGACGAGGCCGCGGTGGTCGAGGCGCGGCTGGGGCCGCTCACCGGCGCGCTGATCGTCGAGGACGTCGACGCCGCGACCGCGCTGCTGGTCGAGCGGCCGCGCACGCTGGCGACGGTGTGGCTGGTCGCCGCCGGCGCCGCGCTCGACGTCGCCCCGCTCGCCGACGGCGCGGTCGACGCGGTGTGCGTCGAGCAGGCGGGCGTCCGCGTCACCCGGCGGGCGACCGCGCCGACGCTGGGCCGGCGCGCCCGCGCCCGCCGCGCCGAGGAGGTCCGCGCCGCCGCCGAGGAGCTCGGCGCCG
>WYBA01000216.1 GCA_011526095.1 Myxococcales bacterium | reverse complement strand
GCCGCCACCGCGCCGCCGCGGGACGCCGCCGCGCCGGACGCGCGCGACGCGGTGGCGCCGGCGACGCTCGCGGACGCGCTCGCCGCGCTCCGCGCGGGCGGCCTGGCCGACGCCGCGGAGGTGATCGAGGGCCGGCTCGCGCAGCGCTCGCCGAAGATGAAGCTCGACGAGGCCGCGGCGCTCGTCGCGGCGCGCGCCGTGCTCGCCCACGCCGACCCCGCCGGGCTGCGCGCACTCCACGCGGTGATGCCGCGATCGGCGGTCGAGCTGGCGCGCGCGATCGACGCGCGCGGGCTGCCGCGGGCCGACGCCGCCGAGATCGCGGCCTACCTGGTGCGCGCGGTCGCGGCGATCGATCCCGGGCGGCGCGCCACGTTCGACGACAACCACTCGCACGTCACCGGCCGCCACTGGCACGAGATCGACTACCGCGGCGAGGGCATGACGTGGCAGGGCCAGCGCGCGTACTGGGCGCCACGCGGCGTCGTGGACTTCCGCACGGCGGCGTCGATCCACGCCTACTTCGTCGGCGCCGAGCGGCTGCCGCACTGGCGGCGCGTGTACCAGCCGCGCGGCCGCGTCGCGGACATCCCGTCCCCACCGGCGGCGCGGTGAGCGATACTGTCCGGCGGATGAGCGAGCGCCGCGATGTCCGCGTCGACGGGCTGGAGCCGACGCTCGCCGTCGAGGAAGCGCCGACGCTGGCGCACGATGGCAGCCAGCCGTCGGGCAGCGAGCCGCGCGGCGGCGAGGCGACGGGCCCGCTCGCGCCGGGCACGCGGCTCGGCCGCTACCGGCTCGGGGAGCGGCTGGGGGCCGGCGCGATGGGCGTGGTGTGGGCCGCGCGCGACCCTCACCTCGACCGCGCGGTCGCGATCAAGGTCGTCCACCCGGCGCTGGCGCGCACGCCCGACGCCGCGGCGCGCCTGCTGCGCGAGGCGCGCGCGATGGCCAAGGTCTCGCACCGCGCGGTCGTCGCGGTCCACGACGCCGGCGAGGCGGGCGGCGAGCTGTACCTGGCGATGGAGCTGGTCGAGGGGACGACGCCCGGCCGGAAGACGCGCGAGCGCGACGCGACTGGCGCCGGTGGCTCGGGCTGATGGTCGAGGCCGGGCGCGGGCTCGCCGCGGCGCACGCCGCCGGCATCGTCCACCGCGACTTCAAGCCCGACAACGTGCTGGTCGCGCGCGAGGGGCGCGTGTGCGTCGGGGACTTCGGCGTCGCCGAGCTCACGGCGGCGGCGCGGGCGGCGGCGGCGGCGGACGTCGCGCCGTCGGCGTCGGCGAACGGCCTGACGCTGGCGGAGCTGACCCGGACCGGCGCGCTCGTCGGCACGCCGGCGTACATGAGCCCCGAGCAGCTGCGGGGCGGCGAGGCCGACGCGCGCAGCGATCAGTTCGGGTTCTGCGTCGCGCTCCACGAGGCCGTGTACGGCGCGTCGTGGCGTGGGACCCGGGCGGCGGCTTCCTCGTCGCGGGGCCCCGCGCGCCCGTGACCTACCAGGTCGTCCGCGTGCGGGGCGACGCCCGCGACGTGCTCGTCCAGTCCGACAACGAGGTCCTGTTCCAGCCGCGCCCCGCGCCCGACGGCCACGCAACCCTGGTGATGGGCCGCCTGTTCATGCCCACGATGTACGAGCTGGTCGCGCCCTGACCTCGTCACTGCCGGGCGCGGCCGGCCACGGGCGGCCGGCCCGCGCCCGACCGAGCAACCCCGGAGCCCTCTCCAAGCAACCCCGGAGCTTGCAGCCCACCGTGCGCCGCGCGCCAGGGCCGCCGAACGCAACCCCGGAGCGACGCGGCTCGCCCCCCGGCTCGGGGACCGGCCGGGCGCGTCCGGCCCTCGGCCGATTTCTTGATCCACGCCCACAGCGGCCCCTACGGTGTGTGACATGTCGATCCGTCGCCTGCTGTCTCGCATGGGCCTCGCCGCCGAGCGCCGCGCCCGCGGCGCCCGCACGCCGATCTTCGTCGGCGCGCGCCTCGAGCTCGACGTCGTCGAGGTCTCGGGCACCGCGCGCGACATCGCCGATGGCGGCGTGTTCTTCGCGACCTCGGCGCCGATCGCGTGCGGCACGCGCGGCCGGCTGCGCCGCGACGGCAGCGCCGAGCGCATCCCCGTGCGCGTGACCTGGCAGCGTCCAGCGACGCACGGCCAGGCGCCGGGCCTCGGCCTGGCGTTCGAGTAGCGGCCCCGCCGCGGCTCGCGTAGCCTGCGGACGTGGTGCCCCGCGGCTACGTCAGCGTCGTCGTGTGCGGCACGCGCCTCGCCGAGCAGTGGCGGGCGACGTTCGCCGACGAGGGGATCGAGGCCCACGTCGCGGAGACCGACGCCCAGGACGCGGACAAAGGCGCGTGCCTGGTCGCCGTCCGACGTGACGACCTCGTGCGCGCCAACGCGGTGATCACCGCCGTCACGCGCGGCCAGCGCACGCTGGGGCGACGCGGCGCGGCGTGGATCGCCCCGGCGGTCGTGCTCGGCGTCGCGGCGGCGATCGTGGCGCTGGTGCGAGTGCTGGGGTAGCGTCCCGCGCGTGAGACACCTCCCCCTCCTCGCCCTCGCGCTCGCTACCGTCGCCTGCAAGGGCGACAAGGCCGGCGACAAGCCCGCGCCCGGGACCGCCACCGCGGCCCGCGACGCCGCCCCGGCGGCCCGCCGCTACGACGCCCTGCCCCGCGCCGAGCTCAACCGCTGGGCCGTGCGCGAGAACCTGCCGTTGTACTGGGTGGCCGACGCCGACGGCGACAAGGCGGTGGATCCGGCGGAGGTCGTGACGCTCTTGTTCTACCCCGACGCGCCTCGGTGGATGGAGGGGGGCAAGTTCACCGCAGCTTTCGACGACGCATTCGACCGCCTCGTCGCGGCGGCGCGCGCCCCTGCGCCAACCGGCGGCGCACCCGACGAGCAACGCCGGCGCGAGCTGGTCGCGCAGGACCTCGACCAGGGCGTCGCCACGCTCGTCCACAGCGACCTGTCGGCGCTGTCCGCGGGCGAGCAGAAGTTCGTCGATCACATGCTCGAGGTCGCCCGGCTGATCGATCTGCTGTTCGACCGGCAGACCGGCGCGGCGGCGCTCGCCGGCCAGGTGCCCGACGGCGACCGCGCCAGTGCCAGCCTGTTCCGGCGCAACCGCGGGCCCGCGTGCGTCGGCCCGGCGACCGAGACGGAGCCGGCGTGCTCGGCGATCCCGGGCGCGCCGCGCCCGCGCGTCGATGTCTACCCCGCGGCGCTGCAGGCGCAGGACAAGTTCTGCCAGGCGCTCGAGCAGCGCCCCGACCACGAGGCGCTGCTCGCGCCGTTCGTCGTCGTGCGCGGCGAGGGCGACGCGCTGAAGGCCGTGCCGTACACCGAGGCGTACGCCGAGCAGATGGCCCCGCTCGCCGACGAGCTGGTGCGCGCGGCGGATGCGCTCGACCCGGCCGCCGAGCCGGCCCTGATCGCGTACCTGCGCGCGGCCGCGACCGCGTTCACGACCAACGACTGGCAGCCCGCCGACGAGGCCTGGTCGAAGATGAACGCCGAGAACAGCAAGTGGTACGTCCGCGTCGCGCCCGACGAGGTGTACTGGGAGCCGTGCGCGCACAAGGCAGGCTTCCACCTGACGTTCGCGCGGATCAACCAGGACTCGCTCGAGTGGCAGCGCAAGCTGGTCCCGGTCCAGCAGGAGATGGAGGCGGCGATCGCGAAGGCGGCCGGCGCGCCATACCAGGCGCGCACGGTGACGTTCCACCTGCCGGACTTCATCGACATCGTGATCAACGCTGGCGATGACCGCGACCCGCTGGGCGCGACGATCGGCCAGAGCCTGCCCAACTGGGGCCCCGTGGCCAACGAGGGCCGCGGCCGCACCGTCGCGATGTCCAACCTCTACACCGACCCCGACAGCCAGGCGTCGAGGCGCGCGCAGGCGGAGAGCCTGCTCGACGCTGCGAGCATGCGGAGTTACGGCGCCGGCGCTGTTCCGGGGTTGCTCTCGACCATCCTCCACGAGGCCACCCACAACCTGGGGCCCGCGGCCGAGTACAAGGTGGGCGGCAAGACCGACGATCAGGTGTTCGGCGGGCCGATCGCGAGCGTGTTCGAGGAGCTCAAGTCGCAGAGCGGCGCGCTGTTCCTGGTCGAGCTGCTGCGCGGCAAGGGGATGATCAGCGACGAGCTCGCGGTGCAGAGCTACGTCGACGCGATCGTCTGGGCGTTCGGCCACATCTCCCAGGGCATGTACACCGGCGGTGGCGACCGCAAGGCGTACAGCCAGCTCGCCGCGGTGCAGATCGGCCTGCTGCTCGACGCTGGTGCGCTGCGATGGGACGACGCCGCGACCGCGGCCAACGGCGCAGATTCCGGGGCGTTCGTGATCGACCCGGCCAAGATCGTCCCCGCCGTCGACGCGATGATGCAGCTCGTGGGCGGGATCAAGGCCCGCGGCGACAAGGCCGCCGCCGAGGAGCTGCTCGCGCGCTACGTCGACGGCAAGGCCGTGCCGCAGACCATCATCGCCGAGCGCATGCGGCGCTTCCCCAAGGCGAGCTTCGTCTACGCCGTGACCCGCTGACCTTCACCCGCTGACCTCCGGGGTTGATTGACCTTCACCCGCTGACCTCCGGGGTTGATTGACCCGCTGACCTCCGGGGTTGATGACCCGCTGACCTCGCTCCGGCTTGATTGACCCGCTGACCTCCGGGGTTGATGACCCGCTGACCTCGCTCCGGCTTGATCGACCGCGCTCCGGGGTTGTTGGTTGCGGAGCCCATCCCTTGCGAACGCCTCCCGCTCGGAGCCCGCTCTCCTCCGGGGGGCTGCGTCCGGGGGGGGGGGCTGCGAACGCCTCTCCGGGGTTGCGTACGTCCTTCCTCCTCCTCCGGGGTTCCTCCTCCGGGGTTGCGTACGCCTCCTCTCCGGCGTTGCGTACGCCTCCTCCGGGGTGGCGCTGCGCGCACGACGTACGTCGCTCTCGTTCAGCAGTGGAGGCCACGCCGCGACGGCGCGCGTCCGATGGGACGCGCGCATGTTCGATGCGGCCGGTACGTCGTGCCGCCCGCGCTGGCTACGAGCTCGACGCGACGTTCACGGACGCGAACCGTCTGAGCCAGTACGTCCCCAGCGGGAACACCGCCTCCTTGCCCTCGAGCCACGCCTTCCGGGCAACCCGGTACGCGGCCACGAACGCGCGCTTGCGGGCGCGCGCTTCGTCTCGTGGCCGGCTGACCCGTGAAGCGCCTGCCAGCCGGATCCCGCCACGCGGCTCGACGCTCCGCGCGTGATCGCGCCACGACTGCGCCTTCACAGCACGCACGCCGAGCACGCGCTTGCCCGCCGCGAGCCGGGCGGCGCGAATTTCCTCCACACGCTGGTCGACACGCTGGCGCAACTCTGACCGGAAGCTCTCCGTGTCTCCGAGCTCCTCCGGAATCACGAGCCTCAGCGTGACCTCTCGGGGCATCTTGCCTCCCTCTCCGAAGAAGTACCGCGGCCGCGTCACCGTCACCACCTCACCAGAGAGGAGGGCGCCGAGTCCGTTGACACCGGGCCAGTGGTGGATCTGGTCGACGAGGCCGTCCTTGACCGGGTTCGTGGCCGCGTACACCAGCGCCTCGAGGACGTCGTTCCGCTCCTCGAGGGGCTCCAGCGAGACCTGCGCGCTCGACCACAGGTTCTCGGAACGGCCCCAGCGCGCGTTCAGCACGCGCGCGAGCATCTTGTGCAGGTGCTCCATGAACTCGACGACGCGCCCCTCACGATCGAACACGATCGTGTGATGGTGATTGGACAATACCGAGGGGAGGATCACGTCGATGCCGAAGCGTTGCGCGGCTTCAGCCAGGCAGTAGAGGAAGATGCTGTTGGTGATGGGATCCGGCAGGAGCAGGAACTGCCGCTGGACGCAGCGCCGCGTGATCATGTAGGGGCGGCCGGCGAGGATCTGACGAGGGAGCGACATGGTGTTCCTTTGCGAGGGGGCTCCGAGTCCCACCAGCACGTCGCGCGCCAGAGCACGCCCGACGCGTCACTGCACTTGTGGCGCATCTCCCGTCCGGTTACCGGACATGTCCGCAAACCGGACGCCACTGGCAGCCGCGCTGGTCAGGACTCCTCTCCCCGGCGCGCTCGAAGAGCGCTGTTCGATCGAGCCCACTGTCGCACCTGCCCCGCTGCCGCAACCCCGGAGGGCAAGGGACCACGCGACGCAACCTCGGAGCGCGACCGCGCACTCGCCGCGGATCTCGGCCTCAACCCCGGAGCGCGACCGCGCAACCCCGGAGCGCGACCGCGCACTCGACCCCGGAGCGGGACCGCGCAAGCCGCTCAACCCCGGAACGAAACCGCAAGCCGCTCAACCCCGGAACGAAACCGCTCAACCCCGGTGTTGACCCGCCGCTGGAGTTGCCCCCGCCGCTCACCCCGCGCGGGCGATACGCGCACGACGCCGACGCGCCGCGGCGATGACACTTCGATGACGACCCGCGCGGCCGCCCCCGATACGCTCGATCGCGATGAGCGTGTGGCGCAACGTGGGCGTGGTCCTGGCCGCCACGGCGATCGCGTGCAGCGGCGCCGCGCCCGAACCGCGCCCCGCGATCCCCCGCCGCGCCGAGCCGCCGCCGCCGCAGCCGCAGGCGCCCGCCGCGGCGGCGCTCGTCTCCCCCGACACCTCCGACCTCGACTGGACCGCGGTCGACCCGCGGCTCGACGTCCAGCTCGACGCCGCGTGGCGCAGCCTCGGCATCGACGGCGAGAACTGGATGGATCGCGTCGAGACCATCCCGCGCGACCCGCCCGCGGTGCGCCGCGCGATGGCGTCCTACCACCTGCGCAGCGGCCGCTTCTGGTGCCCGACCGTGCAGCGCACCTCCGGCTGCGCCACGCGCTCGACGTTCCTGCCGCCCGCCGCGACCGCGGGCCTCGACGACCCGTGCCTGCGCCGCGACGTCGCGCTGTGGGCGCTCGACCAGATCCCCGAGGAGGACATCGACGGCCCGCTCTACGCCGCCTACGTCGACATGATCAAGCTGCGCGCGCCCGAGCGCGAGCTCAACCAGCGCGCGCTCGCCCGGCTCGGCGACGGCACCTGGCTGTCCGAGAACGCGCTGTGGGAGTCGATGGCCGCCGGCAACGACGAGTTCGTCGAGGCCAACCTCGACAAGCTGTCCCCGCTCCGCCTCGTCAACGCCGCGCGCGAGTACCACATCGACGCCGCGCTGCTCGCGCTCGAGCCGGCCGCGCACCTCGACGCCTACGTCGCGGCGCTCGACCAGGCCGACCTGCGGTTCACCACGCGCGTCACCGTCGCCCGCCGCCTGGTCGAGCTGCTCCGTGACCCGGACGCGCTCCCCGCGCGAGCCCGCGCCGACGCGATCACCGACGTGCAGGACTTCGTCCGCGATCACGACGTCGACTGCGCCGTCGCCGGGCTCGCCGCGCGCCTGCTCCCCGACCCGGGCAAGGTCGTGCGCCGCCGCCCGCGCACCGACGACGACGTCGCCAAGCTCGCCTGCACCCTGCTCCACGCCGCCGGCCCGCGCGGCACGCACTGGCGCCGCGCGATCACCTGCCACGAGCTCACCGTGATCAACCACCTCGAGGACCCGACCCACGACCCGCCGACCTGGACCGAGACCGAGACCCGCTCCCCCGGCGCGTTCTTCATCCTGCCGTTCGCCGCCGAGCTCGAGCGCGCGCTGCCGAACTGCGCCGACAACGTCTGCCGCGTCCCCGACAGCGACGTCTACTTCGAGCTCGAGCTCCGGCGCGAGCGCAACACCGGCCTGCGCATCCACACGATCCACCGCCACGAGCGCCTCGGCGACGAGTGCTAGCCCGGCCCCGGCGACGCGCGCCCACGGCGCGCGCGCCGCCGCCACCGCCGCTACGGCCGCGCGGCCAGGTCGAACCGATCCTGGTGCATGACCTTCGCCCACGCCGCCACGAAGTCGCGCACGAACCGCTCCCGGCTGTCGTCCTGCGCGTAGAGCTCGGCGTACGCGCGCAGGATCGAGCTCGAGCCGAAGACCAGGTCGACCCGCGTGGCGGTCCACCGCACCGCCCCGGTGGCGCGCTCGCGCAGCTCGTACAGCCCCTTGCCCGCCGGCGCCCACGCGTAGCGCATGTCGGTCAGGTGAACGAAGAAGTCGTTCGTGAGCGCGCCGACGCGGTCGGTGAACACGCCGTGCTTCGTGCCGCCGTGGTTCGTCCCCAGCACGCGCATGCCGCCGACCAGCACCGTCATCTCCGGCGCGGTCAGGCCCATCAGCTGGGTGCGATCCAGCATCAGCTCCTCGGCAGTGACGGCGTAGTCCGCCTTCAGCCAGTTGCGGTACCCGTCGTGGATCGGCTCGAGCACGTCGAACGACGCGGCGTCGGTCATCGCGTCGGTCGCGTCGCCGCGCCCCGGCGCGAACGGGACCGTGACCTCGACCCCCGCCGCCCGCGCCGCCTGCTCGACGCCGACGTTGCCGCCGAGGACGATCACGTCCGCGACGCTCGCGCCGGTGTCCGCGGCGATGCGCTCGAGCACGCCGAGCACGCGCGCCAGGCGCGCCGGCTCGTTGCCGACCCAGTCCTTCTGCGGGGCGAGGCGGATGCGCGCGCCGTTGGCGCCGCCGCGCATGTCGGAGCCGCGGAACGTGCGCGCGCTGTCCCACGCGGTCGTGACGAGCTCGCCGATCGACAGCCCGCTGCTCGCGATCCGCGCCTTGACCGCGGCGACGTCGTAGCCGGTCGGGCCGGGCGGCACCGGGTCCTGCCACAGCAGGTCCTCCTTCGGCACGTCGGGCCCGAGGTAGCGCGCCTTCGGCCCCATGTCGCGGTGCGTGAGCTTGAACCACGCGCGCGCGAACACCTCGGAGAAGTACGCCGGGTCCTTGTAGAACCGCTCGGAGATCGCGCGGTAGACGGGATCCTTGACCATCGCCATGTCGGCGTCCGTCATGATCGGGTTGTAGCGGATCGACGGATCCTCGACGTCGACCGGCCTGTCCTCCTCCTTGATGTTCACCGGCTCCCACTGCCACGCGCCGGCCGGGCTCTTCTTGAGCTCCCAGTCGTAGGTGAACAGCAGGTAGAAGTAGCCGTTGTCCCAGCGCGTCGGGTGGGTCGTCCACGCCCCCTCGAGCCCGCTCGACACGGTGTCGCGCCCGACGCCCTTACCCTTGGGGTTGCGCCAGCCCAGCCCCTGCTCGACGACGTCGGCCCCCTCGGGGTTCGGCCCGAGCGCGGTCGCGTCGCCGTTGCCGTGGCACTTGCCGACGGTGTGGCCGCCGGCGGTCAGCGCGACCGTCTCCTCGTCGTTCATCGCCATGCGCGCGAACGTCAGCCGCACGTCCTTCGCCGTGCGCAGCGGGTCGGGCTTGCCGCCGACGCCCTCGGGGTTGACGTAGATGAGGCCCATCTGCACCGCGGCGAGCGGGTTCTCGAGCGCCTCGCGCGCCTCCCCCTCGTGGCGGGTCGAGGCGAGCCACTCCTTCTCGGAGCCCCAGTAGATGTCCTTCTCGGGGTGCCAGATGTCATCGCGCCCGAACCCGAACCCGAACGTCTTCAGCCCCATCGACTCGTACGCGATCGTGCCGGCGAGGATGATCAGATCCGCCCAGCTGATCCGGTTGCCGTACTTCTTCTTGATCGGCCACAGCAGCCGGCGCGCCTTGTCGAGGTTGACGTTGTCGGGCCACGAGTTGATCGGCGCGAGCCGCTGGTTGCCGGTGCCGCCGCCGCCGCGGCCGTCGGCGACGCGGTAGGTGCCGGCGGCGTGCCACGCCATGCGGATCATCAGGCCGCCGTAGTGGCCCCAGTCCGCCGGCCACCACGGCTGGCTGTCGGTCATCAGCGCGTGCAGGTCCTGCTTCAGCGCGGCGACGTCGAGGCGCTTCAGCTCCTCGCGGTAGTCGAAGTCGGGGCCGAGCGGGTTCGGCTTGCGATCGTGCTGGTGCAGGATGTCGAGGTTCAGGGCGCGAGGCCACCAGTCGACGACGGACGTGCCGACGGTGGTGTTGGCGCCGTGCATGACCGGGCAGGTGCCGGCGGGGCCGGACGATAGCTTCGAGTCGCTCATGAGATCCTCCTCGGGTCGAGCGGGCAATTGGATGTTGGCGCGATGATGCCCCGGCGGCTCGGCGGGCGGGCGCGCGCGGCCAGGATTCGCCCTTCGCGATCCGGATGGCGCCGCGCGCCGGCCTGCTAGGCTGCGCGCGTGCCCTCGCCCTGCGTCGTGTGCGGCGCCGCCGGCGCGGTCGCCGAGGAGGCGACCGTGCCGTCGAACGTGCGCGCGCACAAGCACGAGCGGTTCGCGGTGTGGCGGTGCGCCGCCTGCCGGTCGATCCACGCGCGCGACGAGGTCGATCTCGACCACTACTACCGCGACTACCCGTTCCTGCGGGCGCAGGACGGCCGGGTGCTACGCTACTTCCACCGCCGGCTGTGGCGCCGGCTCGCCCGCGCCGGCGCGCGCCGCGACCACGCCGTGCTCGACTACGGCTGCGGCGGCGGCCTCTTGCTGGCGGAGCTGGCGCGCCTCGGCGTCGCCGGCGTCGCCGGCTACGACGCCTACAGCGCGCGGTACGCCGACCCGCGCGTGCTGGAGGCGAGCTACGACGTCGTCGTGTCGCAGGACGTGATCGAGCACGTCGCCGACCCGCTCGCGCTGCTCGACACGTTCGGCCGGCTGTGCCGCCCCGGCGGGCTGATCGCGATCGGCACGCCCGACGCCTCCGGCATCGACCTCGCGCGCGCCGACGCCCACAAGCACAGCCTCCACCAGCCCTACCACCGTCACATCCTCGCCCACCCCGCGCTGCTCGCCGCGGGGGCCGCGCGCGGCTGGCAGCTCGTCCGCCACCACCGCCGCCCCTACACCTCGACGCCGGTGCCGACGCTCAACCTGCCCTACCTGCTCCGCTACCTCCGCGCCGGCGACGACACCGTCGACGTCGCCTACGATCCCCCGCGCGCCTCGTGGCGCATGGTCACCCCCGCCGCGCTGTTCGACGCCGTGTTCGGCGCGCTGCGCGACCCGGGCACCGACGGCATGGCGATCTTCCGCAAGCCGCCCGCGGCGCTGCCGCCCTACGGCTCCATCCACGCGGCGTTGAGCGTGTAGCTCGCCGCGGTGTAGCCGTAGACACCGAGGTACGCCTGGGTCGCGCCGGTGGGCACGGTGATCGAGCAGCTCTCGGTCGCGGTCGGGGACTCGGAGGCGCACTGGAACCGGGTCGTCGTCGGCTGGGCGCCGAAGCGGAGGTACAGGTCGGGGTCGCCGGAGCCGGTCAGCGTGACGGTGAGCGTGGTGCCGGCGAGCACCGGCAGCGGCTGGTAGTAGCGCCACGCGCCGCGCGCGACGGACAGGCTGCTGGTGCCGGTGCGCGGCGTGCCGTCGGCGGGCTCCTCCTCGGGCGGCGGCTCGCCGCCGCCGCCGCCGCCGCCACCACCGCCGCCCGCGCCGATGAACGCCACGCTGAGCAGGCGGTTGGGCGAGCCGTTGAGCCCGGTCAGCTTGCCGGTGACGGCGTTGCCGGTGAGCGCCGAGGCGACCTGCGCCGGCGTCGCCGAGGGGTTCGCGGCGAGGTACAGCGCCGCGGCGCCGGCGACGTGCGGGCTTGCCATCGACGTGCCCGACATCGTCGTCGAGCCGGTGTTGTTGGCGGCGCTCGCCGAGCGGATGCTCGAGCCCGGCGCCATGATGTCGACGCACGAGCCCCAGTTGGAGAAGCTGGACCGCGCGTCCGACGTCGTCGTCGAGCCGACCGTGATCGCCTCGGGCGCGCGCGCCGGCGACACGTTGCACGCGTTCTGGTTCTCGTTGCCCGCCGCGACCACCACCGTCACGCCCGCGTTGTGGGCGTTGCGCACCGCGGTGTCGGTCGACGCCGACGCGCCGCCGCCGAGGCTCATGTTGATCACCGACGGGCCGCTGCGGTTCGCCGCGACCCAGTTGATCCCGCTGACCACGCCGGAGTTGCTGCCCGAGCCGTTGCAGTCGAGCACGCGCACCGCGACGAGATCCGCGCCCTTGGCGACGCCCCACATCGCGCCACCGACGGTGCCGGCGACGTGGGTGCCGTGGCCGTTGCAGTCGTTGGTCCCGTTGCCGTCGTTGATCGCGGTGTAGCCCGCGGTGGCGCGCCCGCCGAAGTCGGTGTGCGTCGCGCGGATGCCGGTGTCGACGACGTAGACGGTCGCGCCGCTGCCGTCGTTGTTGTACGTGTACGAGCCTGACAGCGGCAGCGACGTCTGGTCGATCCGGTCGAGGCCCCAGGTCGCGCCGGTCTGCGTCGCGCCGAGCCGGACCACGCCGTCCTCCTCGACGAACGCGACCCGCGGGTCCGCGGCGAGCGCCTGCGCGTCGGCCTCGTCCATCTCGGCGGTGAACCCGGCGAGCGCCGCCTCCCACCGCTCGCCGACGGTGGCGATGTACCCGGCGGTCAGGTCGTCGACCATCCGCGGGATGTTCATCGCCAGGCGCGCGTTCGGGTCCTTGGGCTGCTCGAGCACGACGATGTAGCGGCCGGGGATCGGCTCGCTGGCGCGCACGAACTTGCTCGCGGGGTCGACGGAGTCGGCGTCCTCGACCGCGAGCTGGTCCAGGTCGCCGACCATGCACGCGCCGAGCGTGAGCAGGGACAGCGCGCCGGCGGCGCCGAGCAGATCCGGGATGCGAGGCAGACGGGTCATCGGGCTCTCCTGGGAAGCGGGTGCGGGTGCGAACTGGGGGCCTCGCGACCGCGGCGCGCGGACGCACCGGTCGCGTCGACGCGGCCTGTTCGGCGCGTCACGACCTGGCCCTGGGGGCGCTCGCCGCGGGGGATCGGCGAGCGAACGGAGGTATTTCAGGAAGCGTGCCGCCGGCCCCCGTGCGCGCGCGCTGACCGGCGGGCCGGAGGGTTCCCGCGCACCTACGTCGCGCGAGACCGACGCGCGCGGTCCAGCTCGTGTTCCGCGACGCTTACCTGATCTTTCGCGCGCGGAGTTCGCGTCTGACTGTCACCAGGCACCGAGGACAATCGTCCCAGCGACGGACCGTCACATGTGCGCTGACCGCGGCTCGCCACGGCGCAACCCAGGTTCGCCGCGGCGGCCGTTTGTGCCGTATGGTCACCGCTCCAACCCGTTCCCTGAAGAGGTACTCGTCTCATGATCAAGATCGGTGATTCCCTGCCCGACGCCACGCTGTCCGAGTCGACCGAGTTCGGCGACGCCTGTCCGCTGCCGCCGCAGAAGCACTCGGCCGCGGCGCTCGCCAAGGGCAAGAAGATCGTCATCTTCGGCCTGCCCGGCGCGTACACCCCGACGTGCTCGGCCAAGCACGTCCCTGGCTACATCCACAACCTCGACGCGCTCAAGGCCAAGGGCGTCGACGAGGTGTGGTGCGTCGCGGTCAACGATGGCTTCGTGATGGCGGCGTGGGGCAAGGACCAGGGCGGCATCGGCAAGGTCCGCTTCCTCGGCGACGGCTCGGCCGAGCTGACGAAGAAGCTCGGGCTCGACACCGACATCCCGGGCATGGGCGTGCGCCTCAAGCGCTGCTCGCTGCTCGTCGAGGACGGCGTCGTCAAGCAGGTCAACGTGGAGGAGCCCGGCAAGTTCGAGGTCTCCGACGCCGAGACGATGCTCAAGCAGCTGGGCTGACCGCGGGTCAGCGGCGCTCAGCGCCGCGCTCAGCGCCGCGCGCCGCGCTCAGCGCCGCGCGACCCGATCGATGAGGAGCCGGCGGACGACGCCGGCGCCCGGCAGCCGCTCCCAGGTGTTGTTGAACCGGTTGTTGAAGGTGAACAGGTCGACGGTCGCGCGGATCGCGGCCTGCTCGCGGTCGTCGTAGTGGCGCTCGAACGTGGCGACCGCGCCGGCGTGGGCCGGGGCGTCGTCGAGGCCGAGCGTGCGCAGCTCGGCGTAGTGGAGCGCGAGGCGGGTGCGCTCGTCGCGCGGCGCCAGGTCGAGCGCGCACGCCGCGGCGATGTCGTCGCCGCCCAGGCCCTCGCCCTCGGCGGCGCGGACGTGGAACGCCGTGCACACGTCGCACGCGTTGACCGCGGAGACATGGAGGATGATCCGCTCGCGCAGGGCGGGGTCCAGCCCCCGGCCATGGGCGGCCGGCCACCGGACGAGCGCCCGCGCCAGGCTCCGCACCGCGTGCAACGACAGGACCGGGGGACGCATGGCCGGCATTGTGCCTCATCGCTCGGGAGTGGCGAGCGGATCCATCAACCCCGGAGCGTCGATCCATCAACCCCGGAGCGCCGATCCATCAACCCCGGAGCGGCGCCGGCCCGCGGCCAGCGCATGTCAGACTGGCCGCCCGGTCACGCGTGTTATCGTGCGCGTGGGTGTGGTGCTGAACGACTTCAAGCTGCTGCAGCGCAAGGTGATTGCCCACACGAACACCGCCGCGGACAAGCGGCGCGAGTTCACCCGCGAGCACGCCACGCTGCTGCGAGAGATCGACGGCAGCTCGACCGTGCTCGAGCTGCTCGCGATCTGGGGTCGGATCGGCGCCCACCGCGCGCTCGTGGTGCTGAGCGACCTGCTGCGGTGGGGCGCGGCGAGCCTCGCGGACGAGGACCGTGACCGGCCGCGGGCGGTCGCGGCGCGGACGCCCGCGCCAGCGAGCGCCGACGAGCCCGCCCCGACCGCCGGACCACCGCCGATCGACATCGCCGCGCCGGACCAGGCCCCGGTCGCCCGGGAGCCGGCGCTGCTCGACGAGGACGTCGACCTCGACGAGGCGACGCGCCTCCGCATCGTCGACGCGGCCCAGCGGATCCGCGGCGGCCAGATCCTCGAGCTGCTCGGCGTGCCCACGGGCGCGAGCCGGGCCGAGCTCAAGCGCGCCTACTACGCGCTCGCCAAGGACTTCCACCCCGACCGGTTCTACGGCCGGCGCCTCGGCAGCTACGCCCCGCTGCTGTCCCAGGTGTTCGAGGCCGCGTCGCAGGCGATCAAGGTCCTGGTCGACCCGCGCACCGTCATGCGCGACGAGTCGAGCGCCGGTCGTCAGCGCCGGCGCTCGCCGCGCTACGCGTGCGCCGCGCCGCTGCGGCTGCGCTGCGAGTCGTGGCCTGGCACGGTGACGGCCACGGTGCGGCAGATCAGCGCCGGCGGGATGTTCGTCAGCACGGACGCCAGCGCCGCGATCGGCGAGCGCGCCGCGTTCGAGCTCACGCTGCCCGATCGCTCGCTGCTGATCCTGAGCGGGCGGATCGTCCAGCGGCTCGCGCCCGACGGCAAGCGCGTCCCGGGGCTGTGCGTCGCGTTCGCGCCGATCGCCGAGGCCGACCGCGCCCGGCTGGCCCAGCTCGTCGAGGCCGCACGCGCCGGCGCGCCGGCGCCGGCGGCCGCGAACGACGGCCCGCCCGGGCCGCCGGCCCGCAGCGCGCGCGGCACGGCTCGCGCTCCGTCGGTCCCGGTGATCGGGATCGATCTCGGAACGACGTTCGTGTCGGTCGCCGCCGCGCTCGACGGCCGCGTCCACGTCCTGCCGTTCCCCGGCGGCGGCCGCGCGCTGCCGTCGGTCGTGGCGTTCCCGCGCCGCGGCGAGGTCGTCGTCGGCGCCGTCGCGCGCGAGCGCCTCGTCACCGACCCGCGCCACGCGGTCGCCTCGGTGAAGCGGCTGCTCGGCCGGCGCCCCGACGACAAGGAGATCCAGGGCCAGCTCGCGTCGGCCGGGTACACCACGCGGACCGGCCCCGATGACGAGCTGATGCTCGAGATGTGGGGCGAGCCGCTCGCGATCCCGCAGCTGTGCGGCCACCTGCTCGCCGCCGCGCGCCTCGCCGCCGAGGAGGCGATCGGCCGCCCCGTCCACGCCGCCGTGCTCACCGTCCCGGTCAGCTTCGGCCCGGACCGGATCGCGCTGCTGCGCCGGGCCGCGCGCCTCGCCCACCTCGACGTGCTCCACGTCGTCGACGAGCCGAGCGCCGCCGCGCTCGCCAACCGGTTCCGCCCCGACGCGCGCGGCCTCGTCGGCATCTACGACTTCGGCGGCGGCACGTTCGACTTCTCGGTCGTCGACACCTCGGGCGGCGACTTCCGCGTCGTCACCGCCGCGGGCGATAGCTGGCTCGGCGGCGACGACTTCGACACGCTGATCGCCGAGGCCCTCGCCAACCTGTTCTGGAAGGCGAACAAGGTCGACCTGCGGCAGCGCGCGGTCGAGTGGCAGCAGCTGCTGTTCGCCTCCGAGCAGGCCAAGCGCGCGCTGTCCGCCGGCGACGAGGCGCGCATCCACGTCCCCGAGGTGCTGCACACGGCGAACGGCCCCCACGACCTCAGCGCGCGGATCCTGCGCGGCCAGGCCGAGCAGATCTGGCGGCCGCTGGTCGAGCGCTCGCTGGCGACGTGCCGCCAGACCCTGGCGATGGTCGGGCTGCGCCCCGACGACCTGGCCGCCGTGTTCATGTCCGGCGGCACGACGCACATCCCGCTGGTGAAGGAGTCGCTGACCCGGTTCTTCGGCCGCGAGCCGATCACCGGCGCCCCCTCCGACTACGCGGTGTGCCTGGGCGCCGGCGTCGTCGCCGCCCAGCTCGAGCTGGTGCGCGCCCCGTCGCTGCCCACGCGCGACGGCGCGAACGTGCCATCCTGAGCGCGTGAGCACCCTGCCCCCCTGCGGCCTGTACCGCACCGTCGCCGCCGTCGGCTCGATCCCGGCCGACCGGCTCGTCTACTTCCACAACCACGGCAACCCCGGGCCCGGCCTGTACGTGCCCACGAAGTGGAGCCACAACCGGGCGACGTTCTCGCCCAGCGGCATGACGATCCCGTCCGAGTTCGATCCGGCGTCGATCCGGCCGCTGCCGCGCGAGGGCTTCTACCGCGTCGCGAAGACGTTCCACTGCTGCGCCAAGAAGTGCGTCGAGTTCCAGCCCGACGCGATGGTGCAGCTCGGCTACAACGGCGCCGGCAAGCCGATCCTGTTCCACCCGCAGCTCGCCGGCGGCGTGATCACCACGCCCGACCGCGGCAACCTGATCGACGACGACATGCTCGCGAACCTGGTCGCGCTGACGATCGCCGAGCGCAAGGAAGGCGGCGGCGGCGACGGCGAGGACAACGAGGCGCTCGCGCTGCCCCGCGGCATCATCGTCCACTGACACGGCCACGCCGCGCCCGGGGCTGAACCGACCCAGCCGCGCGCGGGCCTGGGTCCGGGCGCACCCGCCGCGCGCCCGCGCCGCACGCGAGATCGCGCACTTCGGGTGGCACGCCGGTTGCGAAGAGGGGCCGCACTGGAAAGGATGCCCCCGATGCGAACCCACGCGCCCCTCGCCGCCGCCCTGCTCGCCGCCGCCGCCACCCTCGCCGCCTGCAAGGGCGGCGGTGGGATCGACGCCTCGTACTTCGGCAACGCCGTCGAGCCGCCCAAGGGGCTCGCCAAGATCCGCCCCGGCATGACCCTCGACGAGGCCAAGGCCGCCGCGCCCGGGCTGAAGGAAGGCAAGGATCGCGACGAGGGCGACTGGCTGCTCGACTCCGGCAACGCCGACCTCAAGCTCGTCGTCGAGCTCGACGACGGCCGCGTCGATCGCCTCGTCGTCAAGGCGAACACCACCAAGCTCGAGCCGGTGCTCACCAAGGCGTGGGGCGCGGGCACCAAGGAGGTCGACAAGTACTCCCAGGACGAGCAGACCGTGTGGCTCAACGCCGCCGGGCAGTGGAAGGCGGAGCTGCGCTGCCTCGAGCGGATGTGCTTCCTCGACTTCGACAGCTACCGCCCGCTCGCGGCGGACTGGTTCGGCAAGACGCCGGTGCCGCCGGGCAGCTACGCCAAGCTGAAGGTCGGCATGCCGGCGGCCGAGGCCGCGACCGTCCTCGGCGACAAGCTCCCCACCGAGAAGTACGTCGACGCCGGCCCCGACGACGTCAGCATCATCGCGCAGACGTCGAAGGAGGGGTTCGTCACCTCGGTGCGGCTGATGACGCCGGCCGACGCCAAGCCGCTGCTCGAGAAGGCGTGGGGCCCGGGCCTCGTCGCCAAGGACTCGATCGACAAGCCGCTGACGGTGTGGCTCGACGAGGCGACCGGCTGGCGCGCCACGTGGGAAGACCAGCCGATCGGGGACAGCGGCAGCCTGTCGTTCGACAACTACCTGTCCCTGCCCGCGCTGATCGGCGCCGGCCCGGCGGACTTCGCCGCGCTCGCGCCGGCGGGCATCGGCGCGACCGCCGACGAGCTGGCGAAGGCCTACGGCGCGATGTGGAACGCCGAGGACAAGGCGATCGACCTGCGGCCGACCGCGTGGGGCTCGTCCTGGACGAGGGTCCACGTCGACTTCGACGACGCGGGCAAGGCGGTCGCGTTCCGCTTCGGCGTCCCGTACGAGGGCCACGCGCCGGCCAAGGATCAGATCCTCGCGGCGCTCGAGGCGCGGTTCGGCAAGCCGACGCCGGTCGAGGACCTCGGCCGGACCTACCTGGTGTTCCGCGACGCGGCGCCGAAGATCATGGCGCGCGACGAGACGATCACCGGCGAGTGGGAGATCAGCTACGGCTCGCGCTGACAGGCCGCGAGCGCGGCTCAGAACGCCTGCTCGTAGCCGCCGCTGAACCGCAGCGCGCCGGCCTCGGGGCCGTCGAGCGGGAACGCGAAGTCGAACCGGAACAGGCCCGGGTCGAGCTGCGGGATCAGCCCGCGCAGGCCGACGCCGACGTCCTGGCGCAGCGCGAGGTCGTCGACGGTGTCGGCGACACCACCGGCGTCGTAGAACAGGTTGAGGCCCCACCGCGTGAACCACAGCGGCGCGGACGGCGAGCGGTACTCGGCGTTGAGGACGGCCTTGCGCGCGCCGGTGAACGCGCCGATGTCGTAGCCGCGCAGGCCGTTGTCGCCGCCGAGCGCGAGGAACTGGTTCTGCGTGTCCTCGAACAGCCCGGCGACGCGGAGCTGCGCGACGAGGCGCCCGGCGACCGTGCCCGGCGACACCAGTCGCAGGCTGGCCTCGGCGCTCGCGTCCTCGACGCCGCGGCGCCCGACGCGGGTCGCGCCCGCGGCCTTGACCCGCACCAGCCCGTCGCCGCCGATCGCGAGCGCGTACGTCGCGGCGCCGGACAGGTAGAGGAAGTCCTCCTCCGAGCCGATCACGCGCAGCGCGGCGCCGACGCGGCCCTCGACCTGGCCGCCCATCTGGGTGTCCTCGGCGAGGTGGTAGGTGTCGACGTCCTGGTAGTTGCGGTGGCGCTGCTCGTACAGCTCGCCGCCGACGAACACCATCGCGGTGCGCTCGGACCGCGGCAGCACGTCGCGCTCGAACGCGGCGCGCAGCGCGGGGTCGGGCGTCAGCCCGGGGAGCGACTCGGGCCGCTGGAGGACGAGGTGGTAGCCGCCGCGGACGCGCCGCTTGAGCTCGTCGCCCCAGCCTCGCGCGACCCACGGCATCATCGAGATCCGGAACAGGTCGAACTCGTACGGCAGCGCGTCGTCCTCGGGCGTCTCCGGCGCGTCGTACGTGCGCACCGCGCTGCCGAGGAACGATCGCTCGATCAGGTCGCGGTGGCTCCACTCGACGCCACCGGCCCACCGGGTGTCGACCGCCCAGAACGGGTGCGACAGCTCGAACACGCTCTCGGAGCCCTCGAGCGCGCTGGTCTGGCGGTTGAAGCGCGGGCCGACGCGCGCCCGCAGGTCGAGGTGCGTGCCGCCGACGTTCTTGTCGATGTAGACCGGGCCGACGAAGTACGAGCCCTGGTCGAGGCGGAACGACACCTGGAGCAGCCGCCGCATCCCGAACAGGTTGTTCTCCGACAGCGACAGCATCAGGAACGTGAGCTGGTCGTCCTGGAACTCGTAGGCCGAGTTGAGGCGCAGGCTCCACACGTCGCGGATCACGACGAGCAGATCGACCTCGCCGTCGGCGCGCGCCAGCGGGACGATCACCGCGACGGCGGTCGACACGAAGTCGCGCAGCCGGCGCGCCGAGCTGTCGACGGCGGGCTGGACCCAGCGGTCGCCGGCGACCAGCTCGAGCTCGCGTGCGACGACGTGCGGCCGCGTCGTGACGTGGAACGCGTTGAGCCAGCGCAGCACGCCGTCGTCGGGGCCGAACACGTCGAAGTTGTGGACGAGCACGCGGGCGATCCGCTTGCCGGCCGGGGCGCGGTCGACGCGCGCGCCGCGCGCCGCGAGCGCGCGCTCGACCGCGCGCCGCTCGATCGGCGACAGCAGCGCCGCCGGATCGCACGTCGCCGCGGCGAGCTCGCACGCGTCGCGCATCGCGACGAGCGCGACGGGATCGAGCGGCGGCGGCAGCGCCGCCTCGCCCACAGGTTCGGGCGCCGGCGCGACGGGGGACGATGCGGGCGCCGGGGACGCGACCGCGCAGCGCGCGCCCCAGGCGGCGACGACCGTCACCAGGGCCGCGAGCGCGCACACGCCCCGCCGGCGCGGGGAGCTACGACGAGCGCGGCCGGACATCCGGCCAAGATTGTACGCGAGCCGGGCGGGGGCGGAGGGGGGCCCGCCCCCGCCCGGTCACGTACGTGCGACAGGTCCCGGAGGTGACCGACCGATCAGAACGCGTAGCCGAAGCGCAGGTAGCCGGTCGCGTAGATGTCGTCGTAACCCTCGTAGTGCTCGTCGTCCGACGAGTTCCAGTTGCGGCCGGCGCCGAGCGCGAACGCGACGTTGAGGCCGCTGTCCCAGTACCAGTGGTAGCCGACCTGGAAGTTCGGGCCCGCGACCGTGTTCGACGCGTCGCACTCGTCGCAGTCGAGGGTCGACACCTGGAAGCCGGGCTCGACGAACATGCCCGAGTAGATCTTGCGGAAGTAGATCGGCGCGCCGATGCCCATCGACATGCCGGAGATGCCGAGCTCGTCGCCCGGCGGGGCGTAGTAGTTCACGTCGCCGCGGACCGCGACGTTCTTGCTCACCGCGTAGCTGCCCGACACGCCGTAGCTACCGAACACCCAGCCGAGCGGGTTGGTCGAGATGTTGAACTTCTTGTAGTCGTGCTGGTAGCGGTTGTTGTCGCCGACCGCCACGAGCTGGTTGTTCAGCGTGTTGACGTTGGCGTCCGCCGCCGGCGCCGTCTCCGACGGCGCCGCGCCGCCTTCCGCGGTCGACTGCGCGAGCGCGGGCGTGGCGGCGGCGGCGAGGGCAAGGGAGGCGAGGAGGGTGCGGGTGGCGAGGTGCTTCATGCCCGGATGCCTGAGCAACCGCGGGGCCAGCTCGCCGCGCGCCGGATCCGGCGGCCCGCTGCCGTCGGCTGCCGGCTCCGCCGTGCGCCCGCACAACCGAGGTGGCAAGCGCCGGCACGCGCGTCGCCGTGCGTTCACACACACGGGGGCATGGCGCCGTTCACACGTGACGGATCGTGGCAACGACCGTCTGGAACCGGACGTCGACACGGATGCGGCAGGGTACGCGCCGTGATCGCGTTCACGCCCCCGCCGCTCGACGCGAGGGCCGCCACCGAGGCGCGCTCACACCACGACCAGCTGGCCTAGCGTTCGACGCCTGCCCGACGCGCGATCGCTGGCGCTAGCCTCGCGCTGGCGCGCCGGTCACTTGCGCGGGCGCGGGATCCCGTACTGGTCGAGCTTGGCGAGCAGGGTGCCGCGCGACATCCCGAGCAGCACCGCGGCGCGGCTCTGGTTGCCGGCGCAGCGCTGGAGCGCGTCGAGGATCGCCTCCTTCTCCCGGTCGCGGAACTCGGCGCGGAGCGCCGCGGCGCGCAGGGTCGGGCGCTCGTCGGGGTCGTCGAGCGTCACGCGCGGCACCGGCGAGGTCTGGGTCGGGCCGGCGAGGTCCGGCCCGAGCGTCGCCGACGCCGGGCGCGGCGCGCTCACCGCCGGCGCGGGGCGCGGCGCCGCCGCGGCCGGGGGCGTCGCGCTCATCACCGTCGCCCGGATCTTCTCGCCCGGCAGGTGCGCGACGTCGATCGGGCCGCGCCCGGCGAGGACGACGGCGCGCTCGATGACGTTGCGCAGCTCGCGGATGTTGCCGGGCCAGGGGTAGCCGACGAGCAGCCCCAGCGCGGTCGACGTCAGCATCGGCGGCGGCAGCTCGAGCCGGGCCGCCGCGCGCTCGATGAAGCACTGCACGAGCGCCGGGATCTCGTCCTGGCGCTCGCGCAGCGGCGGCACGTGCACCGTGCAGCCCGACAGCCGGTAGTACAGGTCCTCGCGGAACCGGCCCGACGCGATCTCGACGTCGAGGTCGCGGTGCGTCGCGGCGACGAACCGGACGTCGATGGTGTGCGCGCGCAGCGCGCCGAGGCGCATCACCTCCCGGCTGTCGATCACGCGCAGGAGCTTCAGCTGCACGGCGAGCGGCAGGTCGCCCACCTCGTCGATGAACACCGTGCCGCCGGCGGCGGCCTCGAACAGGCCGGGCTTGGCGTGCAGGGCCCCGGTGAACGCGCCGCGCTCGTAGCCGAACAGCTCGCCCTCCAGCATCTCGGCGGGGAACGCGGCGCAGTTGAGGCGCAGCAGCGGCGCGGCGTGGCGCCGCGACAGCCGGTGGACCGCCTCGGCGCACAGCTCCTTGCCCACGCCGGTCTCGCCGAGGATCAGCACCGACAGATCGCTGGGCGCCACCCGGCCGAGCTCGCGCACGACCTGGTCGAGCCGGCTGCCCGGCACGACCTTGGCGCCGGTCTCCCCGCCCGCGCGGTCGGCGAGCGCGGCCGCCGCGCGCGCGACCAGCTCGTCGACGTTCGTGCCGTCCCGGGGCCACACCGCGACGCCGGCGCCGATCGCGCCCGGGGCGATGTGCAGGCCCTGGGCGACCTCGGCGCGCAGCCGACCGAGCGCGGCCGACAGCTCGTCGTCGTCGACGTCGAGCAGCAGCAGCCAGTACTCGCCGGGGGCGTAGCGGCCGACGACGTCGCTGCCGCGCGAGGCCCGCACCATCGCCTGATCGCTGGCGGCGGCGTCGGAGCCGGCGGGCAGGCGCAGGCGGATCAGCGCGAACGAGCCGCCGGTGCGCTCGCGCCGGGCGCACTCCTCCTCGATCCGCCCCTCGACGTAGTCGTGCGACCAGATCCGGCCGGCGCGGGTGTGGGTGCGCGCCGGCCGCACCGACAGGAACCCCGAGCCGATCTCGATCACCTCGCGCGGCGCGATCGGGACGAGCTCGCCCGGCGGCAGGCGGCGGCCATGACGCGACAGCCCGTTGCGGCTCCCGTCGTCGCGGATCGCCAGCGGCGCCACGCGCAGCACGGCGTGGCGGGAGGACACGGCGGGGTCGTCGAGCTGGACGTCGCACTCGCGCGACCGGCCGATCGTGACCTCGCCCCGCGCCGGCAGGCGGAGCTCCTTGATCTCGCCGCCGGTGACGATCGACAGGACGAGCTCCGCCTGTCGCCGGGCGTCGAGCTCCTCCGTCGCCTCGTCGCTGGCCACGCCCGAGGATACGGACCAACCTCGGCGGCGATCAAGCCTGGCGCGCGCCCCCGGCCGCCGCGCGCCGGACGCGCCGTGGTCGCACGTGACGGCCCGGGCCCTCAGCTCCGCGTCGGAGCGGACGCCGGCGGCCCGGACTTCATCGAGCAGGTGCTGAGCCCGAACACCGTATACAGCGGACAGCTCCCGAGCAGGCCGGTGGCGAGCGGCACCAGGCCGATCAGCCCCCAGTAGGTCTTCGGCCCGACCACGACGAGAGAGAGCAGGACGAGTCCGATCACGACGCGCAGCGCGCGCTCGACCGTGTGCTCGTTGCGGGGGAGGAGCTTCTCGACGGACATGGCGATCTCCTTGTTCGGCTGTTGGAGCCGCCGCGCGCCGAAAGGATTCGCGCAAAGGTTGCGTCGCCGCTCCCACCGCCCGCGACGCACGGTCGCAGTAGCATCGGGCGGTGCGCACCTCCGGCTGGATCGTCCTGGCGTCGTTGATGATCGCCGCGCCCGCCGCGGCCGAGACCTACCACGTGGCGCCCGGCGGTGACGACGGCGCGGCCGGCACCGAGGGCGCGCCGTGGGCGACCCTGCAGCGCGCGGCCGACGCGGTCACGCCCGGCGACACGGTGATCGTCGCCGCCGGCGAGTACGCCGGCTTTCACCTCGAGACCAGCGGCGAGGACGGCGCGGAGATCGCGTTCGTCGCGGACGCCGGCGCCACGATCACCTCGGACAACCCGACGACGCCCGACGGCATCAACCTCGAGGGCGCCTCGTTCGTGCGGATCGAGGGCTTCACCGTCGTCGGGGCGTCGCGCGCCGGGATCCGCGCGGTGCTGTGCGAGCGCGTCACCCTGCGCGGCAACCTCGTCGACCAGAACGGCCGCTGGGGCATCCTCACCGGGTTCTGCGACGACCTCCTGATCGAGGGCAACGAGTGCGCGCGGTCGGGCGACGAGCACGGCATCTACGTGTCGAACAGCGGCGATCGCCCGGTGATCCGCGGCAACGTCGTCTGGGGCAACAACGCCAACGGCATCCACATGAACGGCGACGCGTCCGCCGGCGGCGACGGCGTGATCTCCGGCGCGGTGGTCGAGGCCAACGTGATCGTCGACAACGGCGTGGCCGGCGGCTCCGGGATCAACGGCGACGGCATCACCGACGCGGTGATCCGCAACAACCTGCTCTACGGCAACCACGCCTCGGGGATCTCGCTCTACCAGATCGACGGCGGCGCGCCGTCGACCGGCAACCTCGTCATCAACAACACGATCGTGCAGGCGGCCGACGCGCGGTGGGCGATCAACATCCAGGACCTGTCGACCGACAACACGCTGCGCAACAACATCCTGCTCCACCCCGACGAGGGGCGCGGCGCGATCGACCTGTGCGCCGGGTGCGAGAGCGGCTTCGAGTCCGACCACAACGTCGTCGTCGGTCGGTTCACCCACGGCGACGCGTTCCTCGACCTCGCCGGGTGGCAGGCCGACACCGGCCAGGACATCGCGTCGCTCGAGGCGACGCCGGAGGCACTGTTCCTCGACGCCGCGGGCGACGACTACGCGCTCGCCGAGGGCGCGGTCGCGGTCGACGCCGGCGATCCGACCGACGCGCCGACCACCGACGTCGCCGGCAACGCCCGCCCCCAGGGCGCCGGCGTCGACATCGGCGCGCTCGAGCGGTGCGACGGCGCGTGCCTGCAGCCGCCGCGCCCCGGCGACGGCGCGCCCGGTGGCGGCGCTGCCGACGCCGGCGGCTGCTGCTCGGGCGCTCCGGCGCCGGGCGGCGGGACGTGGCTGCTCGTCCTCGGCGTCGCGGCCGCGCTCGCGCCGCGGCGCCGGTGGTGCAGGCGCCGGTCACGTGAACCGGCTGGCCCGTTGGCAGTGGACCGCCACGCAAGCGCCAGCTGGATCAGCGGCCGCTCGCCAAGGGGCCGTCCTCCGGGAAACATGCAACTGACGAGTCCGCACCACACCGTCCCCAAGCAACCGTCGTCGCACGCGGTACAGGCGCACGAGCGATCTCAGCGAAGGTTCCTACGGTGTTCCGGAGAACGACCAGTTCATCATCGACGCTCAAGTACGCGAGATCGACATCTCCATCCCCATCCACGTCGCCCCAGGCTGGCTCACCACGGCCGTCGGCCAGGGTGAACGCCAGTTCGTAGGAGTCACCGACGCGATCGAACACCTGGATTCCGCTTCCCACGGACCCGTACGTTGCCGGCGCGAAGTCACCATCCCCGTCGTAGTCGGCCCACGCGAAGCTCTCCGCCCCCCACGGGGACACGCCTTCCTGGACGAGCTGGAGATCCCCTCCTGCCGACGCAAAGACCAGATATCGAACCTCGTTGTTCGCGTAGACAAGCACCGCCAGCTCGTCTCCTTCGCACCCATCCAGGTCCACCCACTCCACGTCATAGGGAAGCAACGAGTCCTCGATCGACGGACTCTGCGGGTCGAGACGAGTGATCACCTCGAACGCCCCACCGCGATTTGCATAGACGCGTATTGAGTCCGAAGCGGCAACCGCGACTTCCTCGACCCCATCACCATCAGCGTCTCCAGCTTCGACCTGCCTCATGCCGCGGTCGAGGTCGCCTTCCCAGCAAGAGACCAGCCTGGCCCCGTCGCTGCACAGGACCTGGTCAATAGCGTCTCCCCTCCAGACGTCCGCACGGCCATCACCATTTGCGTCGAGCCAGGTGAGGTCCTCCGTCTGGCGAACCGTGGCGACGTTTGTCAGACCGTTCCCGCGATCCTCGAAGATTTGCCCGATGTGCCCCTCGACCGGATCTAGCAGCGTGAATGCGATGGCTTCCCGTCCATCGCCATCCAGATCACCCCACGCCAGAGTCGTGAAGTGAGCGAGACCAGGGGCGGCAAAGACCTCCTGTATGCCGCCGTCACGCTCCACGAAGACCCGTAGTCCGTCGCCTGTGCGAACGGCCACCGCGTGACGTGCGGGCGACGCAGCAGCAGCAGCAGTGGTCGCCAGACATGCGCTACGAGCATCGGCGGCCCCGTCACCATCATCCCCGCCACAAGCCAGTACTCCCAAGGCGCTCGCCACCAGCAAAGACCTTTTCCAACGCATCGCACGGACCTTACCGATCTGCACGCGCGTGTACAACGGTGACCCGCGCCCCGAGCGCGCGCATTCGCGCCTGATAGTCGGCGACGGTGCGCGCGGTGTGGTCGGCGGCCGAGCGCACGCCCCAGACGACGCACAGGACGCGCGTGGTGGCGGGCGTGGTCTTGGTGCGCTGCGCGTCCTTGACCGGCGTCGCGCACACGCCGTCGGCGTCGAACAGGCAGATCAGCCCCGCGGCGTCGAACACCTGGCCGGAGGGGTTGAACGGGTAGGTGGTGCCGGGCGGGGCGACGCGGGCGACCAGCGGCGGGGTCACGCGGTCGGCGTCGACGACGCTGACCGGCAGCCCGGAGGCGAGCGAGACCGCGTTGCCGACGTCGACCGCGGCGTTGATCGCGGGGAACGCGCCCTCGGCGGCAGCGCGCGCCAGGTACTCGCTCGCCGGCTTGTTGCGGCCCGACGGCTTGTACCCGCCGTGACGGAGCAGGTCGCGCACCGCCGCGCGGATCGCCTCGTCGGCGGCGATCGCGGCGGGCGCCGTCGACGCGGGCGCCGCGATCGTCGAGACGGCGGCCGGAAGCTCGGCGACGAACGCGGCGAGCGCGAGCAACGGGTGCGGCTCGACGGTGAGCTCGAGGGCAGACGCCGGTGGCGACGACATCACGCGGTTGTATCAGCGCAGGCTCACGCCGCGCGCGCGCAGCTCCGCGAGCACGGCGTGCCACCGCGCCGCGGAGGCAGGGACGTTCGAGATCCACGCGTGCTCCAGCGCGGGCAGCTCGAGCAGGCGCTCGACGTCGGGGTACCGGCCGGTGTGGCACAGCGCGACGTACGTCAGCGCCGGCAGCCGCGTCAGCGGCGCCAGGCTCGCGCCGACGACGATGCCCTGCCCCAGCGACAGCCGGCGCAGGTGGGCACACGCCTCGATCCCATCGAGCGAGCGGACGACGAAGTGATCGCCCTGGTCCCACCAGTCGGGGAACGCCGCGCCGTAGATCTCGCGGTCGCCGTCGAGCGTGAGGTCCTCGATCGCGCGCAGGTCATCCTCGGTCAGCGGCAGCCCCAGCGCGTAGGCCTCGACGTGGGGGTGATGGCGCGGGTCGCTGTCGAAGTCGGGGATGTCGTCGAGCGACGGCGCGTCGGGGCGGCCGTAGAGCGTGTCGGCGTCGCCGCGGCGCGCGCCGTACACCTCGTCGATCAGCGCCAGGCGCAGGTTCTTGTCGGGGATGACCGGGACCACCGCGGCATCGTCGGCGCGCCGTCTGACGTACGATGTCCGCGATGCCGCCGACGCCCGCCCCTTCCGCCGCCGAGGCCGAGCGCGCCGACGAGGTCCAGCGCATCCTGCGCATGGTCGACGGCAACCACCGCGCCGCGTTCGCGCTGGTCGAGACCCAGATGTCGGTGCTGGTCCTGCGCACGCAGGTGATGCTGTCCTTGTCCGGCATCGTGATCACGGTGACCGGGTTCTCCGGCCGCGCGATCGCCCAGGTCAGCGACCTCGCGCGCGTGCTGATCTCGACCGGGATCATGATCGTCCTCGCCGCCGCGCTCACCGCGATCGGCGGGGTGCTGCGCCTGCGCTGGCTGACCCAGGAGATCGGCGACGACCCGGCGACCACGGTCGCGCGCGGCCTGGCGATCCGGGACAGCAAGTCGCGGTTCCTCAACGTCGCGCTGGTGCTGTTCGGCCTCGGGTTCTCCTGCTACTGCGCGGCGATCGCGCAGCTGCTGATGCACCCGGCCTGACCTCGCCCTGCCGAGGCCCGACGCGCGCCGCGACGCCGCACCCGGGTGCGCCCCGGCGTGCACTTCTCGCTTTACTGACAATTTGTCAGTGAGTTACATCTGGGGCGTGGCCCGCCCCCGCAAGACCGTCCGCAAGACCGTCCGCCGGACCGTCCGCCGGGCCGCGCCGACCCGCCGCGAGGCCGCCGACGCCACCCGCGACGCGATCCTCGACGCCGCGGAGGCCCTGCTGGGCGAGGGCGGTCCCGCGGCCGTGCGGCTGCAGGAGATCGCCGCGCGCGTCGGCGTCGCGCACCCGACGCTGCTCTACCACTTCCGCAGCCGCGACGGCCTGCTCGCCGCGCTGTTCCAGCGGTCGTCGCGGCGGATGCGCCAGGAGCTGCTCGACGAGGTCCTGCGCCCGCCGCCGCCCGGCGCGCCGCTCGACCCGGCGGCGCTGCTCGGCCGGGTCTACGAGCGCGTCACCGACCCGCGGCGCGCGCCGATCCTGGCGTGGCTGCTGGCGTGCGGCGAGGAGCCGTTCGGCGCCGCCGACGACGACGGCGCGAGCCTTGCCGAGATCGGCGCGCGCATGCACGCCCTGCGCGTCGCCGCCGACCCGGGCGCCGCCGACGACGACGAGGGCACCCGGTTCGGCCTGATGACGCTGACCCTGCTGATGTTCGGCGACCTGCTGCTCGGCGGCGCGACCCGGCGCCGCCTCGGCCTGCGCGACGACGCGGCGACGCGCGCGCGCTACCGGCGGTGGCTCGCCGCCCGGCTCCCCGCGGCGATCGCCGCGCTCCCCGACCCGCACCCGTGAGGCCCCATGTCGAAGCTGCGCCAGATCACCGACGAGCTGTGGGACGGCACCCGCCGCACCGACCACGCCTCGATCCTCACCACGATGGTCCCGCTGGAGGAGGTCGCGCCCGGCGTCGCGTTCCACAGCGGGTTCGCCAACGTCGTCGCGATCCGCACCGACGACGGCCTCGTCCTCGTCGACACCGGCTCGCCGATGACCGCCGCGGTCGTCCACCAGCAGGTGCGGGCGTGGTCGAGCGCGCCGGCGCACACCGCCATCTACACCCACGGCCACGTCGACCACGCGATGGGCACGGGCCCGTTCGAGGCCGAGCGCCCGCTGCGCGTGATCGGCCACGAGGCGGTCAAGGAGCGGTTCGAGCGCTACCGGCTGACCGCCGGGTGGAACACCGCGATCAACACCCGCCAGTTCCGCGTCCCGGGCCTGAAGTGGCCCACCACCTACCGCGACCCGGACGTGACGTACCGCGATCGCCTCGACCTCGACGTCGGCGGGACGCGGCTCGAGCTGCACCACCACCGCGGCGAGACCGACGACCACACGATCGTGTGGCTCCCCCACGTCAAGGCGCTGTGCACCGGCGACCTGTTCATCTGGGCCGCGCCCAACTGCGGCAACCCGCAGAAGGTCCAGCGCTACGTCATCGAGTGGGCGCGCGCGCTCGACGCGATGCGCACGCTCGGCGCCGAGCTGCTGCTGCCCGGCCACGGCCCGCCGATCTTCGGCGCCGCCCGCGTCGACCAGGCGCTCGCCGACACCGCGGCGCTGCTCCACACGATCCACGACCAGGTCGTCGCGCGGATGAACGAGGGGCTGCGCCTCGACGACGTGATCGCCGGCGTCGAGATCCCCACTGCCCTGCTCGAGCGGCCGTACCTGCGGCCGGTCTACGACGATCCCGCGTTCATCATCCGCAACGTGTGGCGGCGCTACGGCGGGTGGTGGGACGGCAACCCGGCGCGCCTGCTGCCGCCGCGCGACGCCGCGCTCGCCGCCGAGGTCGCGGCGATGGCCGGCGGCGCGGCCGGGCTCGCCGCCCGCGCGCGCGACGCCGCGGCGCGAGGCGAGCTGGCGCTGGCGTGCCAGCTCGCCGAGTGGGCGCGCCAGGCCGCGCCCGACGACGCCGACGCCGCGGCGGCGTGCAAGGAGGTCTACGGCCGGCGCGCCGACGGCGAGACCAGCCTGATGGCGCGCAGCATCTTCACGGCGGCGGCGACGGGGGCGTAGCCGCGCCCGGCGCTCACGCGTCGAGCATCACGGCCGCGGCGTCGATGCGTCCGGCCGCGGGTGTCAGCCACGGCGCCATGTTGTAGGCTGCCGCGCCATGTTCCGCCTTTGAGGCCCCACCCCGACCCGGCGTGCCCGGGTCACGCACCCGCGCCTGGCCCGCCGGCGGTGAGCTCGCTCTCCGCGCGCGCGGCCCGCGCGCCCGGAGTCCCATGAGCTCGTTCGATCCTGTCTCTGCCATCGAAGCCATCGCGACCGACGTGGTCGCCCCCGCCGCCGCGCACGTCGACCGCGACGGCGCCTTCCCGCGGGCCGCCGTCGCCGCGCTCGGCCAGGCCGGGCTGCTCGGCCTGACCTCGTCGACCGAGGTCGGCGGCCACGGCCGCGGCCTGCGCGACGCGGTCGCCGTCGTCGAGCGCCTCGCCCGCGAGTGCGCCTCGACCGCGATGATCGCGTGCATGCACTACAGCGCGGTCGCGGTGCTGGAGCCGCACGGCCCCCGCGACGTCCGCCGCGAGATCGCCGCCGGCCGTCACCTCTCGACGCTGGCGTTCTCCGAGGTCGGCTCGCGCGGTCAGTTCTGGGCGCCGATGTCGACCGCGACCGCCGCCGGTGACGACGTGCTCCTCACCGCGCGCAAGAGCTGGATCACCTCGGCCGGGCACGCCGACAGCTACGTGTGGTCGAGCCGGCCGCTCGCCGCCCCGGGCGCGAGCACGCTGTGGCTGGTGCCGCGCACGACGCCGGGGCTGGAGCCCGCCGGCGGGTTCGACGGCCTGGGGCTGCGCGGCAACGACTCGCGCCCGATCGACGCGCGCGACGTGCGCGTGCCTGCCAGCGCGCGGCTCGGCGACGACGGCGCCGGCTTCGACCTGATGCTCGGCGCCGTGCTGCCGACGTTCAACGTGCTGTCGGCGGCGGTCTCGGTCGGCCTGATGGAGACCGCGACCGCGCGCACCGCCGCCCACGCCGGCGCGACGACGTTCGCGCACCTCGGCAGCTCGATCGCCGACCTGCCGACCGCGCGCGCCTACGTCGCGCGGATGCGGATCGCCACCGATCAGGCGCGGACGCTGCTGCTCGACACGGTCGACGCGCTCGAGCGCGGCCGCCCCGACGCGGTGCTGCGCGTGCTGCAGAGCAAGGCCGCCGCCGGCGAGGCCGCGGCGACGGTCACCGAGCTGGCGATGCGAGTGTGCGGCGGCGCGGCGTTCCGCAAGGACGTCGGCGTCGAGCGCGCGTTCCGCGACGCGCGCGCCGCGCAGGTGATGGCCCCGACCACCGACGTCCTCTACGACTTCATCGGCAAGGCCGTGTGCGGCCTCCCCGTGTTCTAGGAGCCGCCATGAGCCAGGACACCCTCGTGCTCGGCGCCGTCGCGTACGACGCCAAGGTCGTGCCGATCTGGGACGGCTTCCTCGCGTACTTCGCGCGCCACGGGCTGGCGTTCGACTACGTCCTCTACTCGAACTACGAGCGCCAGGTCGAGGCGCAGCTCCGCGGCGACTTCCACGTCGGGTGGAGCTCGCCGCTGGCGTGGCTCGAGGCCGAGCGCGCCGCGCCGCGCCGCGGCCGCACGGCGCGCGCGATCGCGATGCGCGACACCGATCAGGACCTCACGTCGCTGATCGTCGCGCGCGCCGACGGGCCGGTCGCGACGATCCGCGACCTGCGCGGGCGCCGGCTCGGCGTCGGCGCGACCGACTCGCCGCAGGCCACCCTGATCCCGCTCGAGCACGTCGCCGCCGAGGGCCTGCAGCCCGGCGTCGACGTCGAGGTCGTGCACCACGACGTGCTCGTCGGCAAGCACGGCGACCACGTCGGCGGCGAGCGCGACGCGGTGCGCGCGCTGCTCGCGGGGAAGGTCGACGCCGCGTGCCTGCTCGACGGCAACCACCTCGTGTTCGCGCGCGAGGGGGTCGTCCCGCCGGGCGCGCTGCGGGTGATCGCGCGGACCGGCGCCTACGATCACTGCAACATGACCGTGCTCGACGACGCGCCCGCCGGGTCGATCGCGCGGTTCACCGAGCTGCTGCTGGCGATGTCGTACGACGATCCCTCCGTGCGGTCGCTGCTCGATCTCGAGGGGCTCAAGGCGTGGCGCCCGGGCCGCACCACCGGCTACGAGCTGCTGTCCCGCGCGATCGACCGCACCGGCTACCTCGAGCCGTGGCTGGCGCGGGTCGCCGCGTGACCGCCGCGGCCGTCGAGCTGGGCGACCTCGGGCTCGACGAGGGCGCCCACCTGCTGGTCAAGCGCGCGCTCGCCGGCGTCGACGTCGGCGGCGTGGTGCGGGTGCGCGGCCGCGCGCCGACGCTGGCGATCGATCTCGACGCGTGGTGCCGGGCGCAGGGTCACGCGGTCGCCCCCGTCGACACGACCGGCGCGACGTACGTCGCCGACGTGCGCCGCGGCGGCGCCGTGGTCGGGCGGTGGCGCGGCGCCGAGCGCGCCGGGGCGGTCGACCCGCGCGCGCTTGGCGCGATCGTCGACCACCCACCGGCGAGGTGGGGCCTCGCCGCGCGCGGCGCCACGGTCGAGGCCGGGGCCGCCGGGCTCGACTTCCCGCTGTGCGACCGCCGCGTCGTGTGGGCCGACGAGGCCGCGCGGCTGTACGCCCAGGCCGCCGCGGCGCAGTGGGACCCCGCGACCGCGATCCCGTGGGACGCGCCGGCGCCGCACCCGCCCGAGGTCGAGGACGCGATCGTCCAGGTGATGACCTACCTGATCGAGAACGAGACCGCGGCGCTGATCGTCCCGGCGCGGTTCCTGGCGCAGCTCCACCCGCACTTCCGCGAGGTCATGCAGCTGCTCGCGATCCAGTGCGCCGACGAGGCCCGCCACATCGAGGTGTTCACCCGTCGTGGCGCGCTGCGCCGCGACGCGCTGGGGCTGTCGACGCAAGGGGGCCAGGCCTCGCTCGCCACGCTCGTCCGGGAACCGGACTTCGCGCTCGCCGCGTTCCTGCTGTCCGTGCTGGGCGAGGGGACGTTCCTGTCGCTCTTGTGGTTCCTGCGCGATCACGCGCCCGACGCCACGACGCGCGAGGTCGCGCGGCTCGCCGCCCAGGACGAGGCGCGCCACGTCGCGTTCGGGCTGGCGCACCTGGCGCGCCACGCGGCCGAGGAGCCGACGCTGCGCGCGCGGCTGGCGTCGGCGGTCGAGCGCCGCCACGCCGCGCTCGCCGGGACCGCCGGGCTCAACGAGGAGGTGTTCGACGCGCTCGTGCTGCTCGCCGCCGGAGGCTGGGACGCGGCCGCGCTGCGACGCGGCCACGCCGCGGTCGTGGCGCTGAGCCAGGACATGGACGCCGGCCGCCAGCAGCGGCTGCGCCGCCTCGGGTTCACCACCGGCGAGGCCGAGGCGCTGTCGTCGCTGCACACGCGCAACTTCATGTGAGCGACCGCGGGGCAGGCGCGGCGACGGGTGAGCCAGCGACCCGAGAGTCACTGGCGGGGGAGTTCACGAGTCATGTGCATTCCGTAGCGATCCACACCGAGTCATTCTCCGTTGTGATCGGGGAGCAACAATATCCGTTGTGTTCCGGGGGATCGGCGAGTCAGGTGTCTTATGTAGGACACGCGAATGGCCGAGTCCCCGCCCGAGAGCCGCCCCGCGACCCGCCCGCTCGGGTCGCCGCTGTCGCTGGACCCGGACCTCGCGCCCGGGACACGGCTCGGCGACTGGGTCGTGCAGGCCAAGATCGGTGAGGGAGGGATGGGCACGGTCTACGCGGCGCTGCACGCGGAGATCGGCAAGCAGGCCGCGATCAAGGTGATCCGCGCCGCCCTGTGCGCGACCGAGTTCGGCGGCGAGCGCTTCGTCCAGGAGGCGCGCGTCGTCAACCAGATCGGGCACCCCAACATCGTCGACATCTTCCACATCGGCCGGCTCGCCGATGGCCGCCCGTACCTGGTGATGGAGCTGCTGCGTGGCAGCACGCTGGCCGAGCGCCTCGACGCGGGCCGCGTGCTCGTCGCCGACGGGCTCGACCTGCTGCTGCAGATCTGCAGCGCGCTCACCGCGGCCCACGCCGCGGGCGTGATCCACCGCGACCTCAAGCCCGACAACATCCTCATCGCGGACACGCACCACGGCCCGCAGGTGAAGCTCGTCGACTGGGGCATCGCCAAGCTGTCGGCGCCGGGCCTGTCGGCCGGCACGGTCACGCGCTCGGGCGTGCTGATCGGGACGCCGCAGTACATCTCGCCGGAGCAGGCGCGCGGCAAGCCGGTCGACGCCGGGACCGACATCTACTCGCTCGGCGCGATCGCGTACGAGCTGCTGCTCGAGGCGCCGCCGTTCACCGCCGACAACGTCGCGGACCTGATCACGATGCACCTGCGCGAGCCGGTGCCGCCGCCGAGCGACGTGTGGCCGGACATCCCGCCGGCGCTCGAGGCGCTGCTGCTCCGGATGCTGGCCAAGGACCCGGCCGAGCGGCCGCCCCTGGCGGTGGTGGTCGAGACGCTGACGGCGGTGCGGGCCGACGTCGAGCGCGTCCGCTCGCAGCGCCACCGCCTCGCCGCCGGCAGCCTGCCGCCGCCGCTCGCGGGCGGCGAGCGCGGGCTGCTCGACACGCTGCCGTCGGTCGCGCCGCTCGCGGCGGGGGCCGCGCGCTCGAGCCCCGTGCGCGCGCGCGGCAGCGGCCAGCACGTGGTGGCCGAGCCGGGGTACGCCGGCGCCGAGCGCTCGACGCCGGTGGAGCGCGTCCGGACGCCGACGCCGACGCCGCTGCCGATGCCGGCGCCGGCGCCGCTCGACCGGCAGGCGGCGCGCCACGGCTGGCGCTGGCTCGTCGCCGGCGCGGTCGTCACCGTCGCCGTCATCGCCGCGATCGTCCTGATGGGCACGCGCGACCATCGCGGCTCGAGGCCCGCGGCGGCTCCAGCGCCCGCCGCCGGCTCGGCGCCCGCCGCGACGGCTCCCGACCCGCGCGCGGCGCCCGCGCCCGCGGTGACCCGCCTCGAGCTCGCGGTCACGCCGGCCAGCGCGCGCGTCCACCTCGACGGCGTCGAGGTCCCGGTCGTGGACGGGCGGGTCCGCCGCGACGTGACGCCGGGCCGCCACGAGGTCGTCGTCGACGCGCGCGGCCACACCACCGTCAGGCGCACGATCGACGTCGACGTCGGCGCCACCACCGCCCTCGACCTCCGGCTCGACCGGGTCGAGCGGCGCACGCCCCGGCGAGGCGTCCCCCGCGCGCCCGCCGATCGGGTCGACCCAGACGGCACGATCGACCCGTTCGAGTGATGCGGCGCGCCGGCTCGCTCGCGCTGTGCGCCCTCGTCGCCGTCGCGACGTCGACCGCGCGCGCGGACGACGACGCCGCGCCCGACGCTCGCGCGATCGTCGAGCGCGCCCAGCGCCACTTCGACCTCGGCGAGTACGCGGAGGCGATCGCGGGGTTCCGCGAGGCCTACCGCCTCGATCCGCGCCCCGGGCTGCTGTTCAACCTCGGGCAGGCCTACCGGCTGCACGGGGACTGCGTCACGGCCGCGCTGATGTACCGCAACTTCCTGCGGCTCGCGCCGGCGTCGAAGCACCGCGCGCTGGCCGAGCAGCACCTCGCGGCGATCGCGACCTGCGAGCAGGAGCAGCTCGCGGCGAACGCCAGGCCACACGAGCTGGAGTGGCACAACGACGGAGACGGAGTCGGAGTCGGTGACGGAGTCGGTGGTGGAGTCGGAGTCGGAGACGGAGTCGGAGGCGGTGACGGAGACGGAGTCGGTGGCGGAGTCGGAGGCGGAGTCGGGGACGGAGTCGGCCCCGCCGCGCCCGCACCCCCGCGCCGCGCCCGCACGCTGCGCCTCGCCGGGATCGCGACCGCGGCCACCGGCGGCGTCGTGCTCCTCGTCGGCGGCTACTTCTCCCTCGACGCCGCGCGCGCGGCCGACGACGTCTCGAAGGCATACCGCGACGGCGCGACGTGGGCGGACCTCGAGGAGATCGACGCCCGCGGCCGGCGCGCCGGGACGCGCGGCGCCGCGCTGCTCGTCACCGGCGGCGTCGCCGTCGCCGCTGGCGCCGTGCTCTACACCCTCGGCTGGCGCAGCGAGCGCGCCGCGATCGTGCCGGCCCGCGGCGGCGGCGAGGTGGTGGTCACGTGGGCGTTCTGAGCCGCGCCGCCGCGCTCGCCGCGCTCGCCGCGGCCAGCTGCTACCGCCCCGAGGTCACCGACTGCGCCGTCACATGCGGCGCGCCGGGCGACTGCGCCGGCGGCCAGGTGTGCGCCGAAGGCTGGTGCGTCGCGTCCGCCGAGCTCGCCGCGGGCTGCGGCGCGCGCCCCGACGCTGGCGCCGACGACGCGACGCTCACCGACGACGCGACGCTCACCGACGACGCCCCGCCACCGGACGCAACGAGCCCCGCGGACGCCGCGCCGACCGTGTTGCGCGTGATCGTCCAGGGTCGCGGCAAGGTCGTGGTCAGCCCGCTCGACGTCGAGTGCGTCGGGACGAACAACACGCCCGGGGACTGCGCGTGGCCCGCGCCGCCGGGCAGCGAGCAGACGCTGCTGCCCGTCGACACGCACCCGGCGGACTCGTTCGCCGGGTGGAGCACCGCGAACTGCAGCGCCGAGCCGGCCGCGTGCGTGCTCGCCATGGACGCCGCGGTGACCCTGGTCGGCGCGTCGTTCGAGTGACCCGCGCCCGGCGATGACGCGCGCCTGGCGCGCGTCAGATGACGCGGTCGCCCCGGCGCGTCGGAAGCCGCGTATCATGCGCCGATGAAGAGGTGGACCTGCATCGCGCTGCTGTCGCTCGTGGCCATCGGCTGCGGCGACGACTCTCCCGGTGACGACGACGCCGAGTGCACGACGGCGTCCGAGTGCGACGACGGCGACGCGTGCACCGAGGACGCCTGCATCTCGCGCGAGTGCTCGAACGCCCCGGTCGACGTCGACGACGACGACGCCTGCACCACCGACGCCTGCGACCCGGCCACCGGCGTCTCGCACACCCCCGTCGACGTCGACGACGACGACGCCTGCACCACCGACGCCTGCGACCCGGTCACCGGCGTCTCGCACACGCCGCTCGCCGCGATCGACGACGACGACGCCTGCACCACCGACGCCTGCGACGCGGCCACCGGCGACGTCACCCATACCCCGGTCGACATCGACGACGAGGTCGCGTGCACGATCGACGCGTGCGACCCGGCCACCGGCGACATCACCCACACCACCGACGACACCGCCTGTGACGATGTCGACGGCGCGAGCTGCACCGAGCCGGTGTGCGACGCCGTCCAGGGCTGCCTCGAGCAGGCCGACAACGCCGCGTGCGCCGACGGCCAGGCGTGCACCACCGCCGACGTGTGCGACCCGGACGCGGTCGGCGCCGACGAGACGACCGGCTGCGCCTACACCGCGGACCACGCCGCGTGCGACGACACGGTCGGCTGCACCGACGACGTGTGCACGCCGTTCACCGGCTGCACGTCGACCGAGGAGGACGACAACTGCGACCCCGGCCAGACCTGCGACGCGACGCTGGACTGCGTCGGCGGCACCGGCGACATCGCCGAGGCCGTGATCACCGAGTTCGTCGCGCTCGGCGAGGCCGGCAACGCCGGCGAGCTGATCGAGGTCTACAACCCCGGCGTGGTCGACGGCGACCTCGGCGGCGGCACGATCACCAACGGCGCCGCCGCGGTCGCGACGATCCGCCCCGCGTCGAACCCGACCGGCACCGGCCCCGTGATGATCCCGGCGGGCGGGTACGCCTACGGCGTCCCCAACCCGGCCGACCCCGCCGACATCCCGCCCGGCGCCGCGTTCGTCTACGGCGACCCCGGCACGACGTTCGAGATCGCCGATACCGGCGACAGCCTGGTGCTGCGCAACGCCGCCGCCGCGACGCTCGACGTCGTCGACTTCACCGGCAACTTCCACACGAACCTGGACGTCCCGTTCGACGCCCCGAACGCGTTCCCGGGCGTCGTCGGGGTCTCGACCCAGCTCGATCCGACGCGCCTGAACACCACGGACAACGGCGACGGCGCGAACTGGTGCACCACGTTCCGCCTGTTCGACACCGCGGGCGCGGCGAACCAGTCGTGCGCGCCGACGGCGGTCGTGATCAACGAGCTCGTCTACGACGGCGCGATCGGCGCCGACACCGCCGACGCGCGCAGGACGTTCATCGAGCTCTCCGGCCCGGGCGGCGCGCGCGTCGCGGACCTGCGGATCCGCTTCGTCGAGACCGACGGCGCGACCGCCGGCAACCTCGACGGGCCGAACCACCTGATCGGCGACCTGCTGGCGAACGCGCGGCTCCGCCCGGACGGCCTGTTCGTGATCGCCGACAACACCGGCGGCGACAGCCTCATCGTGCCGGCGACCCGCCGCGACGCCCAGGCCGCGTTCGACCCCGAGAACGGCTCGCAAGCCGCGCAGCTGCTGCTCGACATCGGCGGCGCGCTGTCCTACGTCGACGCCCTCGCCTACGCCGGGACCGATCAGCTCGACGTGCTCGTCGACAGCACCGACGCCCTCCCGCTCGTCGAGACCAGCGCCGCGATCGACGCCAACCAGGGCGTCTCGCTCGCGCGCAACCTGGTCAGCGAGGACACCGGCGCCAACGCGGTCGACTTCGTCGCAGACCCGAGCCCGAGCCCGGGCCTGGTCAACCAGCCGGTCGACACGACGATCGCGTCGCTGTCGATCGACGAGGGGCTCGCCACCGTCACCACGACCGGCGTCGTGATCACGGGGACCGACCTCGGCTTCTCCGCGACGATCACGTTCGCCGGGGTCGCCGCGACCGGCTGCAACTTCAACGGCACGCCGACGTCGGTGACGTGCAACGTGCCGACGGGGACGGTCGGCCGCGGCGACGTCGTGTACACCAACACCGCCGACCGCGGCGGCGACAGCTTCACGCTCAACGACGGCTGGACGTTCACCGGCGCGCTCAACGAGACCGACACCGCCGACGAGGCGGACTACTGCATCCTCCAGTTCCCCGCGACGATCACCGTCGCCGCCGCGACCGCGACGGAGACGATCTACGGCCGGATCTTCGAGGCCGGCGTCACCGAGGCCGCCGGGGCCGACGGCAGCGTGCTCGCCGAGGTGGGCTACGGCCCGGCGGCGACGTCGCCGGCGACGACCGCGGGCTGGCGGTTCTCCCCCGCGACGTACAACGTCCAGGTCGGCAACGACGACGAGTACCAGGGCACGCTCACCGTGCCCACCGCCGGGTCGTTCTCCTACGCGTTCCGGTTCAGCCGCGACGGCGGGCTGAACCACACGTACTGCGACCTCGACGGCGCGGGCAGCAACGGCGGGCTCGTGCTCGACACCGCGCAGCTCGGCGCGCTGACGGTCAACTGACCGTCGCGGCGCTGGCCGCCCCGCGCCGCCTCACAGGTACGGCTGGATCACGTTCGCGGCGCCGTCGGCGAGGCGGCGCAGCCGCGACCGCTGGTCGAGCTCGGCGCGATCGAACCGCGCCGCGCGCGCGATCCGCGCGTCGATCAGCGCGTCGACCCGCGCGGTGAGCGCGGCGTCGTAGGCCTCGACGTCGAGCTCGAAGTTGAGCCGCATCGACCGCGGATCCCAGTTCGCCGACCCCAGCAGCGTCCACTGGCCGTCGACGGTCATCAGCTTGGCGTGATCGAACGGCGCGGGCGTGCGCCAGATCCGGACGCCGTGGTCCTGGAGCTGCCACAGCCCGCCGCGCACCGCGGCGTCGACGAACCCGAAGTTGGTCCGCTCGGGGATGACGACGTCGACGGTGACGCCGCGCAGCGCCGCGACCTCGAGCCCGGCGACGAACGGCGGGTCGGGCAGGAAGTACGGCGTGACGACGCGGACCCGGTGGCGCGCCACCGCGAGCGCCGTGAGGATCGTCCACGGCAGCGGATCGCTCTCGTCGTCGGGCCCCTCGGTGATCACGCGCGCGGCGACCTCGCCGCACGACGCCAGCGGCGCGAACCACGGCGCGCCGTGCAGGTGCTCGCCGGTCGTGAACTCCCAGTCGTCGACGAACACCCGCTGCAGCTGCGCCACGACCGGCCCCTCGAGCGCGAAGTGGAGATCGTGCACCGGCTCCGGCGGCGACAGCGCCAGCCAGTGGTGGCGGCGGACGTTGACGCCGCCGGTGAACGCGCGCACGCCGTCGACGACGAGCACCTTGCGGTGGTTGCGCAGGTTCCAGTAGCGCGGGAACGCGCGGCGGATCGGCAGGAACAGCGCGACGGGCACGCCGGCCCGGCGCAGCAGGTCGCTCGCGCGCGGGCGGTGATAGCGCACGCCCGCGGCGTCGATCAGCACCCGCACCTCGACGCCGCGCGCCCTCGCCGCGGCGAGCGCGTCGACGAACCGCTGCCCGACCTCGTCGCCGTCGAACAGGTACGACAGCAGCGTGACCGACGCCCGCGCGCCCGCGATCGCCTCGAGCATCGCGGGGAACGCCTCGTCACCGTCGACGAGCGGCTCGACGCGGTTGCCGGGCGCGAGCGCGCGGCGGATCACCCGGTCGCCCGCGCTCGCCAGCGCCGCGAGGTGGGGGGCGCCGTCGAGCGCGACCGGCGGCGGTGCGGGCTCGCCGGGAGCGTCGTCGGGCGCCCCGGCCTCGGCCCGCAGGCTCGCCGCCTTGCGCTCGATCCGGTTGATCCCGAGCAGCACGTACAGCACTGGACCCAGGATCGGCGACAGCCAGATCAGCGCCAGCCACCCGGCGGCGCTGCGCGGCAGCCGCGGCACGACCAGCACGTGCGCCGTCGCCGCGACCGCCATGACCGCGCCCGCGATCGCGACGACCGCCGCCTGGTGCGTCGCCATCCAGTCGAGCACGGCCACGGACCATGGTTACTCGACGGCGCGCGCCGCGGCCAGCGCTGGCGGCGCGACGCGGCGTCACGCCGCCGTCACAGGCCGAGCCGGGTCAGCGCGCCCCCGACCACGACGACGACGTGGTCGCCCGCGGCGTCGACCAGCGGCGCCGACGCGCCGGCCGGGACCTCGACGTAGTCGGAGAACCGCTCGCGCCCCGGGTCGCGCACGACCAGCCGCGGCTGCGGCGTCGTGCCGCTCCACGCCACGTAGGGCTTCTGGACGTAGGCGACGCGCCCGCCATCGGCGTGGCCCGCGACCTGCCCGTTGAGGCCGACGTCGAGGTAGTCGATCGCCGCGTCGTCGCGCCCGAGCGCGTAGGCCCACTTGCCGTAGCGCATGTACGACGGGTTCCAGTAGAACCGACCGTCCTCGGCCGGGCACGCCTGCACCGACCCGCCCGCGATCGGCTCGCTGCGCAGCTCGACGCCGGTCGTGACGTCGAGCAGCCGGACGCGCGGCTCGCCCGCCTCCGGGCTGCCGGGCTGGTCGGTGAACCCGAGCACGTCGGCGAACGCGTGGTTGGTGCAGTCGCCGGCGGTGCGCGGGCCGCCCCATGCGTGGTCCGGCACGAGCGCGAGGCCATCGCGCCGCCACGCGACGGCGCCGTCGAGGCGGTACGCCACCAGCTCCGTCAGGTACGAGCCGGCCATCGGGTCGCTGGCGCCGATCACGACGACCGCGCCGTCGTCGCTGATCGCGTACGGCTCGCCCAGCGGGAGCGTCGCGACCGTCGCGCCGGTGTCGACGTCGACGACCACAGTCGCGCCGCCCTCGGCGTCGAGGCACGCCGCGATCCCCGACGGGGACACGACGGGCTCGACGCACGGCACCAGCGCCGGCGCCGCGGCGCCGAGCCGCGCGACGGCGCCGTTCGCCACCAGGAACGCCGCGCCCGAGGTCGCGACGATCGATCCGCGCGCCGCGGTGTGATCCCACGCGACGTCGCCGTCGTGATCGATCGCGACGCGCCGCACCTGGTTGCCGTCGGCGGTCCACACCTCGGCGATCAGCAGGCCGGCGCTCGCGACGTGGGTGATGCGCTCGGCGTCCGCCGGCAGCGTCACGACGCCGCGCCACGCCCCGTCGGGGCCGTAGACCGTGACCCAGCGGCGCGAGCCCGGCGCGGCGCCGGACGGCGGATCGCTGGTCGACAGCGCGAACACGGTCCCGTCGGGCGCGACCTCGACGTCGAGCGCGGCGGCGAACGGCGTCGACCACGCCGTCACCGGCGCGGCCGCGCGCTCCTCGCGGAAGTTGCCGCCGAGGTTGCTGTCCCAGAACGCCGCGCCGCCGCCGAAGCTGCACGTCACGGCGTACTCGACGACCGCGGCGCGATCGACGGTGACGCCGCTCATCGGCGCGTCCTCGATCCGCACCTGCCACCGCTCGATCCCGGCGCGGCCGGTCGGACCGACGTAGCTGCCGGCGGCGGTGTACTGCGAGCGCATCCAGTCGTCGCCGGTGTAGATCGCCGCGCACTGCTTGTCGTAGGCGCGGTTCTCGACGTCGAGGTCGACGATCAGCGCCGCGCCGTCGCGGCGATGCCCGGCCCACGCCACCGGGCGGCGCGCCGCGGTGCGGTAGTTCGCGCCGCCGCGGCTGTCCCAGCGCCGCGCCGCGCCCGCCGGCTGGCCCCACACGACGTACTCGATCGAGGTAAAGCCGCCCGGCCGCGTCACCGTCGCCGTCCACACGTCGGTCGCGGTGTTGCGGCCGGCGACGCGGGTGGCCGCGACGTCCTGCCACGGCCCGCCGTCGATCGAGGCGTGGACGCCGACCATCCGCGCCGTGCCGGCGCCGTCGGCGTGGATCGTCACCTCGAGCGCCGGGCCGCTGGCCCCGTCGACGACGCGGTCGTGGACGCGGCGGACCCAGGTGAGCTGGGTGGCGCTGTCGACGACGACGGCGTCCTCGGTCGAGGCGACCGGCGGCTCGCCGGCCGGACCGGCCGGATCGTCGGCGCAGGCGGCGAGCGCCGCGGTCAGGGCGAGGGAGCCGGTGGCGAGGCGCGCGGCGGTGCGTGGGAGCGACATGCTCCCCCGAACAGCACGCGCCGTGCCGCGACCGCGCCCATCTATCCGGGCGAAACCGCAGGCGTTTCGCTCCCACTGGACGTTGCGATCGGCAACGCGGCCACCGCGGTGGCCAGCGCCGCCACGCCGCTACTCCAGGACGTGGTCGACGCCGAAGTTGACCTGGCTGCCGACGACCAGCACGACCTCGTCGCCGCCGCCGACGTCGACGCGTGCGTGGTGGTAGCGGCGCAGCGTCGACGGCGGGCAGTCCGAGCCCGCGCACACCGTCCACGCCAGGGTCTCGGGGAACGCGTCGAGCAGCGCCGCGGGGATCGCGACCTCGCCCGCGGCGTCGGCGACGTCGCACTCGAGGATCGCCGCGTACGGCATGCCGTGTCCCTGGTTGTTGGCGTTGAGCGTGAGCCGGACGCGGCCGCCGGCGCCCGCAGGCGTCCACGCCACCACGAAGTCCTGCCCCGCCGGGTACGGGATCTCGATCCGCCCGTGCTCGATCGCCGCGGCGAGCGGCGCGGTGGCGTCGGCCGCCAGCGTCGTCGCCGGGACGTCGGCGCCGGCGAGCGCGGCGGTCAGCCGCGCGTCGTCGGCGAACAGGTCCTCGGGCAGCGGCTCGCTGGTGGCGTAGTAGCCGTCCTGCGGCACGATCGTCACCGCCTCGCGCGCCCCGCCGAGGGTGAGCGTCCCGGCCGATCGCCGCGTCGGCCACGGCTCGCACACGCCGGGATCGACGCACAGCCCGGTGGCGCACCCGGGCGTGCACGCCGCGGGCGTGTAGCGCCGCAGCACGCAGTCGCCCGCCTCGGCCTCGATCTGATGGAACGCCGGCGGCAGGCCGTCGTAGAACCGCGCCGTCACCTGGGACCACCGGCTCACCAACTCGCCGCCCGCGCCGTCGTCGTAGGTCCAGCTCGCCTCGACGACCTCGATCAGCCCGGCCGACTCCGGCGCGGCCTCGCCGGCGCCGCCGTCGGGGCGATCGTCGTCGCCGGCGTCGGGCTCGCCCGCGCCGCCGCCACACGCCGCGACGACGCACGCCGTGGCGATCCACCTCATCGCTCGCTCGATCGACATCTTCACCTCGCTCATCGGCCGCGCCCCGGGTACGGGCGGGCCTGCTTGACCCAGATCTCGCCGCCGTCGAGCTTCCACTCGACGTCCATCGGCATCCGCGCGTACCCCTCGGGCGGGTCGTAGATCGACGCGAAGTGCTCGCGGATCTGCCACAGCGCGCGCCCCAGCTCGAACAGCTGCTCGCGCGTCAACACCGGCGAGGCGATCGACGAATGCGCGTAGTACGTCGCCGGCTGGTTCGGGTACAGGTAGTGGTAGAGCAGCGAGTCGCACGTCACGCCCGGCTCGGGCTCGACGACGCTCTCCTCGCCGACCTGCGCGTTGATGAAGAACGCCTCGACGCCGCCGAGCACCGGCTCGTAGATGTTGGCGGTGATCGCCACGCCGTTGGCGTCCTCGGCCCCGAACGACGGGTTGGCGAGCACCGCCATCGCGATGCCGAGGTGATCGATCCCGACGTAGCTGCGCTCCTCGAACGCGCGGAAGTTCCACACGCTCGCCCACACCGTCTTGATCGCGACGTCGACCGGCCGCTCGGGATCGCCGACCTGCCCCGACTTCGAGTCGTAGAGCCCGGCGCCGCTGTGGCGCAGCAGATCCTCGGCCGTCGTCGACGACCGGAACTTCATCCGCGTCGCCGGGAACGACGACTCGAGGAACGCCTCGACCGCGGCCAGCGTCGACGGCGCGATCGGCGCGGCGAGCATGTCGGCGCGGAGGTCCGCGAGCATCTGCTGGCGGACCAGCCCGTCGCCGCGGAACGCCTCGTCCTGCAGCATCGCCGCGATCCGGACGTCGAACCCGTGCTCGACCAGGAAGTCGCGGTAGAAGCGGACCGGGATGACGATCGCGTCGCGGATCCGCACCGCGCCGCCGATGTCCCGCAGCTCGCCGTAGTGCGCGGCCTTGCCGCCGACCGCCGGGAGATCGTCGAGGTCGACCAGGTCGATGTCGAGGATCGCGTCGACGGTGTAGTCCGGCTCGGGGACCTCCGCGACGGGCGGGCGGTGGTCGTCGAACCATGCCTCGGCCTCGTCGGCGGTGACCTCCTCGACCTCCCACTCGAACGCGCCGACCCGCAGCCGCACCCACCGGCCGTCGTACGGCGCGAACGTCGCCTGCGCGCCGCGCAGCCCCATGTTCGGCGTGCCGCGCTGCTGCGACAGCACGTTGACGTGCGACAGCGGCGTCTGGAACTCCTCGGTGACGACCGCGGCGACGACCGACAGGTCGTTCGGCACGCGATCGAGCACGGCGATCTCGCGCGGCCCGACGTACGTCGTGGCGAGCTCGTCGGCGGTCAGGACGTGGACCTGGGCGTAGGTCTCGCCGAGGTTGAGCGGCTGGTAGTCGATCCCGGCCCACAGCTCGTCGGTCGTGATCACCGCGACGCGCTCGGGCAGCTCGGCGACCAGCGCCTCCTGCGCCTCCGACGTCGGGTGGAAGTAGAGCCGGTCGCGGAAGTACACCGCGGCGTGGATCGCGTCGTACGACTTGACGATCCCGTCGAGCGACATCGTGTCGTACGGACCGATCTCCCACACCATCACGTCCGGCCCCTCGTAGTGGGTGACGGCGCCGAGCAGGAACCGGCGCTGCGGCGAGAAGTACTGCTCGGCGAACGACGCCGCGGGCGGCCAGCCGAGCTGGTCGATCGCGAAGTTGATGTGGAGCGGGTAGGCGTTGGTGTCGACGAAGTACAGCGCGTCGTCGGACGCCTGGTCGAGCACGGTCTTGATCGTGCGCGCACCGGGCAGCGCCTCGTCGCGCGGGCGCGCCGCCTGGGCGAGGAACTCGGCCTCGCAGCGCAGCTCGGCGCGCGACGGCAGCGGCGCGTCGTCGCACGCCGGATCCGGCCCGTCGGAGCACGCGGCGAGCGCGAGGAGGAGCGGCAGCCAGAGGCGCGTCATGGTAGCGACTCCACCCACAGCACGCCGCGTGCCAGCGTCGAGCCGGCGCCGCTAGGGTCGTCGTTCTGCCCGGTTGCGCCACGCGCGGCGGTCCGCGACCTCAGAATTCCGTGTCGATCAGGGCGGCGGCTGCAGGTACGGGGTCTCGAGATCGGTGACCCACAGGGTCAAGGGCAGCGCGCCGGCCGTCCCGCGCGCCTTGCGGTAGCGCCGCATCGACTGCGAGAAGCAGTCGCCGCACGACCACAGCGCGCCGTCGGCGAGCCGGTCGACGAGCACCTGCGGGATCGCGACCTCGCCGGCCTCGTCGGGCACGTCGCACTCGAGCAGCGCCGAGCGGTAGCGCGCGTGGCCGAGGTCCGCGCCGAGCGTGAGCCGGAGCCGGCTGCCCGGGTCGTTCGGCGTCCAGCGGAACACCAGCGGCTCGCCGACCTCGAGCACCAGCTCGTCCTGGTTGGTGTGGGTCAACGGCGCGGGCGCCGCGGCGGCGAGCGAGAACGCCCCGAACACGTCGCCGGGCGCGGATACCGTGATCGTCGCGCCCGGGGCGAACGGCAGCGCCTGCTCGAAGTGCGCGTAGCCGGCGTCGCCGAACGCGACCGTGCGCGTCGCCTCGCCGTCGGTGACCGTGATCGTCCCCGCCGGCTGCACCAGCGGCTGCGCGACGCACGTGTCCCCGACGCACACGCCGTCGCAGTCGAAGCCGCAGTCCTGCGGCGTGCGCAGCGCGAACCGGCACGGCCCCACCGGCGCCTCGACCTCGTACGGCCAGATCGGCGCCTCGGTCACGAGGTACCCGACGATCGACAGGCTGCCGCCCTCATCATAGGTGCGGTGCTGGACCTCGACGTACGCCGCCGTGTCGTCGAAGTCCGGATCGCCGACGGGCGGCGCCGCGTCGGGACGATCGTCCCCGCCGCCGCCACCGCAGGCGACCAGGAGCAGGAGCAACGACGCCGCGGCGCGCGTACGGATCATGTCGGCACGCTACTGCCATCGCACGGCCGGCGCACGTGACGCGCGCCGCACCGTGCGCTCTGTTATCGTGCGCGCGTGATCGCGTCGCCTGTCCGCGCCACCTCCGCCGGCGCCGCCCGCGCCCTCGCCCTCGTCGAGTGGCTCCAGGCCGGGTTCGCCCGCGGCCTCGAGGCCGCGTCCGCCGCCGCCGGCCGCCCGGCGCGGTTCGAGCCGGTGAGCTGGCTGCGCGACGACGGGCGCCACGGCGGCGGGACGCGCCTGGGCATCGGCGACACCCCGGTGTTCGATCGCGCGTCGATCAACGTCTCGCAGGTCCACTACGACGACGAGCCGACGCGCGCGCTGGCGTCCGCCACCGCGCTGTCGACGATCATCCACCCGGCGGCGCCGCGCGCGCCGAGCGTCCACATCCACCTCAGCTGGACCGAGCTGCGCGCCGGCCGCGCCTACTGGCGGCTGATGGCGGACCTCAACCCGTCGATCCCCGACGACGCCGACACGGCCGCGTTCACCGCCGCGCTGCGCGACGCCGCGCCGTCCCAGTACGCGACCGCGGCGGCCCAGGGCGATCGCTACTTCTGGATCCCCGCGCTCGGTCGCCACCGCGGCGTCACCCACTTCTACCTCGAGGACTTCGCGACCGAGGATCCCGCGGCCGACGAGGCGCTCGCCCGGCGCGTCGGCGAGGCCGCCACCTCGACGTACGTGCGACTGCTCGCCGGGTGGCTCGCGCGCGCGACGCCGGGCGCCGCCTCGGTCAGCACCGACGACCGCGCGCGCCAGCTCGCGTATCACACGCTGTACCTGTTCCAGGTGCTCACGCTCGATCGCGGCACCACCTCCGGGCTGCTGATCCACGACCAGAACGACGTCGGGATCCTCGGATCGCTGCCATCGCACGTCGATCGCGCGCTGCTCGCATCTTGGCGCGACCGCCTGCCGGCGCCGCAGGGCGAGCTGCTCGACGCGATCGTCGCCGCGCTGCCGGACGCGTCGCCTTCGCCGGTCACCGACGCCGCGAAGGTCGCGCTCGCCCGCGCGGTGCGCGCCCACTACCGCGCCCACCCCGCGGCGATCGCGCTGCAGGCCTCCGGCGGGGTCGAGGTGCCGACCGTGGCGAACCACCGCTGACGCGCGGGCCGCGGCCTCCGCGTTACCGCGGCGCCTCGAACACGCCGATCACCGCGCCGACGTTGTCCTGCACGACGCCGATCGCGCCGATCGTCGGCACGTCGATCCGCTCGACCAGCACCTTGCCGCCGCCGCGCGCGATGCGGGCGTGCGCGCCGGCGAGCGAGTCGACGACGACGTAGGACAGCCAGTGCGGCGGCGCGCCGGGCGGCGCCTGCATCAGCGACGCGACGTCGGCCGAGCCCGACGACATCACCTCGAGCTCGCCGCCGCCGGGGAACGCCTTCTTCGTCCACCCGAACACCGCCGCGTAGAACGGGAACGCGCCCGCCGGGTCGGCGGTGTTGAGCTGCTCCCAGCAGAACTCGCCGACGCCCGGCGCCGCGCTCGCCGGCCCGTCGCCGCCGGCGGACCGCCACGCCGAGATCACCGCGCCCTGCGGATCGGCGAACGTCGCGAACCGACCGAAGTCACCCGCGGCCATCGGGCCGGCGAGCACGGTGCCGCCGGCGGCGGTCGCCTTCGCCGCGGTCGCGTCGACGTCGTCGACGGAGACGTAGGCGCCCCAGTACGCCGGGATCTGCGGCATCGGCACGGCCATCATGCCGGCGACGCCGACGTCTCCCGCCATCAGCATCGTGTACGGCTGCCCATCGGGCATCGGCGCCACCTGCGTCTTCCACCCGAACAGCTCGCTGTAGAACCGGACGCTGGCGTCGACGTCCGTGGTCATCAGCTCGCGCCAGACGATCGTCCCCGGTCGGTAGATCACGTCGCTCATCGTTCCCTCCTCGTGTGCGCGCAGCGTAGCCACGAACGCCGCGCGCGCTCAACGCCGCGGCGGTGTCATCTCGCGTGCGACACCTGCGACAGGCGGGACCTCCCCGACGCCACGGCCTCCGACGGGCCGACACGCCCGCGTCAGTCGGTCACCGACGCGCGCGCCACTCCGGCGCCACGCGCGTGCGCCGGCTTGCGATCGGCGACCCCTCTTGATCGACGCGCGCGGATCGTCGATTGAGGAGCTGGCCTCCTCGGGCAATGCCTCCCGCGCCGCCCGAGCGCGCCGTACGGCGAGGTCGCACGACCTCGCAGCTTCGTCTCGAAAGGATGACGCGATGGGACAGCTCTGCCCCGGTTCCGGCCAGCACCTGGCCACCTCTGCGCGCGCGGCGATCGCCGCGGCGCTCACACTCCTGCCCGCGTGTGTCGCGACCGACGAGCCCGTCGCGCTCGGCGAGCACCGCGCGGCCGTCGCGGGCGGCGGCGGTGGCGGCGGCGGCCCGGACTTCGTCGCGGATCCGCGGCGGTCGCTCGTCGTCACCGAGCTGCCGATCCTCGAGCGGTTCCCGCTCGAGCGCGTGCTCGATCAGCTCGTCGCCCAGAGCGGCGTGCCTGACCTCACCGCGCTCGACCTGTTCCACCAGTGGTGGGACACGCAGAACCTCGCGCCCGGGCTGTATCCCGGCCCCCACTGCGGCGACGAGGTCGATGATTTCGAGCAGCCGACGCTCAACACGTTCCCGTACACCTGCCGCGCCGAGGGCGCCCAGGCCACCGTCGATCCGTTCGCCGACCCCGGCACCAACCCCGACGAGTACGTCCCGATCGGCCTGTTCAACCGGTTCGATCTCACGCCGTCGGACGCGTCGAACTGCGGGGAGTACCGCATCGTCTACGGCAAGCGGTCGGGCCAGACGATCACGACCGAGCGCAACCTCGTCATCTTCGAGATGGCGCTCGCCAACCCGCACCCACAGCAGGGGCTCAAGGGCTGCCGCAAGATCGTCAACTTCTGGGCCGACCTGACCGCCGAGGACGACCTCGAGGCGCGCGCCGACGAGCTCGAGGAGTTCTACTTCGACGGCATCCCCAGCGTCTCGCCCGTGGTCCACGTCGATCACCTCGGCGGCGGACCGACTGGCGCCGGCCAGATCCGGACCAACCAGTTCCTCCAGACCGACGCCTCGCCGCGGGTGTGGTCGCTGCGCGAGTTCAAGCTGCTGCGCACGTGCGCCGGCGGCGCGTGCACGAAGCTCGAGATGGTGCCTCAGACCGTCAAGGGCAACCCGTACGGCGGGCTGTTCGATCCGACCTCGGTCCACCCGCGCGCCGCCGCGCTGCGCGACGCGTTCGTCGCGCAGGTGCCCGCGCTCGCCGCCGCCGAGCTGGCGAAGATCGACCTGGACCTGCCGGACACGTTCAACACCGGCCAGGCCCAGGCCAACGGCCTGGAGAACAACTACCTCGCCCAGCTCGGGACGTCGGCGAGCCCGCTGCGGACGGCGCTCCAGGCGAAGCTGACCGCGATCGGCTCGACGCTCACGCCCGACGACGTCGTCGCGCGCGCGATGACGACGACGTGCGCCGGCTGCCACCGCCTCAGCAACAGCGCGCCGCTCGGCGGCGGCCTGACCTGGCCGAGCGCGCTCGGCTTCGTCCACGTCAGTGATCGCGAGCTCGAGGTCGTCGACGGCGTCTCGCGGTGGCGGATCTCGGACGCCCTCGTCAACGCGTTCCTCCCCGTTCGCAAGAAGGTCCTCGAGGACTACATCAACAACAAGCTGGTCAAGCCGCCGAAGCCGAAGGACACCCTGGGCGGCAAGCGCGTCCACTAGTGCCGTGACCGTCGCATTCTGCTCCGGCACGGCACGTCGCCTCGATCACACGGGGCTCGCCG